>JAZLBB010000092.1:0-25370 GCA_045613465.1 Candidatus Egerieisoma sp.
TCAAGGCAAATAGCTCTAATATGTCACTCAATATTGCAGCATAAATCGAGTTGTGAGCTTTTCTCTGAAGTGGGAACAATGCTGAACCTGAAAAATGTATATATAAGAAAACCGGATCAAAATTACTTTTGACCCGGCCTCTTTTGTTTTATAAACACTATTTATATTAGTAGTTCCATTTTTTAGGCTCAAAGTATGCCTGTGGGTGAAGACATGCAGGACAAGTTTTTGGAGCTGCCTTGCCAGTGTAAACGTAACCGCAGTTACGGCACTGCCACTCAATAGACTCCTCTCTCTCAAATACTTTACCAGCCTCAACTCTTGCAAGTAGTGTGCGGTATCTCTCCTCGTGCATAGCCTCAACTTTAGCAATCTCTCTGAATGCAACAGCTACAGTTGTAAAGCCTTCCTGCTGAGCAACCTCTGCCATATGAGGGTAAGCCTCGCTCCACTCCTCGTTCTCGCCCATAGCTGCAGCCAACAAGTTCTCTGCGGTAGTACCAATCTTACCTGCAGGATAAGTTGCAGTAATCTCAAGATCGCCACCCTCCAAGAATTTGAAGAATCTTTTAGCATGCTCTTTCTCCTGCTCTGCAGTCTCAGTAAAAACTGCTGCAATCTGCTCGTAACCCTCTTTTTTTGCTACACTTGCAAAGAAAGTGTATCTGGTTCTTGCCTGTGACTCACCAGCAAAAGCTGTCAATAGATTTTTCTCAGTCTGAGTACCTTTAATAGATGCCATAATTTTAATCTCCTATATTTTTATTGTTTGTTTTATTTAAATTATTGTTTTTTACCAACTAACTGTATGTCTACAGATTTAATCTCAAATTTATCAAATTTTTTTGTAGAAATAAAATCCATTACAATTTTTACAAGTTCTGGATCGTTAAAATCCATGTATGAATTTTCATCCAGATCGTACATATGTGCATGTTCATATACATTCACATCAAAATACATTTTGTTGTTGGAGCTGAATCTTCTTACAAGCAATCCTGCATTTACAAATGATTCCAAAACATTATAAATGGTAGCTACTGTAAGCGAAGGATGCTGCTCCCTCAAATCTTCAACCACCATATCGGCAGAGGCATGTCCCAATTTTCTCATTGATTCATAGATTGCTATCCTCTGTGGTGTAGCCTTTAATCCGGCCTCTTTAATTTTTTCTCTCAACAACAACATATATCTCCTTTTTTTGTTTCTTCTGCAAAGATAATTAGAATAATTATTATCTGCAAATATTTTTTAAATAATTTTAATATATTTTTAAAATAAAATATTTTCTGCAACAAAAATTACTCTCCTTTGTTATGAATGCTGTAATGTTTATTCTGTAAACAATTTAAAATTCAGAAGATTATGAAAGAAGAGAAAAACATGCAAACTCCAGTGTTTGCGCAGAAAAGAATTTTGGAACCGGCACCGGTAGATGTAATTCCCCAGAATCCAACAGATCCCGAGGTTGCTTATCAGATGGTTAAAGAGGAAACATATCCTCAAACCAATCCAATGCTGAACCTGGCCACATTTGTAACAACGTATATGGACAAATACGCAACCAGACTTATGAATGAGGCTATAAATATAAATTATATAGATGAAACAGAATATCCGAGGGTTGCTGTGATGAACGGAAAATGTATCAATATCCTGGCTAATTTGTGGAATACTCCAGAGAAACGCAAATGGAAGACGGGAGCAGTTGGTATAGGATCTAGCGAGGCATGTATGTTGGGTGGAATTGCTGCCTGGTTAAGATGGAAGAAAAGGAGAATTGCTCAGGGCAAACCTTATGACAAACCAAATTTTGTTATCAGTACAGGAATGCAGGTAGTGTGGGAAAAATTCTCCCAGTTATGGCAGGTGGAGATGAGGCAAGTGCCTATTTCAAGGGAGCATATTACTTTGGATCCTAAACTTGCTTTGCAGTACTGTGATGAGAATACAATTTGTGTTGTCCCAATCCAAGGAGTTACCTGGACCGGTTTGAATGATGATGTGGAGGCATTGGATGAGGCTCTCGACGAGTATAATGCCAAAACAGGGTATGAGATCCCAATTCATGTAGATGCTGCATCCGGCGGATTTATCCTTCCATTCTTGAATCCCGACAGGAAATGGGACTTCAGGTTGAAATGGGTTCTTTCAATAAGCACGTCGGGACACAAATACGGATTGGTATATCCTGGTTTGGGATGGGTAATCTGGAAAGACAAGAAATATTTGCCTGATGATATGAACTTCTCTGTAAACTATCTTGGTGCAGAGATTTCTCAGGTGGGATTGAACTTCTCACGTCCTGGTGCTCAGATTTTGGGCCAATACTATAATTATATAAGATTGGGATTTGAAGGGTATAAAGCAATTCAGGGCAACTGTCTGGAGATAGCCAAATATATCTGGAGTGAGATTGCCAAATTCCCACAATTCAAAAATTATGCAGATGAGGTTGTGAATCCATTGTTTATATGGCATTTGGATGAAAATTATGAGAAGAGTGCCAAATGGACATTGTATGATTTGCAGGATAAACTTAAACAGAGCGGCTGGATGATTCCTGCCTATACATTGCCAAAATCGTTGGAGGATGTTGTTGTTATGAGGGTAGTAATCAAACAGGGATTTACCAGAGATATGGCAGATATGATGTTGAGCGACATGCGTGCTGCTGTGGCTGAACTGGAGCAGTTGAAGTACCCTACACAATCGCGTCTTGCCTTTGAGAAACAGGAAAAGCAGAAAGGTAAGGTATTTACCCATTAGCCTGTAGGCGGATGGTAACTTTTAAAATGTTTTGAATATGGCTAATAATACTAAACAGATTGCCAAGTTGGGAGTTTTCACCTTGGCAATCATGAATGTTACAGCGGTGGTGAGCTTGAGAGGCTTGCCGGCTGAGGCGGAATATGGATTAAGTTCTGCATTCTATTATTTGTTTGCTGCAATTGTATTCCTTATCCCAACTTCGTTGGTGGCTGCTGAGTTGGCTGCTATGTTCAAGGATAAGCAGGGTGGAGTGTTCCGTTGGGTAGGAGAGGCCTTTGGTAAAAAATGGGGATTTCTTTCAATCTGGTTGCAATGGATTGAGAGTACAATTTGGTATCCTACAGTCCTTACCTTTGGAGCTGTAGCTATAGCATTCATAGGAATGGATCAGGTTCATGATATGTCCTTGGCTTCAAATAAAGTGTATTCTCTTATTGTGGTTCTGGTAATCTACTGGCTTGCTACGTTCATTTCTCTAAAAGGTATGGGATGGGTGGCAAAAGTGGCTAAGATTGGAGGTTTGGTAGGAACCATCATTCCGGCAGGACTGCTTGTTGTACTTGGGGCTGTATATTTGCTGTCGGGAGGAGTATCCCAAATGGATTTTAGAGGCGATTTCTTCCCTGATTTGAGCAATTTAAATAATCTGGTATTGGCCTCTGGTATATTCCTGTTCTATGCAGGTATGGAGATGAGTGGTATTCACGTTACCGATATGGAGAATCCTGCCAAGAACTACCCTAAGGCAATATTTATTGGAGCTGTTATTACAGTAGTGATTTTTATATTGGGAACATTTGCATTGGGTGTAATTATTCCGCAAAAAGATATTTCCCTTACACAGAGTCTTCTGATAGGATTTGACAAATATTTTGCCTTCTTGCATGCCAGCTGGCTGTCTCCAATTATTGCAATAGCTTTGGCATTTGGAGTGCTTGCCAGTGTGCTTACATGGGTGTCCGGACCTTCAAAAGGTATTTTTGCAGTTGGTAAGGCTGGATATTTGCCGCCATTCTTCCAAAAATCAAACGGAAATGGGGTACAGAGGAATATTCTTTTAGTACAGGGGGCAATTGTAACGCTGCTATGTTTGCTGTTTGTGATAATGCCATCTGTACAGAGCTTCTACCAGATTTTAAGTCAGCTTACCGTGTTACTATATCTGATAATGTATTTGATGATGTTTGCAGCTGCAATCAAATTAAGATATAATATGAAAGATAAGGAGCGCCCTTATAGGATTGGAAAACATGGTAATGCACTTATGTGGATTGTAAGTGGACTTGGCTTTTGTGGATCGTTGCTTGCCTTTGTGTTAAGTTTTATTCCACCTGCACAGATCTCTACAGGAAGCAATGCAGTCTGGTACTCGGTTCTTGTTGTAGGTTGTGTTGTAATGGTGGGAATACCATTCATAATTTACGCAAACAGAAAGGAGAGCTGGAAGAATAAAGATGTTGAGTTTGAACCGTTCCATTGGGAAGAGAACAAATAAAAAATGGCAGCAGATGCTGCCATTTTTTATTATTATTCCCCAATTAATTCTGAGTTGGAGTAACTAGAATTTCCTTGGTGTCTCCAGAATCGCTCTGAAGGTCTTTGTAAGTAATTTTATAGCCTTTGCAGCCAAGTCTTTCCAATGAATATGCCCCTATGTAGAAACAAGCAGTTGAGTTTACTATCTGTCCTGCTTTTCCATTAACTTCTGGGGTGCATTTGATTTTTAGCTCAAGAGGGTAGTACTCATCATACTCTGTTTTGCCATTTATCTGGTTGTCTATAAGGCTGATAGATACATTTGGATTTGAATAAGGGTCTATACGTACACCAAAGTCTACATTAAAATAGTCTCCGCTTATAACCATTGCATTTACACTGACAGGTGTTGTAAGTGTGTCATTCTCTGCATTTGTCAGTACCTCAATATCTTTTGTGGTAACATCAATGATATTGAAGATATCTGCATTGTAGGTAAAACCGGCTACAGGCTCGCTAAGCTCTGAGAAATATATAACTGCACGCTGTGCTTTCTCCTGATTGGCCTTATAATCAATTCTTACTCTACCAGGGTAGATAGTCTCTCCATTGTCCATCTGGCATGCAAATCCGGCATCATTCCAGTAAGGGAGAATAGTTGCAAGTACAATTTTGTCTGCTTGCTCGGTATCTGCAGTATTGCAAGACTGCAGGAATGGGGCAACAAGGAGAGTTGCCATAATGATTGTAAAAAATCTCTTCATCTTATTTCTTTTGTTCTATTGTTTTGCAATACGATTTACATGGTGCAAATATATCAAAATGTGTTCCACAATTCAAATTATGGTGTAAATTTGCGCCAAATTTAAAATTATGGATACAAGGGAGAAAATATTGTGGTGTATCAAGAGTGTATTGCCAAGTACCACAAAGACATGTATATGGCTGCTCAAGATTACCGTAGGGGTTTCATTTGCAATAATGTTTCTTAAATATTTTAGAATACTCCCTGTAATATCGGAGTTTCTTGCTCCACTGTTCAACGGTATAGGCTTGCCTGGAGAGGCGGCATTGCCTTTTGTTACAGGTTTCTTTGTAAATGTATATGCAGCAATATCGGTAATGGTTTCTTTAGATTTGGATGTAAGGGCTCTTACAATCCTGAGTACCATGGTATTGTGTGCACATAATATGATAACTGAAACAGCTGTTCAGAAGAAAACAGGAACCTCGGCTGTAAGAATAGTTATTACAAGGGCAATTTCTGCCTTTACTTTGGCATTTTTATTGAATAAGCTTCTTCCCGGAGAAATGGCTGCAGTTACAGCTGCGGCATACCAGGATGTGCCGGAGTTTATAGTGCTGCTCAAAGAGTGGTTTATGTCAACTCTTTCTGTGGTGGTGAAGATGACCGTGCTTATTTACACTCTGGCAATATTGCAGAAGATTTTGTCGGAATATGGGGTAATAAGATGGATATCCAAGTTCCTCAAATACTTTCTGGCTTTCTTTGGCCTTCCTGCCCGAACCTCGTTCCTTTGGATAGTTGCAAATACCCTTGGACTTGCATACGGAGCTGCTGTAATGATGGAGGAGGTTGAAAGTGGAAAAGTTACCGGTAGGGATGTAGATCTTCTCAATACCCATATCTGCATTTCTCACAGTAATTTGGAAGATCTTTTACTCCTTACAGCATTGGGCGCTGTGTGGTATGTGATGTTGTTATCCCGATGGTTTGCATCATTTGTGCTGGTATGGGAATTAAGAGCGGAATATTATATAAAAGATAAGCTATTCAAAAAAAAATATTAACTTTGCAAGATATTATGTATTATGGAAATAGAGAGAATAAAATGTTTGATAATAGGTAGCGGCCCTGCTGGGTATACGGCTGCCATTTATGCTTCCAGAGCAAACCTTAATCCTGTATTGTATGAGGGTGGACAACCTGGAGGTCAGCTTACTACAACCACTGAGATTGATAACTTCCCTGGTTATCCTGAAGGTATCACAGGTACTGAGATGATGGAAGACCTAAAGAAACAGGCTCAGAGATTTGGCACCGAGGTGCGTTACGGCATGGTATCTAAAGTTGATTTCTCAAAGAGACCTTTCACTTTGGAAATTGATTCAGACAAGAAAGTGGAGGCTGATACAGTGATTATAGCTACAGGTGCAACCGCAAAATATCTTGGCTTGCCATCAGAGGAGAAATTCAGAGGTCAGGGCGTATCTGCGTGTGCGACATGCGACGGTTTCTTCTACAGAAAGAAAGATGTGGCAGTTGTAGGTGGCGGTGATACTGCATGTGAGGAGGCTACTTATCTTGCAAGTTTGTGTAACAAAGTTTACATGATTGTAAGAAGAGATGAACTTAGAGCTTCAAAAGCAATGCAGGAGAGAGTATTGAACACTCCTAATATTGAGGTTCTATGGAACACCAATACCAAAGAGATTCTTGGAGATGATTTTGGTGTTACCGGTGCAGCATTGGTAAACAACAAAACAGGCGAGGAGAGGGAGATTAAGATTCACGGATTTTTCCTTGCTATTGGTCATCATCCTAATTCAGAGGTGTTCAAAGAGTTCATTGATACAAACAGCGAGGGTTACATCATTACTGAGGGCAAGAGTCAGAAAACCAATGTGCCAGGTGTCTTTGCTGCAGGTGATGTACAGGATCCTACTTACCGTCAGGCAATTGCAGCAGCAGGCAGTGGTTGCAGGGCAGCAATGGATGCAGAGAAATTTTTGCAGGAAAACTAAAAACACATACAATGCGTATTAGAAATTCAATTATTATAGTGCTGTTGGCCCTTATTCAGGTTTCTTGTGCTTCTGAGTATGAGAAAGTGATGAGAAGCCATGATGTAGACTTGAAATACAAGGCGGCGCATAATTATTTCAATAAAGGAAAATACAAGAAGGCAGCAGATATCTTTGATAACCTTAACCTTTTGGTTCAAGGTTTGCCTCAAGAGGATACTGTAAGTTTCTATCATGGATTGAGCAACTTTAAATATGGTGATTACGAGACAGCTGAGGCTGCTTTGGCAAAATTCATTGAGGTTTATCCAAGAAGTGTGTTCAATACCGAGGCAAAATATCTTAGAATACAATGTCTGTATGATGAGACATTAAGATATGAGCTTGACCAGACTCCAACCAGAAAAGCAATGATGGTAATCAGCGAGTTCATGTACGAGAATCCAGAGAGCGAATACTATCCTGTATGTAAGACCATGATGGACGATCTTATGGAGAGGTTGGAGAGAAAGAGCTATGAGTCTGCAAAATTGTATTACACAATGGAGGATTACAAGGCGGCAAGATATGCATTCAAGAATGTGCTAAAAGACAATGCCGATAACCGCTACAGGGAGGATGTCCTCTATTATACAACATTGTCATCATATAAATTTGCTTTGAACAGTATAGAGGAGAAGCAGAAAGAGAGATATCTGGATTTCATTGATGACTACTATAACTTTATAAGTGAGTTCCCAGATTCAAAACACAGGAAGGAGCTTGATGGCCTTTATGCCAAAGTTGAGCACTACACTGTAAAAACCGATGATAAATCAGAAGAATAATAAATAAAATGGAGAAAAAAGAGTACAAGGTTTACGGTAATACCGTTACTAGAAATTTGAGCGAGCTAGCTGAGCCTACCGGCAATATCTATGAGTCTACAATGATCATTGCTAAAAGAGCAAACCAGATTGCTGCAGAGGTTAAACAGGAGCTAAGTGCCAAACTTGAGGAGTTCTCAAATTTTGCTGACACATTGGAAGAGACATTTGAGAACAGAGAGCAGATTGAGATTTCACGCCATTATGAGAAACTTCCTAAACCTACATTGGTAGCAATTAAGGAGTTCCAGAGCGGTGAGATATATTCACGTAAAGTAGAGGCTTAATTTTTAATCTCTACTTTTATGTTAAAGGGAAAACATATCCTGTTGGGAGTTACAGGCAGCATTGCGGCCTACAAGTCTGCAATGTTGGTTAGGGCACTTGTAAAACAGGGGGCTGAGGTGAAGGTTGTAATGACAGAAATGGCAAAGCAATTCATCACCCCACTTACAATGGCAACCCTATCCAAAAATCCTATTCTGGTAGATTTTTATAATCCCGAGAACGGTGATTGGAACAGCCATGTCTCTTTGGGCATTTGGGCTGATTTGTACCTTATTGCACCATGCTCGGCAAATACCATAGGAAAGATGGTGTCGGGAGTTGCCGATAACTTGTTGCTGACATCGTACCTTTCAGCAAAATGCAAGGTTGCTATAGCACCTGCTATGGATTTGGATATGTACAAGCACCCTTCAACCCAAAGAAACCTCAATATACTTAAAGAGTGGGGCGTTGAAATCGTAGAGCCTGGTAGTGGAGAGCTTGCAAGCGGCCTTGAAGGAAAAGGTAGAATGGCTGAGCCTGATGAGATTGTAGCTCAGGTTGAGGCTATTTTTGCGGCAGGCGGTTCGTGGAGTGGAAAAAAGGTTATTATTACAGCTGGTCCTACCAGAGAGCCTATTGATCCGGTAAGATATATTACCAACCACTCGTCGGGAAAAATGGCTTATGCACTTGCAAGAGAGGCTGCTCTTAGGGGAGCTGATGTTACAGTGGTAAGTGGTCCTGTGAGTGTTAAGGCAACCCTTCCAAACATTAAGGTAATTGATGTTACTACTGCCGGAGAGATGTTTGAGGCTACTAAGGAGAATATGCCGGGAGCAGATGTGGTTATCCTATGTGCGGCTGTGGCAGATTTTACTGTTGCACATGTTGGCAGTGAAAAGATAAAGAGAGAGAAGAGCAACTACAATCTTGAGCTTACCCCAACCAATGATATTGCAGCATGGGTAGGTGAGAATAGAGATAAAGGTACTGTTGCTGTAGGTTTTGCTCTTGAGACAAATGATGAAAGAGCAAACGCTGCAGGCAAACTGGAGCGCAAAAAGCTTGATATGATTGTCCTCAATTCAATGAGAGACAGTGGCGCTGGATTTGGTCACGATACCAACAAAGTAACTATGTTTTTCAAAGACAGGGAGCCAGTTGAGTGTGCTCTAAAAAGTAAAGGGGAAGTGGCCGCTGATATTGTGGATAACATTGAGACACTTATGTAATGTTAAGAAGACTTACCATACAGAATTACGCTTTAATTGAGAATCTTGATATTGAATTTCCTGAAGGACTGGTTATAATTACTGGAGAGACAGGAGCAGGAAAATCAATCATGTTGGGGGCATTGTCACTCTTGCTTGGAGCAAAAGGAGACGTTTCTGCGCTAAAGGATTCTGCAAAAAACTGCGTTGTGGAGGGTGAGTTTGAAATAGAGGGGGAGACACTTATATTAAGGAGGGTGATTTCTCCTGCCGGAAGGACAAGGAATTTTATAAATGATGAGCCGGCTACGCTGGCTGCATTGACCGAAATATCATCCACAATAGTGGATATACATGCACAACACCAGCATCTGTTGCTTACAAGCGAAAGTTACCAGATGAAGGTGTTGGATTATTTTGCGGGTACAGGTAAACTGGTGGCGAATTATGCCAAGACTCATGGTGAACTTCTGAGCAGACACAGTGAACTTGCGGAGTTGAAGGATAAGATTGCCAAAAGAGAAGGTGAGTTGGAGTATAGGGCATTCCAACTTGGAAAATTGCAGGAGGCGCATCTTAAGGAGGGTGAATTGGAAGAGTTGGAGAGTGAGCAGAAACAATTGGCAAATTCTGAGCAGATTAGAGAGAGTATTACAGGTGCGGTTGGTTGCATGCAGCCACTGGGAACGCCAATTGTACAAAATTTGAAGGAGGCGGTGCATTTATTGCAAAAGAGTTCTAACTTTGTGCCCGAATTGGAGCAGTTATGCAACAGACTGGAAAGCTGTAGAATAGAGTGCAAAGATATAGAAGAGGAGTTGGAGATGCTTGCAGAGCGCGTTGTGGTTTCACCACAGCGTCTGGAGCAGGTAGAAGAGAGACTGTCAATGCTTTATTCCCTTATGAGGAAACATTCGGTTTCTACAATAGAAGAGTTACTTCAGATACAGCAGGAACTTGAAAACGATATCTGCGGTGCAGATGAAGATAACTCCAAAGTTATGGAAATGGAGAAGGAGATAAAGCTCCTTACCCAGCAAAGAAACGAGTTGGCTGAGGAGTTGAGTAGCAGGAGGGGAGACAAAATTCAGGAGTTGGGGGCAGTTCTGCAGGATAGTATAAGGGAGTTGCAGATGCCGTATGCGGTGTTTAAGGTAGAGCTTGCAGCAAATGATAAATATACTGCTTCGGGAAAGGATACAATATCCTTCCTTTTCTCGGCAAATGGAGACAAAAAGCTGAACCTTCTGCACAAGGCGGCTTCTGGAGGAGAGCTGTCGAGAATAATGTTATGTCTTAAATCACTGATGGCCCAATATACTGGTATGCCTACAATGATTTTTGATGAGATAGATACTGGAGTATCGGGAAGCATCGCAGACAAGATGGGTGCCCTTATAGGTAAAATGGGTGAAAAGATGCAGATATTTGCAATTACCCATTTGCCGCAGATAGCTTCAAAAAAAGGTACACATTTATTGGTGTACAAGGAATTTGATAAGGAGAACAACGCTACTACCCATATAAGGGAACTGCATGGCGAAGAGAGGGTGAAAGAGGTTGCCAGGATGCTTAGCGGTGCTTCACTTACAGATGCTGCCCTTGAAAATGCAAGGGTGTTATTAAAGGAAACGATATAAATTAAATAAATTTTAACTTAATTATGAGATTAATTATTCAAGAGTCCTACTCACAGATTTCGCACTGGGCTGCGGCTTACATTGTTAAGAAAATCAATGATTTTGCTCCAACTGCAGAGCGTCCTTTTGTTTTGGGTCTTCCTACAGGTTCAACTCCTCTTGGAACTTACAGAGAGCTTGTAAAATTCTACAACGAGGGTAAAGTTTCATTCAAGAACGTTGTAACCTTCAACATGGATGAGTATATTGGTCTTCCTGAGGATCATCCTGAGAGCTACCACTCATTTATGTGGAATAACTTCTTCAAACATATTGATATCCAGAAGGAGAATGTAAACATTCTTAACGGAAATGCTGAGGATCCACAGGCAGAGTGCGTAAGATATGAGGAGAAAATCAAATCATACGGCGGTATTGATCTATTCATGGGTGGTATTGGACCAGACGGCCACATTGCATTCAATGAGCCAGGTTCATCTCTAACTTCAAGAACCAGAATCAAAACCCTTACAACTGATACAATCATTGCAAACTCACGTTTCTTTGACAACAATATCAACCTTGTACCTAAAACTGCCCTTACAGTAGGTGTAGGTACCATTATGGATGCTAAAGAGGTGCTTATTCTTGCTAACGGTCATGCAAAAGCAAGAGCTTTGTACCATGCAGTAGAGGGTTGTGTAAACCACATGTGGACTATCAGCGTTCTTCAGATGCATCCAAAAGGAATCATCGTATGTGATGATGCTGCAACTGATGAGTTGAAAGTTGGTACTGTAAAATACTTCAAGGATATTGAGAAAGACAACTTGAACGCAGATTCAATGATGTAATATCAACCAACCTTATAAGAAGAGGATGATTCAAAATTTTGAGTCATCCTCTTTTTTGTTAAATTTGCTAGGTAAACAAAACTCAAAGGAATGTACAGAAAAGCAGCACTAAAAGCATTGAGAGAGAGACTCTCTGCAATGAACATATCGGCAATCATAATCCCTACAAACGATCCCCATTTTGGCGAATACACCCAGGACCACTACAAGACCAGAGAGTGGCTCAGTGGGTTTAACGGATCGGCAGGCACACTGGTGGTAACACTTAAGGGTGCAGCACTTTGGACAGATTCCAGATACTTTGTACAAGCTGCAGCACAACTCCAGGGGAGTGAAATAAAACTCATGAGAATGAAAATGGAGGGAACTCCAACCATAGCACAATGGATTCTTAACCAGTATCCCGACGGAGAACTTGTGGCAATAGACCAATCCCTCTTTTCATGCAGTGAATACGAGTCACTTTGTGCAGAACTGGCACCATGTAAGGTTCAACTTATAGATGATATCTTCAATCAACTATGGGAGGGAAGACCGCAACTTAAATTCAACCCTATAATATGGCTTGATACAAAATATACTGGAGAGAGTGCAAAATCAAAGCACCAGAGGGTTGTTGATGCACTTGGAATAAAGGACGACAGATTTGCCTACATTGTGACAATGTGTGATGAAGTAGCATGGTTGTGCAACATAAGGGGGACTGATATAGAGTACAACCCCCTTCCTCAATCCTATGCAATAGTAACCAATGCTGCAACACATCTTTTTGTTGACTTGCAATCGGTAAGTGAAGAGGTAAAGGTGAAACTGCTTTCCGACAATATAGAACTCCATCCTTACGCCTCATTCAGTTCTGTACTAAAACAGTTCCCGGCAGATACGGTAAGGGTGGTATCAAAAGGAAAAATTACAGTAAGGGATTACAAGGCTTTAGATGTACCTGGAGCCAGATTTATGGCAGATCCTACTCTTGGCGGAACAGTAAACTACTTTAAAGCAATAAAGAATAGCTGGGAGAGAGAGGGATTTGCCAAAGCGTTCATTACTGACGGTGTAGCGTGGTGTAAAGTGCTAAAATATATTGATGATTCTCTTGCTGCAGGTAACCCGCTTACAGAATGGGAGATAGGGGAAAAATTCGCGCAGTATAGAGCAGAAGACGCAAATTATAGAGGTGAGAGTTTTGAACCAATAGTTGCTTTTGGCCCTGCTGGTGCATTGCCACATTACAGCGCAACAAAAGAGAACTCGCAGAGAGTAGAAACAGGCAATTTCCTATTGATGGATACAGGTGGACAATATCTCTTTGGAACAACAGACACTACCAGAACCATACCTGTTGGAGAACTTTCAGAGCAGCAATGCCGTCACTATACTCTTGTGCTCAAAGGAATGGTACGACTTTCAATGGCATCTTTCCCTAAAAATACACGAGGATCACAATTGGATATCCTTGCCAGAGGACCACTATTTAACGATGCCGCCATGTATTTCCACGGTACGGGTCATGGTATAGGACATTACTTGTGTGTGCACGAAGGCCCTCAGAGCATAAGAATGGAGGAAAATCCTGTTACCCTTGCCCCTGGAATGATCCTATCCAATGAACCGGCAGTATATGTTGAGGGAGAGTATGGAATAAGGACAGAAAATGTAATATTGGTACAAGAGTGGAAGCACAATAAAATAAATGAATTCTACAACTTTAAAACCCTTACATACGTACCAATTGAAACCTCATGTGTGATGTGGGAACTTTTGGATGCCCAGGAGCAGCAATGGATAAAAGAGTATAATGCAGCGGTATATAAAACAATTGCACCTCTCCTTACCGCAGAAGAGGCGCAATGGTTAAAAGCAAAAACTCTTTAAACTACTCTATTACAGATATAGTATAATCTTTATTATAGACAATGTTGGTGGTACCGGTATTCTTTAAACCGTCATCGGCATTGTCTTTTTTAAACCTGTATTTACTCTGTAGGGTTATCTCATCATATCCGCAACACATCATAGTAATGTCAAAACCCTGAAATGCAAATGGAGTAGGTTCGCAATTGTACAACGCCCTGTATTTCATTAGAAACTCCTTAACTGCATCTTTGCTATAATCTACATAATAAGGAATGCTCAAATGAAGGTTCATCTTGTGGAAATATTCAACCTCAATAGTCTCAAAATTTCTCCAACGGGATGTGCCAAACAAAATTACCGACCTTCTGTTCTCTTCCAATGGGTTCTTGTAGAGTAGGTTAAGGTTTCTTACCACATCACTTACAAATGCCTCACTGTTTGATGGAATAAGGACCAGATTATCCAATCCTGGTTCAAGAGCTTCCATAATCTTCTCCATCATCTCCCTTCCTTCAAGGATATCGTAAGATAGAGTATTATAAATAAGCCCCTTGTCATTAGCCATTCTCTTTGCTGCCTCTACAAGCTGCAAATCTGCACCGTTCTTCTCATAGATCATCATAATGCTGTTGCTCAAAGTAGACTTACTTGCCAACAAATCTATAAGATTGGCCATCTGAGCCTCCTGGTCGGGAGCAATCTGAACAAAATTGCGGTTCCCTGCAACCAGTTTCCCGGTGTTAAGGTCCATAGGCGATATTACTGTGTTTTTACCTCCCACTACAGGTAGGAAATCAGACATATCTGAACTCATAACAGGTCCAATTATTGTGGAAGTCCCAAAATCAGTGGCAACAGGTTCCATCTGCTCATCAACAAGCCTAATGGAAATACTGTGCCCCATCTTCTTTAAAGTGTCCACAGCTACAAGGGCACCTGCATAAAAATCCATAAAATTGGCATTAGGGCCAAGGGTATCCTTTAAATTAAGAGGAAGAATATAGGTTAGTGAGCTTGTAGCAGAAATCATCAGAGGGGCATTTTCCTCATCTTTAATCTCTACCTTAGCCTGCTCAACAACAGTTTCCTGGTTCTCCTCTACTACTGCGGAATTTTGTTGCACCTCTTCCTCCTTCAGCAATTCCATAAATGCCTCATTTGGAATGTAAATCACCTGCTTCTTTTTTAACTGAGTAGATTTTAGACTATTCATAGCCATAATCGACTCAACAGAAACTCCATATTTGTCCGCAACTTTCTCAATGGTATCACTTCCTTTTGCCTTATGCTTTTTACGGGAATATTTCTTTATATTTTCTCCCGACAGATACCACCCGTCAAGTTTGTCAGGTTGCACAGTATCCCCTGTGGCAACATTATCCTGCTTTGCTGCAGACTGGGCAGTATTTTCCTGAACAGGAACTGAAGAGGGGATATAGATTATACTCCCCTCTTTCAATCCGTTCTTTAGAGTCTCATTCTGGCGTACAATATCATCAATGGTAACCTTGTATGCCTTGGCAAGAGAATATAGGGTCTCACCGCCTTTTACTTTGTGGACATACATGATATTGCCGTTTACCTTCACTTTCTCAGATGATACGGTAATCTGCGGCGCATTTTGACTGTATGCAACAGTGACAGCCAACAATGAAATTATTGCAAATAATGTACGCATAGAATCAGTTATAAATTATAGACGTGCCAAGAGGTTCTTTACGTTGGCCTCTATTCTCTCATAGGTGTCGTCACCGTAAGTTGCTTTCTCAAATTTTGAGCCAGTGATGTTCTCATAAAGCTCAATATATCTGTCTGAGATGCTTGTAACAATCTCCTCTGTCATTTCAGGAACCTGCTGTCCCTCCTGACCGCTAAAATTGTTAGCCATCAGCCACTCGCGTACAAACTCTTTAGAAAGCTGTTTCTGCTGCTCACCTTTGTCAAATCTCTCCTGGTAGCCCTCAAGGTAGAAATAACGGCTGCTGTCTGGAGTGTGGATCTCATCAATAAGGTAAATCTCACCGTCTCTCAAACCAAACTCATATTTGGTATCAACAAGGATAAGACCTCTCTCTTTTGCAATCTCGCAACCTCTCTCATACAAAGCAAGGGTGATTTTCTCCAACTGGTTGTAAATCTCCTCACTTACAAGACCCTGTGCAATAATCTCCTCACGTGAAATATCCTGGTCATGTCCACCAATCTCAGCCTTTGTAGTAGGGGTGATGATAGGTTTCTCAAATTTCTGGTGCTCTTTCATTCCGTCGGGAATAGCAACACCGCAAATCTCTCTTGCACCTGCTTTATATGCTCTCCATGAGCTGCCTGTAAGGTAACCTCTAACAATCATCTCAACTGGAAGAGACTCACATTTGTAGCCTACAGTAACCATTGGGTCTGGTGATGCTATTTTCCAGTTCTTTACAATGTCAGAAGTGCTGTCAAGGAATTTTGAAGCAATCTGGTTCAATACCTGACCTTTAAATGGGATACCTTTAGGAAGCACAACATCAAATGCAGAAATTCTGTCTGTAGCAACCATTACCATATATTTGTCCTCTATGGTATATACGTCCCTTACTTTACCATTGTAAACAGCTGTCTGTTTTGGAAAATCAAATTGAGTTCTTGTAATTGAGTTCATATTGTAAAAGATATTATAGTTTCAAAAGTGCTTTAATTAAAATATGCCGTATCAGCAGAGCCTCAGACTCAACCGGTACGGCATTCATCTACGGTTCTGGAATATTACTTGTTTTTAGATTTGATATACTCCTCGTTCATTCCGGCAAGTACATCCTGAGTAATGTCCAAATTAGCGTTAGCTGCAATTACAGTGTTGGTAGCAGCGCTTGTAGTAAGGATAAGCGCATAACCTTTATCCTGCTGATATTTTTTAACGTAAGTATTTACAGCATCCATAACTCTTCTCATCATAACAGCCTCCTCCTCAGCAAGCTCCATCTGTTTCTGCTGGCTTAGACCCTGAAGGTTCTGCTCTCTCTCAAGAAGTTTTTTCTGCTGCTCCTCAGCCTGTGATCTTGTAAGAAGACCTTTGTCCAATTTAGTCTGGAAATCTTTAACTGCGCTCTCAAAAGATCTTCCTTTTTTAGTAAGGTCATCTTGAATAGCCTGTGCTTTGCTCTCAAGCTCAGATTTCAGGTCATTGAACATATCATACTGGTTCACAAGAGAATCAAGGTGAATATAAACGATGCTTCCCTGTGGTGCAGCAGCTGCATCAGCAGCATTTGCCTGTTGAGTTCCGTTGTTTGTGCTGTTAGCTGTGCAAGAACAGATGATTGCAGCAACAGCTACTGTCAAAATTAGTTTCAATTGTTTCATTCTATATTTTGTTTTTTAATTTTCCAAACTGCAAATATAATCAAAATTTGGATATTATAGCAATTGGGCTCTATAGGCTTTAATAGTATTCTCCAAACCCATATAAAGAGCATCGCTGATAAGTGCATGACCAATAGATACCTCCATAAGTCCTGGGATGTTATTATGGAAATATTTAAGGTTGTCGAGGTTAAGGTCGTGACCTGCATTCAGTCCCAATCCGCACTCTACTGCAGCCTGGGCAGCCTTTACATATGGCTCAATTGCCATCTCTCTGTTTTTCAGATAATTTGCAGCATACGCCTCTGTGTAAAGCTCAACTCTGTCACATCCAGTATCGACAGCATTTTTAATTACCTCTACAACAGGATCTACAAAAATGGAAACCCTTATCCCATTAGCGTGGAATACCTTTGTAATTTCTGTAAGGAATTTCTTGTTTGCAGGATCAATAGTATTCCATCCTGCATTTGAAGTAATAGCATCGGGAGCATCAGGAACCAGGGTAACCTGAGCCGGATTTACCTCCAGAACAAGATTGGTAAAAGACTGGATTGGATTTCCCTCAATATTGAACTCTGTAGTAAGGATTGGTTTAAGATCCCTTGCATCCTGATATCTTATATGTCTTTCATCTGGTCTTGGATGAACTGTAATACCTTGAGCACCAAACTCCTCGCATTTAACAGCTGCCTTAAGGACATCTGGCATATTGCCACCTCTTGAGTTTCTTATGGTAGCAATCTTGTTTATATTTACACTTAAAACTGTCATATCAATAGTGTTGGATTTAAACTGTTATAAATACAAAAATATATATAAATATGCTTCATTGAACAATGATTAGGCCAATTTTTTTTATCTTGCATAAAATTTCCGCATATGAAAGCTGCACTTTTTGGCAAACGTATAGATAAAACAAACATAGGAAGGCTTTTGCTTTTTGTAAACAATCTAAAAGAGTATAAGCACGTGGAGTTCTGCTACCATAACTCATTTTATGAGCTTATGCAGGAACTGGGTGGCAGACTGCCACAAGGGGAGCTTTTTACCAACTACCAAGACCTTCCTGCAGATGTAGACATCTTCCTTTCACTTGGAGGTGACGGAACATTTTTGGAATCCCTTACAATGGTGAGACAGAGGCAGATACCAATTGCAGGAATAAACTTTGGAAGACTTGGATTCCTAACTACTGCGTGTGTTCAGGATACCAATCCGTGGATTGAAAAACTTATTGGAGGAGACTATTCTATAGAGGATAGAACACTTTTGCATTTGCAGAAAGATGGACTTCCGCAAGATTTTTATCCATATGCAATGAACGAAATCTCAATTCAGAGAATGACCCCGTCAATGCTTGAGATAGATATAGCTATTGATGGTCATCCACTTCCAAAATATTGGTCTGACGGTATCCTTGTAGCAACAGCTACCGGGTCTACAGCCTACTCAATGAGTATAGGGGGGCCAATTGTTACTCCCGACAGTAAAGTGCTGATAATTGCCCCAATATCCCCTCATAACCTTAACGTAAGGCCCCTTATTGTTCCTCACACCTCTACAGTTGAGATATCATTTCAGGGGAGAAACCCTAAAGCGCATCTTACAGTAGATAACAGGGGTTTTGATTTGAATGCAGGGGAGAAGGTTGTAATTTCAAAAGGTGAGTTTCCAATAAAAAGCATTTCTATCAACAATAATTTCATAGCTGCTCTAAATCAGAAACTATTATGGGGAGAAGATAAAAGAAATATGCAATAATTTTCTTATATTTGCGCCCTATTGTGAAAAATTGTTTTTATGCAGGAAATCAAGACCAATATCCCCAAACATGTAACCATAATCATGGATGGTAACGGCAGATGGGCCAAACAGAGAGGCCAGGAGCGTCTTTATGGTCATAAAGAGGGTGTTGAGAGTGTGAGGGCATGTACAGAATTTGCAGTGGAGAAAGGGATAAAATACTTGAGTGTCTTTGCTTTTTCTGAGGAGAACTGGGATAGGCCTGTAGCTGAAATAGAGGGACTTATGCAACTAATGCTAAAAGCTATAACCATGGAGACCCCAACATTCCAGAAGAATGGTGTAAGGTTTAGGGTTATAGGAGATTTCAGCCGTCTTTCACAAAAGCTCAGGGATGAGATAGATAATTGTATGAAGCTCACCCAAGAGAACGATAACTTGCAATTGATTATATTTTTAAGCTATAGCGGCAAATGGGATATAACCCAAGCTGCAAACAAGTTTTATGCTGTAGCCAAAGAGCGTATAATGGCTGGTGAAAATGTGCAGATGAGTGCAGAGGATTTGAATGCAAACCTCTCAACATCAGACATTCCAGATCCTGATTTGCTTATCCGTACAAGTGGTGAGCAGAGAATAAGCAATTATATGTTGTGGCAAACTGCATATACAGAATATTACTTTACAGATATTCTTTGGCCCGATTTTCGCAAAAATGAGTTCCAGCTAGCCTTGGAAGCTTTTGCAAAAAGGGAAAGAAGATTTGGGAAGGTTTAATTTAATGATCAGATGAAACTGTTTGGAAAAATAATTTTTGTATTGGCATTTCTAATGCCTTTTGCTGTTTCTGCCCAGAACAGCGCTGTTGTAGATTACAACTCCCCTAAAACATATATTCTTAAGGGTGTGAGAGTTGAGGGAACAAACTACCTCAATGAAGAAAGGCTGATAGCCCTTACTGGACTTAAGGAGGGTGAGAAGATAGAGATTCCCGGTCAGGAGCTGTCGGGAATAATGAACAGGATGTGGTTGCAGAGAAAATTCTCTGATGTAGGTTTCTACATTGATTCTCTTTCACCAAAAGGAGACAGCTGTTTGCTTATCCTAAAAGTAAAGGAGCGTCCAAGGGTTTCCAAATGGCAGTTTACCGGTGTTAAGAAAGGTGAGGAGTCTGATCTTCTTGAGAGACTTAAACTTAGAAGAGGTAGTGAGCTTTCTGAATATGTAGAGAGATCGTCGATAGACATTATTAAGAACTACTACAAGGAGAAAGGTTTCTATCTTGTAGATGTTTATCTTACACATGAACCCGATACAACTATCAGAAATGCGGAGAAAGCTACTTTCCATGTAACCAAAGGTGACAAGATAAAGATTGACAAGATTAACTTTAACGGCGATATTCAAGGAATCAAGGAGTATAAGCTTGTTAAATCAATGAAGAAGACAAGAGACCGCAGATTTGTAAACTTCTTCAAATCAAAGAAATTCATTGAGAAAGAGTATAAGAATGACAAAGATGCTCTAATGGCGGTGTTTGCTGAGGCTGGTTATAGGGATGCAAAAATTATTTCTGACTCTATCAGCTATACTCCAGAGGGCAGAATGGTGCTGGATATCAATATCAATCAGGGTAAGAGATACTATTTCAGAGATATTACCTGGACAGGTAACTCAATTTATACCGCTGATCAGTTGAATAGCGTATTGATGATTGGCAAAGGTGATATCTATGACCTTGTAACCATGGAGAAACGTTTGCAGGGTGATCCTAAGCAGCAGCATAGGGATGTGAAGAAAATGTATACCGATAACGGATACCTGTTCTTTAATGTAAATCCTGTTGAGCTTAACATAGATGGCGACTCGGTTGATGTGGAAATGCGAATTCATGAGGGTAAGCCTGCTACTTTCAACAATATTATAATAAATGGTAATACCATTACTAGTGAAAGAGTTGCAAGAAGAGCTGTTTATACCCGTCCTGGATATTTGTTCAGCCAGTCAGATTTTGAGAGATCTATCAGGGAGCTTAGTTCAATAGGCCATTTTGATCCTGAGAGATTCCAGTCTGCGGAGGGATACAGCGTATTGCCTAATGCAAATAGCAATACAGTAGATATTGCATATAACGTAGCAGAGAAACCAAACAGCCAGTTGGAGCTGAGCGGTGGATGGGGTGGAAACACCTTTGTAGGTACTCTTGGTGTGAGCTTCAATAACTTCTCAATGAGACGTGCATTTGAGAAAGGAGCATGGAGACCTGTACCACTTGGTGATGGACAAACATTATCATTGAGATTCCAGACAAACGGAACATATTATACAGCACTTACTGCTAGCTTCATTGAGCCATGGCTTACAGGTAAGAAACCTACCTCATTGAGTCTGTCTGTATACTATACCCGTCAGACAAACTCATACTATTATTATTTGAATAATGATGAGTATATGGAGGTTTATGGTTTTGCAGCAGCTCTTGGTTCAAGACTTAAATGGCCAGATGACTATTTTGTGTTGTATCATGAGTTGAGCTGGCAACAGTATAAGCTTAAGGATTGGGATTACAACTTCTTGTTCTCAAACGGTAAATCAAACAACTTCAGTTATAAGGCAACACTAAGCAGAAACTCTACAGACCAGCCTGTGTATCCACGTGGTGGTTCGGATTTCACATTTAGTGTGCAGCTTACCCCTCCATATTCGTTATTCAGGTCTAAAGATACCGACTACAAGAGTATGTCCGATGCCGAGAAATACAAGTGGATTGAGTATCACAAATGGACCTTCAAGAGTGCTACATACACCAAAATTATTGGCAACTTGGTGCTTAAGACCACTGCTGATTTCGGATACCTTGGATACTATAATAAAGATTTGGGATATTCTCCATTTGAAGGATTCCAGCTTGGTGGTGATGGTATGAGCGGTTATAATACATATGGTTCAGATATCATTGGCTTGAGAGGTTATCCTAACTATTCACTAACCCCAATTGAGGGCAATGCTTATGCGGGTAGAGTGTATGATAAGTTCAATGTTGAGTTGAGACACCCGGTTATCCTTCAGCCGCAGTCTACAATCTATGCAATGCTGTTCCTTGAGGGTGGTAATTGCTGGTCGGACATTAAAGACTTCAATCCATTCCAGATTAAGAGATCTGCGGGTGTGGGTCTAAGGGTAATGCTTCCAATTGTAGGTATGTTAGGAATCGATTGGGCATATGGATTTGATCCAGTTCCTAATGACAAAAAGGCTCGCGGTGGCAGCCAGTTCCACTTTATGATTGGACAGCAGTTCTAATTTTGGATAAATTATCGGGAAGATTATGAAAAAGATTCTTTTGATTCTTGTGGCCTTTGTATGTATGTCAGTTGGGGCCAATGCCCAGAAAATAGGGTATATAGATACAGAGAAGATACTTTCTGCCATCCCGGCGTATAAGAGTGCCCAGCAGCAGCTGGAGTCTATGAGCAAACAGTATCAGTCTTTGATTGAGGCAGAATATGCCAAAGTGGAGACTTTATATAACAAGTATCAGCAGCAGAAAGGAAATCTTACTGCTCAGGGAAGACAGGCCAAAGAGAATGAGATAATAAGGATGGAGCAGGCCGTAAAACAAATGCAGAAAGAATATTTTGGGGCTGATGGAATCATGCAGGAGCAAACTGCAAAATTACTTGATCCTATTAAGGAAAAAGTTGATGCAGCAGTAGCTCAGGTTGCCAAGAAAGGTAATTACATGATGATTCTTGATATTGCTTCAGTTCAGGGAGTAGCTTACTCAAATGAGTCGTATGATTTGAGTGGTGAGGTAATTAAACTTCTTGGATACTAACAGATAATAATAACAATAATTTTAAAATATGAAGAACGTTACTAAATTTTTGGCACTTGTAATGGTGCTATTTGCAACTCAGTCTTTTGCTCAGGTAAAGATTGGTCATATCAATATGCAAGAGATTGTAGCTTTGATGCCTGAGAGAGATTCTGCAGTTATCAAACTTGAGAACTATGCTAAGGAGCTTGAGGAGACAATGCAGGGTATGCAGCAAGAGTTTAATACAAAATTGCAGACCTACCAGCAGAAAAATGCAACTTGGACAGCTGCTATCCTGGAGGCAAAAACAAAAGAGCTTCAGGAGATGGAGCAGAGACTTCAGATGTTCAACCAAAATGCTCAGCAGGAGATGAGCCAGTTGCAGCAGTCTCTTTTTGCTCCAGTTTATGAGAAAGCTAAGGCAGCAGTAGAGAAATTGGGTACTGAGGGCGGCTTTACATATATCATTGATTTGTCTGCAGGTGCCTTGATTTTTAAAGGTGCTGACAGTATTGATCTTCTTCCTCTTGCTAAAAAAGAGCTTGGAATTCCTGAGAGCAAGACAAAACCTACACAGCTACCTGCTCCGCAGCCTGCTGAGTAATTGAAATAGCCTGTTTAAGGGACTTTTATAAGGGTGGTTTAGGCCACCCTTATTTTTTTTAATTATTTTTCATATCGTAAAGAATAATGATTACATTTGTATAATCTTTTAAAATACACTAACAACAATAACTGCGTAGTAATATACGTAACAGTGGAGAATTTTCTTTATGGAACACAAAATTATTGACACAAAGGAGGTAGTAATCCGTTTTACCGGAGACTCGGGAGATGGAATGCAGCTGACCGGTACTTTGTTCGCAGATGCCTCTGCGCTGTACGGAAATGAAATTTCTACATTTCCGGATTATCCGGCTGAGATCAGGGCACCGCAGGGTACTGTAGCTGGAGTATCAGGATTCCAAGTTCACATTGGACAGACAGAGGTAAAAACTCCAGGAGATTTTTGCGACGTTTTGGTTGCAATGAACCCGGCTGCTCTTAAAGCTAATGCTAAATGGGCTAAACCTGGAGCAAGCATTATTCTTGATGAGGATTCATTTGATGAGAAAGGCCTAGAGAAAGCAGGCTTCAAAACAAATGACCCTATTGAGGAGATGAACCTTAAAGATTATCATATCGTTTGGGCTCCTATTACATCTCTTACCAAAGAGTCGTTGAAAGACAGTGGTTTGGATAACAAGTCAATTATCCGTTGCAAAAACTTGTTCACATTGGGTATGTGTTACTTCATGTTCAACAGACCACTTCACTTCACTGAGGAGTATCTAGAGAAAAAATTTGCGAAGAAACCTGCTCTTATTGCACCTAACAAAAAGGTGTTGAATGACGGTTATAACTACGCACACAATATTCACGCAATTCCTAACACTTACAGAATTGAGCCTGCACAGCAGGAGCCAGGTATTTACAGAAGCATTAATGGTAACCAGGCTACAGCTTGGGGCCTTTTGGCTGCATCTGAGAAATCAGGTCTTCCTTTGTTCTGTGGTTCATACCCTATCACCCCTGCTACTGTAATCTTGGAGGAGTTGGCAATTCATAAAGCATTTGGTGCAAAAACTGTACAGTGCGAGGATGAGATTGCTGGTATCTGTACTTCTGTAGGTGCTGCATATGCTGGTAACCTTGCTGTTACAACCACTTCAGGTCCTGGTCTGTCACTAAAATCTGAGGCTATGGGTCTTGCTATGATTACAGAGCTTCCTCTTGTAATTGTAGATGTACAAAGAAGCGGTCCTTCTACAGGTATCCCTACAAAAACTGAGCAGACAGACCTAATGCAGGCACTTTACGGCAGAAACGGTGAGTGCCCAATTATGGTTATGGCTGCACGTACTCCATCACATTGTTTTGAGTCTGCATTCTATGCTGCAAAATATGCTTTGGAGCACATGATGCCTGTTATCCTTCTTACTGAGGGTTTCATTGGCAACGGTTCAGAGCCTTGGAGAATTCCAGATGTAAGCAAATATCCTGCAATCAACCCACCTATCATTGATAAATGTGAGGGTAAATTCAAACCATATGAGAGAGACCTTGAGCGTTGGGCAAGACGTTGGGCTCTTCCAGGAACAGCTGGTTTGGAGCATAGAGTAGGAGGCTTGGAGAAAGCTGAGAACGGTTCAGTATCTTCAGATCCTGTAAATCACGAAATTATGGTTGCAAACAGAGCAGAGAAAGTTGCAAGAGTTGCAAACTATATTCCAGACCTTGAGGTTATGGGCAACCAGGAAGGCGATGTCCTTATCGTAGGTTGGGGTGGTACTTACGGTCACCTTTACACAGCAACAAAACAGTTGCTTGAGGAGGGTAAGAACGTAGGTTTTGCACACTTCGATTATATCAATCCGCTTCCTAAGAACACTGCAGAGGTATTCAAGAAATTCAAGAAGATTATCGTTTGCGAGCTTAACAGCGGCCAATTTGTAAGCTACTTGAGAGGTAAACATCCAGAGTTTGCATTTGAGCAGTTGAATAAGGTTCAGGGACAGCCATTTATTGTTAAGGAGATTGTTGACGCAGTTAACGCTCTATAATCATTTACTAAATTTCTAAAGAAACATTGTTATGAAATATACATCACAAGACTTTAAAAGTGATCAGGAAGTAAAATGGTGTCCGGGTTGTGGTGACCACGCAATTTTGGCATCAGTGCTTAAAGCAATGCCTGAGGTATGTGAGGAGCTTAACATCAACAAAGA
>JAZLBB010000093.1:0-28148 GCA_045613465.1 Candidatus Egerieisoma sp.
AGGCGTGCCTGAAGGCCCATCTTTGAGTCTCCCATCTCGCCCTCAATCTCTGCTTTAGGGGTAAGGGCTGCTACAGAGTCAATTACAATGATGTCAATTGCTCCTGAACGGATAAGGCTGTCTGCAATCTCAAGTGCCTGCTCGCCGTTGTCTGGCTGTGAGATAAGCAGGGTGTCTACGTTTACGCCAAGTTTCTTTGCGTATGTGCGGTCGAACGCGTGCTCTGCATCAATGATTGCTGCAATTCCTCCGGTTTTCTGAGCCTCTGCAATTGCGTGGATTGCAAGGGTTGTCTTACCGCTGCTCTCAGGTCCGTATATCTCAATTACTCTACCTTTTGGATATCCTCCAATTCCCAATGCACAGTCCAAGGCAATTGAACCGCTTGGGATAACTGATACATCCCATTTTGGCTGATCCCCCAGCTTCATGATTGTCCCCTTTCCAAAATCCTTCTCAATCTTATCCAATGTAGCCTGCAATGCTTTTAGCTTGGCTGCATTAACCTCCGCTACGTTTGGAGTTTCTACTTCTTTAGCCATATTTTTTAGAATTAAAATGTTGTTTTTTATTCTAACAAAGATACTTAAAAAATCGTAACTTTGCCGTGTATGAAGAAAATTTTGTTGGGCATGTCGCTGCACGAGTTGAAGCAGCTTGCCGTAGAGTATAAACTGCCTGCTTTTACAGGTAAACAGATAGCGGATTGGCTATACAAGAAGAGGGTTACAAGCATAGATCAGATGACCAACCTTTCAAAGGTTGCAAGAGAAAGATTGTCTGAGGATTGTGAGGTAGGACGCATATCTTATACCCAGCTTCAGGCATCGGTTGACGGTACTAAAAAATACCTTTTCCCATGCCACACAGGTACTTGTATAGAATCTGTTATGATTCCCGACGAGCCAAGGGCTACAATCTGTGTTTCTTCTCAGGCAGGATGCAAGATGAGCTGCAAGTTTTGTATGACCGGCAGGCAGGGGTTCAGCGGCAATTTGAGGGTGAATGAGATACTGTCCCAGTTTATGGGAATTGATGAGGCGGAGCAGCTCACTAATGCTGTGTTTATGGGTATGGGTGAGCCTTTGGATAACTTGGCAAATGTCCTTAAGGTTATAGAGATTCTTACTGCAGAGTGGGGATTTGCATGGAGCCCAAAAAGGATAACATTGAGCAGTATAGGGGTAACTATGTCTCCACAGCTCATTGAATTGCCCGATTATAGGATGGATGAGAAGAATAGGGGGATATACCACGCATTTAATCCATTGAAGGCATTTCTGGATCTTACCAAGTGTCATCTGGCAATCAGTCTTCATAATCCTTTCCCTGGAGAAAGAATTGAACTAATGCCTATGGAAAAGGGTTTTCCTTTGGAAGAAACTATAGATCTTATCAAACAGTATGATTTTACAGGACAGCGAAGAGTGAGTTTTGAGTATATTATGTTTGACAGGGTTAATGATACAAAACGTCATGCGGATGCTCTTGTAAGAATGCTCAAAGGATTGGAGTGCAGGATGAATCTTATCAGATTCCATGCTATACCGGATTCTCCTCTTGCACCATCTCCAATGCCTGTTATTGAGTCGTTTAAAGAGAGGTTGAATGGTGCCGGATTGATGACAACTTTAAGGGCCAGCAGAGGTGAGGATATATTTGCTGCGTGCGGAATGTTGGCTGGGAAAAAATAAGAGAAACAGTAAAAAATTGTCGGGAAGATATGAAAGGGAATGTTGTAGTAAAAAGTGTGCTTTTGTGTGCTACTCTTGTTTTGGTGGCAGGGGGACTTTTTTCTTCTGAGCTCCCAAAGGAGTCTCCTAAGCGTCCAAAGGTTGCACTGGTGCTTTGTGGAGGTGGCGCAAAAGGTGCTGCACATATTGGTGTGCTCAGAATCCTGGAGGAGGCTGATGTTCCTATTGATATGATTGTGGGAACCAGCATAGGAGGCCTTGTGGGAGGTTTGTATGCAATGGGATATAGTGCATCTGAAATGGATACAATTGTGTCGAGGTGTGACTGGAAGTATCTTTTAAGTGACAATTCATATTCCCGACAGGATAAGTCTTTTGATGGCAAGAGTTTGGACTCCAGATACTTGCTAAAAGTGCCGTTTTATGGTGTAAAGTCAAAAAAACAGAATTCTCCAATTTCAAGATTGCCTGGCGGATTAATCAGCGGACAGAATATCCTTAATTTTTTGAACGGACTGGCAGTGGGCTTTCAGGAGCCTATGGATTTTAAGGATTTGCCAATTCCGTTTGCATGTGTTGCAACAGATCTCTCTACAGGTGAGTCTGTTGTTTTGGACAAAGGTGTGCTCCCTACTGCTATGAGGGCCACTATGGCTATTCCTGGTGTTTTTTCTCCTGTTGAAATAGATGGAAAGGTGTTTGTTGATGGTGGTATTGTAAACAATTTTCCTGTTGATGTGGCAAGGAATATGGGGGCTGATATAGTGATAGGTGTTGATATTCAGAATGATGCCCCGGCTATAGAAGATTTGAGGTCTTTGCCGCAAGTGCTGAATCAAATGATAGGTCTTATGGGAAATGATGCCTACAAGAGGAATGTTATGGATGTGGATATTCTCATAAAACCGGATGTTTCTGATTACAATACTTTTAGTTTTAATGAGTTAGCCATTAGTCAGCTGATTATAAACGGAAAGGAGGCAGCAATGCAACATTATGGTACTCTGGATACTTTGGCCCGTAAGCTCAACACAATTTCTATACTCAGCAAAATGCAGAATGGTGAAGAGAAAGAGATTAGGGCCCATAAAGATACGTTTTGCTTTAATGTTGTGGAGATGAATGGTATAGATCAGAAGAACGAACAGTGGCTCAAGAGTTTGTCGGGATTAAAGGATGGAACATGTCTTACCATTGCAGACATAAATAGGGGGGTATCTATCCTTATGGGAACAAGAGCTTTTTCTTCTGTAACCTATACTGTTGTGGAACAGGATGGGGATGATGAGAAGCTTGTGGTAAATATAACTAAAGGGCCTACAAATATATTGGGATTGGGAGCCAGATATGATTCGGAGGAGGCCGCAGGAATACTTGTGCATCTGGGTGTGAATGAGTCTGATCTTCAGGGTTCAAAGTTGGGATTTACAACACGTTTGAGTTATAACCCGTATGGCGAGTTGAAGTATTCGTATACACCTATGGATTTTCCAAAAATTGAGCTGAGTTATAAGGTTGGTGGAATGGATATGGATATTTACAGATCAAAGTATGACCAGGACAATCTGTCGTTCATTTATCACAGACTTGAGATGAATTTGGCCAATATATATCTGAGGAACTTTGATTTTAAAGTAGGTGCAAGGTATGAGTTTTACGATTTCAGTAAGGTTCATGATGGGGGAGAGAAAGGTTATGAGGGGTTCTATTTCAGGGGAAGAATGGATAATAAGGATGATGGATATTTCGCAAATAATGGTATGGCCGTTGAAATAGACGGTGCATATTGGTCGTCGGATTTTTCTGATTCGTTTACCCCTTTTGGATCTGTGAAGTTGATGATTGATGGAACGGTGAGGGTTACCAGAAGGTTTGTTGTTTTGCCTCAGTTGTATAGCAGGGTGTTGTTGGGAGATTGCAAAGAGGTTCCTTATCTTAATTATATTGGAGGTTCTGAGCCAGGGCGATATTTCAGCCAGCAGCTTCCTTTTATCGGGATGAACAATGCTATACCTGTTGATAATGCTGTGATGATAGGTAGAGTTGATTTGAGACAGAGGATGGGTAAAAACCACTATGTATATGGTATAGCAAATTACCTTAGATCGGGTATGGATTTTGGGGATATGTTTTCTGATCATGCACATGGTGTATGGGGCTTAGGCTTTAGGTATGCTTATAATACTCCTATTGGACCGCTGTCATTTAATGTGCATTGGGCAGATTTTGAACATAAGTTTGGAATCTATGTAAGTTTGGGTCATTATTTTTAGAGTATTTGTATGACACCACAGCAGGCATTGGAAAGATTGCAGAGGCAGTGCAGCAGATGTGAGCTATGCTGCGGACAAGTATATAAAAGGCTTGAGAAGTGGAGTATGAGCGACAGACAGAAAGGGTTGCCTGGTTTTTCCGATAATGAGATGAAAAGTATTGTGGCTTCGTTGGTGGATGGGAAGTTTGTGGATGATGCCAGGTTTGCGAGTGCGTATGTGAGGGATAAGGCCAGATTTGCAGGGTGGGGAGCTGTAAAGATTGCCTATAATCTGAAGTGCTTGGGAGTTGAGTCTAATGTTGTTAATTGTGCCCTTGATGAGAATATGGATTTGTTTGGGGATTCTGTCCTTAAAAAGTTGCTGCAGAAGAAATGGAATGATATAAAAGGTGATACTCCTTTGCAGCAGAAGAGGGCCAAGGTGTTGAGGTTTGCCTTGGGGCGTGGTTTCCAATATGGTCAAATTATGGATATAATTAACTCCTTCAGGTAGTTTTTTTGTTATCTTTGTGATTGGTCTAATAATTTTTTTGAAATGAGCAGTTTTCAAGAGCGCCTGGATGCGCTGAGGAGGTCTCTTTGACTATGCCGGAAAAAAGGCTGATGTCCAGGAGAAAGAGAAGATAAGTACTTCTGAGGGTTTTTGGGATGATCCTAAGGAGGCGGAAGCTTTCCTTAAGAAATTGTCGGGAGTAAAGTATTGGGTAAATTCGTTGGATGCGGTTGCTAATGCCTTGGAGGAGATGGATCTTCTCAGGGAAATGGGTGCTGGAGATGATGAGCTTGCCGCTGAGGAGGAGAAGATTGATTTGTTGTTGCAGGAGTTGGAACTTAAGAGCATGCTTGGCGAGGAGGGTGACAATCTGGGGGCTTTGCTTAAGATAAATTCAGGTGCAGGGGGTACTGAGAGTAATGACTGGAGCAGTATGTTGCTAAGAATGTATACCCGTTGGGGAGAGAGGAACGGTTATAAGGTTACTGTGTATGATGTGTTGGAGGGTGATGAGGCAGGTATAAAATCTGCAACTATTGAGTTTGAGGGGGAGTTTGCGTACGGATATCTGAAATCTGAGAATGGAGTACACAGAATGGTGAGAATTTCTCCGTTTAATGCACAAGGAAAGAGACAGACAACATTCTCTTCTGTGTTTGTTTATCCGTTGGTTGATGATTCTATAGAGATTGTCATAAATCCTTCAGATTTGGAGTGGGATACTTTCCGCTCAAGTGGAGCAGGAGGCCAGAATGTCAATAAGGTGGAGACAGGTGTGAGGGTAAGGCATATTCCAAGTGGAATTGTGGTAGAGAATACAGAGACACGTTCTCAGTTGGACAATAGACAAAATGCGTTAAGAATTCTAAAGTCTCACCTTTATGAGATAGAGCTTGCCAAGAAAAGGGCAAAACAAGCGGAACTGGAGGGGCAGAAGAAGAGGATTGAGTGGGGATCCCAAATTAGGAGCTACGTGTTGCACCCTTACAAGATGGTTAAGGATTTGCGTACCAATTTTGAGACTTCTGATACCGCAGCTGTGTTGGATGGAGATTTGAACGGGTTTATGAGAAGTTATTTGATGGAGAATACAAAACAATAAAATACACTTAATAATATTATGGAATTCGTATACAAAGAGATGTTCCCTATGGGAAAAGATACTACCGAGTATCATCTTCTTACTAAAGAGTATGTTTCTGTTGAGAAATTTGGAGACAAAGAGTTTCTGAAAGTTGATCCTGAGGGCTTGAGACTTCTTGCAAGACAGGCTATGCATGATGTTTCTTTCATGTTGCGTCCTGAGCACAATGAAATGGTTGCAAAGATTCTTTCAGATCCTGAGAGCAGTGATAATGACAAGGCTGTGGCAATTCAGATGCTTATGAATGCAGATGTTTCTGCAAAAGGCCAGCTTCCATTCTGTCAGGATACAGGTACTGCTACAATTGTTGCAAAGAAAGGTCAGTTTGTATTTACTGGCGGCGGTGATGAGGAGGCTCTTTCTCATGGAGTGTTTGATACATATACCAATGATAATTTGAGATATTCTCAGAATGTTCCTTTGGATATGTACAATGAGAAGAATACCGGTTGTAACTTGCCTGCTCAGATTGATATTTTTGCTACTGACGGTAACGAGTATAAATTCTTGTTTGTTGCTAAAGGTGGTGGATCTGCAAACAAGACATATCTTTTCCAGGAGACAAAAGCTCTTATTACCCCAGAGAAACTTGAGCCGTATTTGATTGAGAAGATGAAAACTTTGGGTACAGCTGCTTGTCCTCCTTATCATATTGCGTTTGTAATTGGAGGTACATCTGCAGAGTTGAATCTTAAGACTGTGAAGCTTGCTTCAACCAAATATTATGATTCACTTCCATCTGCTGCAAGCGAGGAGGGTTTTGCGTTCAGAGATGTTGAGATGGAGAAACGCCTTCTTAAAGCTGCTCATAACCTTGGAATAGGTGCTCAGTTTGGCGGTAAATATTTTGCACATGATATTAGGGTTATCCGTTTGCCTCGTCACGGCGCTTCTTGTCCAGTTGGTATGGGAGTAAGCTGTAGTGCTGACAGAAATGTTAAGGCTAAGATCAATAAGGATGGTATCTGGTTGGAGACTTTGGATGCAAATCCTGCACGTCTTATCCCAGAACAATATCTTTCAGGTTCGGCATTGGCAAAAGGTGTAAAGGTTGACTTGAACCGTCCTATGAAAGAAATTCTTGAGCAGTTGAGCCAGTATCCTGTTTCTACATTCTTGTTGTTGAATGGTACTATTATAGTAGGTAGGGATATCGCACATGCAAAATTGAAAGAGAGAATTGATAAAGGAGAGGGCCTTCCTGAGTATATCAAGAATCATCCTATATATTATGCAGGTCCTGCAAAAACTCCTAAAGGAATGGCAAGTGGTTCGTTTGGCCCTACAACAGCAGGCCGTATGGATAGCTATGTTGACTTGTTCCAGGAGAATGGAGGCAGTATGATTATGATTGCAAAAGGTAACAGAAGTAAAGAGGTAACAGATGCATGTCATAAACACGGCGGTTTCTATCTTGGTAGTATTGGTGGTCCTGCCGCTATTCTTGCTAAAGAGAATATCAAGAGTGTTGAGTGCGTAGAGTATCCTGAGTTGGGTATGGAGGCTATCTGGAAAATTGAGGTGGAAAACTTCCCTGCATTTATCCTTGTTGATGATAAAGGAAATGATTTCTTTTCACAGATAAGACCTATCTGTTGCAAGGATTAATTTGCAAGAAAAAAAATTGTCAGTTTTACGGGGATTGTCACGTGCAGACAATCCCCGTTTGTTTATGTAATGTCGTGTAAAAATGCATTTATTATTTATGTAATTTTTTTTTGTCACCTTGCTAAAAATACATATCTTAGCGGCTGGTTTTAATTTGAAATAACTATCGTTTGATGAGTAGAAAATGCGCTCAGAGGGCCTTAAAAAGCATTTTTTTATTGCTTTTAATGTCTGTGTGGCCGCTATTTGCGGTTGCTCAAAGCGGTTATGATACGGTAGATGCCCTTATAAAATTGGGCTTTGAAAATGTAAGTTACGCAGAAAATGGAGAGGAGAGAGTGTATCTATTGGAGAATTCTGCATATAGACTTACAGGGGTAGGGTTGGGAGTTGCGATAGATGAAATTCAAAAGCATGGATTACCTGAAGCCGGGAAGGACTGCAGGATTATTGTGCTGGAGAATAACGTTCCAATGATTTCTTTGTTCTGCAATGTTGGACAGAGTAAAGAAATTAGCCGTAAGGATTGGAATGTAAGTTATGATATTGAGAAGAGTTGGGAGTTGGTGAAGAAGGAGAAACGGTATAACAGTTCTTTGTATAAGGTTGATGTTTTGGTGTATCCTGAGTTCAGTTTCAGGAATAGCCGTTTATCTGTACCATATCAGGTAAAGCTGAACTTGAATCCAACGCTTCAGGTATCGTTGTGGAGAGGTGGCCAATTAAATGCTCAGCTGATTGTGCCAATTGTAAATGATTATGGCTACAAATATGATGATGTACGTCCGGGTTATCTTACTTTATCGCACACTGTAAGACTCCCATATAACATCTTCGTTACAGGAACGGCTGGATTTTTTAACAATAACAGGACAGGACTGGATTTATATGCTGAATACCATCCTGAAGGAAAAAAATTCTGGTTTGATGGACGTGTAAGCTACACTGTTTGGGGAGAATGGGGTGAGTGGACATATTTTAACGGTATCAGAAACAATAATCCATTCAAGTATGGATTCAGTAAGGATGATGATAGAGTTACCGGTCAGATAGGGGTTAATTACTGGTGGGATAGATACAATACTCAGTTTGCTTTAAGGGGGGAGTCTTTTCTTGCCGGTGATTGTGGAGTGAGGTTTGATATGATCAGACATTTCAAGTACTGTTCAATTGGATTTTATGGAACTTATATTCCTTCTGATTGGTGGAACAGTGGCGTAAATGCAGGATTCAGGTTTCAAATAACCTTACCGCCTTATAAGTATAAGAGGAACGGATATATACCAAGAATAATGCCGTCCAGAAACTTTGGTTTCTCATACAATGCAGGAGGAACATTTGTATATGGACAGAGGTTTAGGGCAGACATAGATGACAATATTAGTGATAATATAAAGTATAACCCAAGTTATATAAAACAAGAACTAATAAATTTTTGATAATATTAACTTAATTTAAATGCAAATGAAAAAATCATTGTTCGGTTTCAGTGCAAAAGTTGCAATGGCCGTTTTAGCAGTTTGTTCTTTTGTACTTACAAGCTGTTATGAGAAGACTCCAGTTGCAAAGACTCCATCTGAGTATTATGTAGTTGGTTCAGTTTACGACGCAGTGACTGGTGACGTTATTTCTGGTGCTACTGTTACAGTTGCAGGTAAAACTGTATCAAGCACTTTCAACATTAAATTGGACGCTTATCAGCCTTCAGTTCAAATTATAGCTACTGCTCCTGGTTATGCTAGAGGTGAGAGAGTTGTTGAAATTCAAGAGCTTGCTCAGTACAACCAGTTGAGCATTACAAATGCTGACTTGGCTTTGGTTAAGCTTGATGAGCCTGAGATTGAGTTGGAGATAGGTGAGGTAGTTCCTGCTAATCTTGATAAAGATGCTGTAGCTTCTACATTTGGTATTACCCTAGGTGATGTTATGGTAGATCCTGCTGGTACAGGTAAGGTTAAGGTATTCCTTCACTATAGCTTGGATAAAGATCTTCATGCTAACCTTCACACTAACTTCAATGGTGGTTCACACGTAAACCATGATAATGGTGTAACTTATGACTATCTTGTAGTTAAGGATTCTACTTATACAGGTTATGTTGCTGCTATGCCATCTGCTTTAGATGAGGATATGGCTTTGGTATTTGAGTTTGCAATGAACCTAGAAATGAATGCTGTACGTGCAGGTGATGATTACTCTGCATTCAAAAACAGCTTTATTCCTTTCACTACAGTTCTTAATCCAGACGGTGAGTTGGCTCTTGCAGGTTACTGTCTAACCAGAAACTTCGTTGCTATGAGCTTCCCATTCATCCTAGATGGTCAGGAGCACAATATATTGGCACTTAAGGCTGTTAGTACAGTTATTGATCCTCTAGTAGCAGATACTCACGACAATCATGTACATCACCATGGCGGTGCTACTGCTTGGGGTGGTGGAGCAGCTGACGCTGAGTAATTTGATCTCATCTGATTAAATTTAATTTGAGAGAAAGTGCAATGCTCAATTTTAAGAAAATATTGCTTTTGGGATTATTCCTGGGGATTGGTATTGCCCTTTCTGCTCAAATGACGCATGGAACCACAGGCCTTTTGAATGCTCCGTCTGCAGAGATGCAGGATTCAAAGACTGTGATGATTGGTGGAAACTATTTGAATGAGGCCCTGACTCCTGACAAATGGAATTATGGAACTTATAACTACTTTGTAAACGCAACAATATTCCCTTTTTTTGAAGTTGCTTATACTGCAACGATGTTCAAAGCAAAGAGTATTGGAATAGGTTGGTTTACCGACCCCGAAAAATTTTGTAACCAGGACAGATATTTCTCTGCAAGGTTAAGAGTTCTTAAGGAGGGGCAGCTATGGAAACATATGCCTGCAGTAGTTATTGGAACATCAGATCCATATACAGAATCGGGCGATGGAGAGGTTGCTTCAGTGGACGGAAACGGCTATTTCTGCCGATTTTACGTTGCTGCTACAAAGCACCTTATGTGGGGAACTGAGAGATTTGGTATAACAATGTCGTACGTGTACAACAAAAGGAGATCAAATCATCTGAACGGATTGGCGGCCGGTATTACCTATGAGCCATCAGCAGTTCCAAACTTGAGGCTTATTGCGGAATATGACAATATAAACTTCTCTGCGGGTATGTCTTATTTGTTGTTTGGCCACTTGCATGCACAATTTCAGATGCAGAAGTTAAAACACTTCACCGGAGGTTTGTGTTATAAAATACACCTCAAATAGTGGTGAGTGAAACTGATTATTAATATTTAAAAAACTAAAATAATGAGAAGCAAATTAGTTATTCTATCTTTGATGTTGGCTGCTTTTGCTACAGTAGCTACAGCTCAGACAAAGGGCAAGTACTATGCTGAGAGTTCTAAAGACAACTATTTTATCAGCGTTGGTGCAGGTGCACAGCTTTGCGTTAAGCCAAATGCATCAGATAACGGTGTTACACCTTTGTTCAATATTTCAGCAGGTAAATTGATTAACCCAGTATGGGGTGTTAGAGCTATGGTTTCTGGTTTCAATACTAAACTTTACTCTTACATTGATGCTGAGGGTTACACTGGTACTGAGGGTGCTAAGATCAATAAAAATTATGTGACTGTACGTTTTGACGGTATGGTTAACCTTTCAAATGCTTTTGCAGGTTATAATCCTGACAGAAAATTTGAGGCTTACGCTTTCGTAGGTCCAGCTCTTCAGTTTGCAAAAGCTAAGATTGGTGATGACGAGGATATGAAAGCTCTTATCAACGGTTCTGTTGGTTTGGGTGCTGCGTATAACCTTAATTCAAAATGGGCTCTAAACCTTGAGGTTAGAGGTGAGATTTCTGAGTCTCCATTTGGTGATTACAGCTCTACAATTGCTAACGGTTTTGTTGGTGGTACTATTGGTGCTACTTACTACTTTGGTGGCAAAAAATTTGTTAAAGTTTGCAACGAGTCTCTATACCTTGCTGCTAACGGTGACATCCAGAAATACAAAGAGCTTTTGGCTGCTGAGCAGGCTAACCTAGCTGCAGTTAAAGAGGAGTTGGCAAAAGAGAAGGCTAAAGCTCCAGTAGAGGTAGTTAAAGAGGTTGAGGTTCCAGTAGCTGGTCCAAGAGCAGTATTCTTTACTATCGGTAGCGCTAAGATTGATGCTAAAGGCAAAGTTAACATTAACTTGGCTGCTGAGATCATGAAAGCTAACCCAGATGTTAAATACGTAGTTAACGGTTACGCTGACAAAGCTACCGGTTCTGCTAAAACTAACCAGAAACTTTCTGAGAAACGTGCTGAGGCTGTTTACAATGCACTTGTAAAAGCAGGCGTAAGCGAGAGCCAGATTGAGTGGAAAGGTTTGGGCGGTCAGGATAACATGTGGGATAACAGCCGCGCTCTAACCAGAGTTGTTGTTATTGAGAAAGCAAACTAATTCTGATTTTGGGATACAGTAAGAGGTTGTCTGTAAAGGCAACCTCTTTTTTTGTATTTTTGCGTTTTCTAAATATTTATTATGGCAAGTTATTTACAGGTAGAAAATGTTTCTAAATCATATGGGCCTAAGGTTCTGTTCAAAAATATAAACCTCAATATAAATGAAGGTGACAAAATAGCCCTTATTGCTCCCAATGGAACAGGTAAGACCTCGTTGTTAAGAATCCTTGCAGGAGTGGAGAGTTCGGATGGGGATGGTAAAGTAAAGTTCCTGAAGGATATTACTATTGCTTTTCTGGCGCAGGATAATGTGTATGATCCAAATCTTTCCATTATGCAGGTAGTGGCACCATTTGGAAAAAATGCCCAGCAGCACGAGATTGAGGAGGTGCTTTATTCCTTAAACCTTACAAATGTTGATAAAAAAGTTTCTGAGTTGAGTGGAGGCGAAGTGAAAAGGGTTGCCATTGCGTGTATGTTTGTGCAGAAACCGGATTTTCTCGTAATGGACGAGCCTACCAACCATTTGGATTTGGAAACTATTGAGTATCTGGAGGATTATTTGAGCAGACAAAAATGTACTCTGTTGATGGTAACTCACGATCGCTATTTTCTCGACAGGGTATGTAATCAGATTATAGAGATGGCTGACGGTACCTTGTACTCTTACAATGGTAACTACTCTTATTATCTTGAGAAAAGGGAAGAGAGGATGCAGAACTTTAAAAAAGAGATTGACCGTGCCAGAAATTTGTTAAGGACCGAACTTGATTGGATGCGTAGAATGCCATGTGCCAGGGGAACAAAAGCAAAGTACAGGATTGACGCTTTTTACGATCTTAAAGATAAGGCACAGCAGAGGATAGATGAGAAATCGCTTAATATAAATGTTCAGATATCAAGGCTTGGACGCAAGATTGTAAATTGTAGCCATGTTAATTTCAAGTGGGACAGTTGGGTTGGGTTAAAAGATTTTACTTACAATTTTGCCCCTGGAGAAAAGATAGGTATAGTGGGTAAGAATGGTGTTGGAAAGTCTACATTCCTGAATCTGATTACAGGAAATCTTACCCCTACAGAGGGAGAAATCCAGATAGGTGAAACTGTAAGGTTTGGATATTACAGACAGCAGGGAATAGAATTCAATCCTAATGATACTGTAATTGAGGCAGTGAGGGAGATTGCGGAAGTTGTTACTTTGGGAGATGGCAAGAGTGTTCCAATATCCACATTTCTTAATTATTTTCTTTTCCCACCAAATATGCACTATAATAAAATTGAAAAATTGAGTGGTGGAGAGAAAAGGAGGCTGTATCTTCTTACAGTGCTAATGCAGAATCCTAATGTACTTATACTGGATGAGCCTACAAATGATCTGGATATTCTTACTCTCAATGTCCTGGAAGAGTATTTGAAGAGCTATACCGGGTCGGTGATTATTGTTTCGCACGACCGTTTCTTCCTGGATAAAATAGCAGATCACCTTTTTGTTTTTGAAGGAGATGGTATTGTTAAGGATTTTGTTGGAAGTTACTCGGGTTATAGAGAGTACATTAAGGATAAGGAGAGGGAGAAAAAGGCTAAGGAGAGGAGTGAGGCACAAAAAGAGCAGAAAAAGAAAGAAATAGTGGCCGATCCATCGGCTCCTGTTAAGAAGAAAAAACTCAGCTATAAGGAGCAGAGGGAGCTGGAGCAGCTGGAGAAGGATTTGAAGGCTTTAGGTGCAGAAAAGGCGCAGCTGGAGGAGAAACTGTCGGGAGGAAATATCTCTGCACAAGAGTTAAATAAATGCTCAGTGAGGATTGGGCAGGTGATGGAATTATTGGATGAGAAAGAGATGAGGTGGTTGGAATTAAACGATAATTGAGTTACCTTTGGCAGTTCTTAATAACTTGGCTTAAATATGAGAATTTTTAAAATATTGGTTGCAGTCCTTTTGGTAATTGTCTTCCCGACAGCTCTTTCAGCTCAGAATGAAAATTGTCAGGGAGGAGATCCTTCTCTCTCTATTAAGATGGATGTGAGATTTGATGGGGAAAATACAGAGTATGCAGATGGTATCCCATCTGAAGGGGGATTTGTGGGACGTTACCTTAAAGTACTGATGGACGGTAAGATAAATGACAAGTTCAGCTACAGCTTCCGTCACAGACTGTACGTAGAGCATTCTGATCCAAAATCATTTTTCAATGCAACAGATTGGGCAAATGTTACATATCATCACAATGACAGATTAACTGTAACAGCCGGTAAGCAAATGGTATGTATAGGTACAATAGAGTATGACTATGCCCCTATTGATGTATATTTTGCTTCTGATTTCTGGAATCATGTGAGCCCTTTCCAAATTGGTGTGAATATTGGGTACAAGGCAGGCGAGAATCATCAGTTCTATGTTCAGGCTACCAATTCTCCATTTTCGCAGGAGGCTATGGAGAATATTTATGCGTATAGTGTAATATGGTATGGAAAAGTGGCAAAATGGTATAATACCATTTGGTCTGTGAATATGGTTGAGTATGAGAAAGATCACTTTATAAACTACATTGCCCTTGGAAACAAGTTCCATTTGGGAGATACATCTGTTGACCTCGACTATATGAACAGATATGCAGGTAAGGATACAGATTTCTTTGATGATTTTTCATTACATGGAAAAATATCCTATGCTGTTAATGATAATGTGAACATCTTTGTTAAAGGCGGTTATGATGTAAATAAGGGGCAGGCAGAAGATGCTTCGTTCATATATGACAGATACGTTCTTCCTGGAGTTGATATGGGCTTTTATGGTGCAGGTATTGAGTATTTCCCTATTAAAGAGTCTAAAAAGGCTTTCAGACTGCATGCCTTTTGGTGCACCAATACATCTGATATTGAACCTCAGACATTCAATGTTGGTGTGAGATGGCAGATGAATCTACTTGACAGATAATAACAAGTATAAATAGAATAAATGAAAAACAAATTTTCAAACAAGAAGTTGGAGCCACTATATTTTCTTATAGTCTTCTTCATTCTTTTCGGTTCTTTGGGTTATGTGATGGGTACTCCCAATATGTTGAACACCCTTATGAATACCGCTTACAGCCTGTTGATTGAGACAGTGTTCTATATCATGGGTATTACTGTACTGTCGGGAGCATTGGGAAAAATCCTGGTTGAGTTTGGTGTTGTGGGTATTCTTGAGAAAATCTTGCGTCCACTTATGAAACCGCTATGGAATCTTCCTGGTGTTGCAGCTTTGGGTGGCGTACTTACTTTCCTTTCCGACAACCCTGCAATCATTACTTTGGCTAATGACAAGAACTTCAGCAAGTACTTTAAAAAGTACCAGCTTATCTCAATCACCAACTTTGGAACAGCATTTGGAATGGGTTTGGTGGTTATAGTCTTTATGGCCGGCAGAGGCTTTGCTTCTGCAGCTATAGTAGGACTTGTTGGAGCATTTATGGGCAGTATGATTTCTACAAGGATTGCCCAGAAACTTATCCTTAAAGAGAAACCAGATTTTGATGCTTATGTGGTAGCAGAGCAGAATGAAGAGGGTAAGGATGGAAATGAGGCGGTAGAAGTTAAAGAAGAGGGATTGTTCTTGAGAATTCTCAACTCTTTGTTGGATGGTGGTAAATCTGGTGTGGAGCTGGGCCTTGCAATTATCCCTGGAGTTCTTATTATCTCTACATTTGTAATGATGCTTACTTTTGGACCTGGTGAAAATGGTTATACAGGTGCAGCATATGAGGGTATAGGTCTCCTTCCTGCAATTGCAGAGAAATTGGACTTTATATTCTATTGGCTTTTCGGCTTCCAGAATCCAGAGCTTGTTGCATTTCCTATGACATCACTTGGAGCTGTAGGTGCGGCTTTGGGTCTTGTTCCAAAATTCCAGGCAAGTGGCCTTATAGATGGAAATGCAATTGCAGTATTTACCGCAATGGGAATGTGCTGGAGCGGTTATTTGAGTACACATACAGCAATGCTTGACTCTCTTGGTTACAGAAGTCTTACATCTAAAGCAATTATAGCGCATACAATTGGAGGGTTGTGCGCTGGTATAATTGCTCACTGGCTGTTTGTGATTATGAATCTTATATAAAGAATTTATTCACCTTAGAGAGAACCTGCGGCAGGGCAAATACAGCAACCCTGTCGTACGGTTTTATAACGGTCTCATCTGTTGCAACAAAAATCTCGTTGCCCCTTATAACACCACCAATGATTGCTTCATTAGGGAAGTGAAGGTCTTTCAATGGCCCTTTGGTGATAGCACTGCTAGGATTTACAATAAACTCCAATACCTCTGCATCCGATCCGTTAAGACATTTGATAGATCTTACTTTATTACTTAAAGTAAAACGGAAGATTCGGCCGGCTGTAGAGAGTTTTTTATTTATAACGGCATCTACACCCATACCCTCTGCAAGTTTGATATACTCAATGTTTTCAACCTCTGCAATAGTCTTTGCCACACCCATTTTCTTAGCTGCAACACAAGAAAGGATATTGGTCTCAGAATTACTTGTAACTGCCACAAAAGCATCATACTTTGTAACATCCTCTTCCAGTAGCAAATCTGAGTTTCTTCCGTCTCCGTTTATTACAAGAACATCCTCGAGAGTCTCTGCAAGGTATTCGCAACGGTCGGGCTTAATCTCAATGATTTTAATGTGGTTAGAAACCTTACGCATTTTCTTGGCAAGCATCTCTGCAATTCTGCCTCCACCTACAATCATCAGATTCTTTATAGGAATCTCTTTCTTTCCTGAAAAACTCATGGCATCCTGAACGCCATCTCTGGTACATATCACAAATACAAGGTCTCCTTCCTGAAACTTGGTTTGAGGCCCTGGAATGATAGTGTCTTCATTCCTTGCAATGGCTACCGCCTTGTACTGGCTTTTACCTGTAAAAGATGATATGTCAGAAACACATTTGTCTATAAGAGGAGCTCCATCTTCAAGACGGAATGCCACCATCTGTAGCAAACCTCTTGCAAACTCCATAAACTCTGTTGTACCTGTCTGTTTTAGAAGGTCTACAATCTCGTATGATGCAATCTTCTCGGGGTAGAACAAAAGGTCTATTCCAAGCTCTGTAAACAGCAGTTTGTTTTCATGGTGCATGTATTCATCATTATTGATACGGGCAGTAACTTTCTGGCTACCCATTTTTTTAGCAAGGAGCGCACTAATGATATTTACATCCTGGTCGTGAGCAGGACTAACTGCAATAAACAGGTCGGCAGTTTCTGCTCCTGCCTCCTTAAGAGTCTCAATGGAGGTTGGATTACCCCAGATGGTAATGACATCTGCTACCTCACGCAATTTGTTGAGGCGGTTCTCATCTGAATCTATAATGGTAAGGTTGTTTGACTCGTTGCTGAGCATTTTTGCCAAATGGCTACCTACCTCACCGGCTCCTGCAATAATGATTTTCATTTCTGAATGTGTTTACAATACAAATATATGATTATATTTGTAATCCTACCAACGTATAACTGTCATTTATGGAGAACAAACTGGATAAATTCAAGATCCTTATAGTGGATGATGAAGAAGATATCTGCGAAATCCTGCAATATAATCTTCAGAAAGCCGGGTATCACGTAGATACAGCATCCTGCTCGGAGGAGGCTTTATATAAAATTAAGAACAACTATCATCTTCTGCTATTGGATATAATGATGGAGGGGATAAGTGGTCTAAAGTTGGCACAGTTGCTACGCGAAGACTATCACAATGATACCCCAATCATCTTTATCTCAGCCCTAAGCAATGAAATGGATATATTGGCAGGATTCAATAAAGGAGGCGATGACTACATTCCCAAACCATTCTCAGTAAAGGAAGTGCTTGCAAGGGTAAATGCTGTCCTTAAAAGAAGTTATTCTCTTCCCGACAGTTCTCAAAACACATCCAAGCAGGAAAAGGAGAATGTCCCTAAAGAGGAGTGTTTCAACCATAAGACCCTCAGGGTTGATTATGACAAGAAAATGGTATATGTAGATGGTACAGAGATCCTACTTACCAGAAAAGAGTATGAAATTCTTGTGTTGCTGTCAAAATCACCAAACAAAATCTTTTCCAGGGAAGATATCCTGCAGCTTGTATGGAAAGAGGAGAGTTATGTGCTTGAGCGCACTGTAGATGTGCATATTGCAAGACTAAGGAAAAAGATAGGCATTTATGGAGACCTTATAGTAAACAGGTCTGGCTACGGATATAGTATGCATCTATGAAAAAGATAAAATTAAGGCTGAAATATCAGCTTATAATATACTACGCAATTATCATTGCTATAGTAATATCGGCGTTTTTGGTATATACACTGCAAAAAAGTGATGGTAACCATGAGCGCTACCAGTATGCTATATTGTTGCTTATAATTGCCCTTATAGCAACCCTGTTCTACATATCAAGGAAACTTACCAAGCCGCTTAAAGCTTTCAATGATTTCTTCTATGTGATGGCTTCCAATAAAAAGGACTTCACCAAAATCTCTTTTCCCGATAATGAATATGGAGATATAGGACGAAGAATTGTAGATACATATGAGCAGTTGGAGAAGGTAAAGCTCTTTAAACAGGAGATGACAAACAATATCTCCCATGAACTCAAGACGCCTCTCACAGGAATAAGAGCATATCTGGAAACCATAATGGAGGATGATACCATGGATATGGAGCAGATAAAAGTTTTTGTGGAAAAAGCATACAAACAATCATTGAGGCTTACATCTCTGGTACATGATGTGTCAATCCTGAACAAACTTGAGGAGCAGTCGGATTATTATAAGATAGAAGATGTGAACATATCTGCATGCCTTAAGGAGATAGAGGAGGAGTTGGCATACAAGATGAAAGAGAATAATACCACTTTCACACCTAAGATAAGCAGTGAACTCTCGTTGGGCAGCAACCACGATATCATATATTCTCTTTTCAAGAACCTTATTGACAACACACTGGAGCATGGCGGACCCGATACACATATCTCTATAATGGCAGGTATACAGCAAAAATCGGGAGATTCAGGCTACAGAATTTCATTTACATATACAGATAATGGAATAGGTATTCCCGATAAATCTTTGGACAGAATTTTTGACCGGTTCTATAAAGTTGATAAAGGGAGAAGCAGAAAAGCAGGTGGAAGCAGTGGCCTTGGGTTGGCTATTGTAAAGAATGCAGTTCTTTTCCACAAAGGAGATATTACTGTAGAGAACAGACCGGAGGGGGGAGTTACATTTAAATTTGATTTATTGTCTTTATAAATATGAGAATACTTGTTACAGCAGCTGAGGATCAGGAATTGCAGAGGGCAATAAAAGCTTATGCTCAAGTAAAACAACAGCAGGAGCCTAATGTTACAGTGGAGTTTCATCTTACGGGAATTGGATCTGTGCAGGCCTGTCATCGTGTTACCCACGAGATTATGGCGGCAGCAGCACAAGGCAATCCCTATAATCTTGTCATAAACATTGGTATTGCCGGAAGCTATGATTTGGATAAATTCCCTATTGGGTCGGAAGCTGTAATTTCAAGAGAGTTTTTTGGCGATCTTGGTTTTGGCTCATCAGACGGGTTTACAGATTTGTTCCAGTACGGAATTTTGGAGAAGGATGTTTTTCCCTACACCAACGGTGCATTGGCACGCCAATTGTTGCCGTATGAGCAGATAGAGCAGGTATTGGCAAAATATAAAAAAGGTACAGGAATTACTGTACAGAGCGTGACAGGAACACCTGAAAAGGTAGAGGAACTGAAAGGACATTTTGCTCCCGATATTGAGAGTATGGAGGGAGCTGGCGTTTATTATGCGGCCCTTATGGAGAATATTCCGTTCTTTGAACTTCGTACCGTTTCCAATGCTGTAGGGGAGAGAGATACACGCAAATGGGACAGCAAAGCGGCCCTGGATACTTTGGAAAAGTGTTGTAGAGAGATTTTTAGTGTGATATAGAGATATGGATATTGAGAGAAAGGAAGTAATCAGCATTAGTGGGTTGGAAAAGATTTACCATTTGGGTAAGCAGCAGGTAAGGGCCCTTGACGGGGTAAGCCTTGCCATATGCAAAAATGAGTATGTTGCCATTATGGGACCATCCGGTTCAGGTAAAAGTACTCTGATGAACATCCTTGGATGTTTGGATACCCCGTCGGGAGGAAAATATGTCTTGAATGGAACAGATGTGAGCCAGATGGGTGATGATGCTCTGGCTGAGATACGTAACAGGGAGATAGGATTTGTATTCCAGTCCTTTAACCTGTTGCCAAAATATTCTGCATTGGAGAATGTTGCATTACCATTGGTCTATTCCGGAGTTCCCCGTTCAAAAAGGGAGGAGAGGGCAAAGGAGGCTCTGGTGGCAGTAGGACTTGAGGAAAGGATGGAGCATAAGCCATCTGAATTGTCGGGAGGACAGAGACAAAGGGTAGCAGTTGCAAGGGCATTGATAAATAACCCTTCAATTATTTTGGCTGATGAGCCCACAGGTAATTTGGATACCAAGACCTCCATTGAGATAATGAAATTGTTTGAGGAAATTTATAAACAAGGGAATACGGTGATTGTTGTTACTCATGAGGAGGATATAGCCCTGCATGCCAGAAGGATTATTAGGCTCAGGGATGGCAAGATTGAGAGTGATGCTGTGAATCCGCATCCGGCTATGGAAATTTAAAAGATACAGATATGAAGATTTACACTAAAGGTGGAGACAAAGGTACAACCTCTCTTGTAGGAGGTAAAAGAGTGCCGAAGAATCATCCGAGAGTTGAGGCTTACGGAGATTTGGATGAGCTGATTTCGTTTATCGGTATAGTGATCAGTGATACTGATTTTGAACATGTGAAGGCTAACTTGAGAAAAATTCAGGAGGATCTGATGCTTATTTCTGCCCATTTTGCTTCTGACGGATCAAGCAAGAGTCTTGTGGAGTTGCGTGAGGATGCAATTGCTTTCCTTGAGGGAGAGATTGATGCAATGACAGCAGCGCTTCCTCCGCAGACAGCATTCATATTGCCGGGGGCTCCAAGAGTTTCTTCGGAATGTCACGTAGCAAGAACCATCTGCCGCAGGGCAGAAAGGCATGCCCTTGTGATTGGAACAGGTGGCGAAGCCAATACTGAGGTCTCTGAGCAACTGGTTTTAGGCCAGAAGTATTTGAACAGACTATCTGATTACCTGTTTACATTAGCAAGATATCTTTGTGTGGAAAATAAAGAAAAAGAGGTATTTTGGTTGCCATAATAATTTTTTTTCTATATTTGCGCCCCAATTAATTAAAAATTGATACTATGTATTGGACACTAGAACTAGCATCCAAACTGGAGGATGCTCCATGGCCAGCAACTAAAGATGAGTTGATCGACTATGCAACACGCTCAGGTGCACCTTTAGAGGTTATTGAAAATCTTAATGACCTTGAGGATGATGGCGAGGTTTATGAGAGCATTGAGGAGATTTGGCCTGATTATCCAAGTAAAGAGGACTTTTTCTTTAACGAAGATGAGTACTAATCGTTTGACTTATGGATAGTCAACTACTCTGATTGATAAATTGAGGGTGACCACGCGGTCACTCTCTTTTTTTGTTATCTTATAGTAATAATATTTTAGTACCTTTGTTTCCCGATAACCGATTTGATATTATGGCTTATACAAAAATAGAACAGTATGATGCTGAAACTACGCAAAAGCTTGCGGAGCATTATTATGAGATTTTGAAATTGTTGGGAGAGGATCCGCAGCGTGAGGGGCTTTTGAAGACCCCTGAGCGTGTGGCCAAGGCAATGCAGTTTCTTAACCAGGGATATGGAATGGATCCTGTGGAGATTCTCAAGTCTGCATTATTCCAGGAGGATTACCATCAGATAGTATTGGTTAAGGATATAGAGATTTATTCTTTGTGTGAGCATCATATGCTTCCGTTCTACGGTAAGGCTCATGTGGCTTACATCCCTAATGGTACAATTACCGGTCTAAGTAAAATTCCGCGCGTGGTGGATGCGTTTGCCCGCAGATTGCAGGTGCAGGAGAGACTTACCATTCAAATCAGGGACTGTATCCAGCAGACTTTGAATCCTCTGGGTGTAGCTGTGGTGATTGAAGCAGCCCATATGTGTATGCAGATGAGGGGAGTGCAGAAACAGAACTCGGTTACCACTACCTCTGCATTTACCGGTGCATTCCTGAAGGATATCAGAACCAGAGAGGAGTTTATGAGACTCATAGGTGTGAGTCTGCACTAAAGATTTCCTTAAAGATATATAGGGCTGCCGGCTGGCGGCCCTTTTTTTGTTTGAGGAAAATGGATACCTTTGTTGGAACGATTTATTAACAGATTTATGGCAAAATTGTATTTGGTCCCTACACCTATCGGGAATATGGAAGATATTACCCTTAGGGCATTGAGGGTGTTGAAGGAGGTGGATCTGATTCTGGCGGAGGATACCAGAACCAGTTCGGTGTTGTTGAAGAAGTATGAGATTTCTACCCATATGGAGAGTCATCACAAATTCAATGAGCACAAGACAGCAGCTGGGGTGTGTGAGAAAATTTTGGGTGGAATAAATGTAGCACTTATAAGTGATGCCGGTACTCCTGGAATTTCAGATCCTGGATTTCTTCTTGTGAGGACTTGTGTTGAGGCAGGAGTTGAGGTGGAAACATTGCCTGGTGCAACAGCTTTTGTGCCGGCACTTATAAATTCGGGCTTTCCTTGTGACAGGTTCTGTTTTGAGGGTTTCCTTCCTGTTAAGAAGGGAAGGCAGACCAAGTTCAAACAGATGGCAACCGAGGAAAGAACAATGATAATTTATGAATCTCCTTACCGTCTGGTAAAGACTTTGGGACAGATGGTTGAGTTCTTTGGCCCAACACGTATGGCAGCGGTGTGCAGGGAGATAAGCAAAATGCACGAGGAGTGTCGCAGAGGTACTGTTGAGGAACTTCATAAATGGTATAGTTCGCACGAACCTAAAGGAGAAATAGTGATGATTGTAAGTGGAGCAGGGTATGAGGCAGGAGAGCAATCACAGGATGAATAGCGGAGAAAAGGATTCTGTAAAGATATCCAACAGCAGAGCGATGGGGGTAATTGTCCTCATTGCCCTGCTGTTTGTGTTTCAAGTGGTTACATTTGTGTGGCAGAAGATGAAGATGCAGAAGGTAAAGATACCGGAGGTGAAGTCAGTTGAGGTTGTTGTAGAGAAGGTACATAGGGAACTATTCTCTTTTAATCCTAATACCATTACGGAGGATTCTCTTGTGCTGTTGGGATTTTCTCAGCGGCAGGCATCCAGTATTATAAAATACCGCACCAAAGGGGGCAAGTTTAGGGTAAAAAGGGATTTTGCAAAGATGTATGTAGTGGACAGTATAAAGTATGCCTCACTGGAGCGGTATATTCTGCTTCCCGACAGTTTGTCGGTACAACTTGTGCGGAAAAAGAGTGTGTCTGTTGCAAAAAGCACCCAAAATGCGACAAATAGGGTGAAGAATGCCCCAGAAGTCGCACATAATGGCGGAAATGTGACAATAGAGGCGAAAATAACCCCATATGGGACAAAATCCCCTAAAGAAAAATATGTGTGCAATCTGAATATTGCAGACAGCGTTGCTTTGGTGCAGCTGCATGGGATAGGTGGATATTATGCTGGTAAGATACTCAGGTATAGGGAAATGTTGGGAGGTTCGTTTACAGATATACACCAATTGTTGGAGATTGAGGGGTTTTCACAAGAGAGATTTGAGAAGATTAGAGAGAATATTGTTGTGTTTGAAAGGGATGTAAAAAAAATCTCATTGATTGATGCCCCAATGGAGTTTCTCAGAAGGCATCCGTATATTGGTCCGTATGCGGCAAGAGGTATAGAAACATTCCTCAGGATAAAGGGCAGGAATAGTTTTTCTTCAGATATTCAGTTACTTGAAGAGTTGGTGAGGGAACGTGTAATAGGTGTTGAGAATGCGAACAAAATAAAGGAATATTTGCTACATTTGTAAGGATTAACACTTGAATAGAATGGAAATTGTAACATGTAAGGATATAACCAAGAAATTTGGCAAGTTTACAGCTCTTAATTCTGTAAGCATTGGAATCCCTAAAGGAGAGATTTTTGGTTTGCTTGGTCCTAACGGCGCCGGCAAGACAACACTTATTAGAATTATCAATCAAATTTCTCTTCCCGACAGTGGAGAACTTCTTTTTGACGGGAGACCAATTATGCTCTCAGATGTGGAACAGATAGGATATCTGCCAGAGGAACGAGGATTGTACAAAAAGATGAAGGTGGGGGAGCAGGCAATCTATTTGGCCAAATTGAAAGGAATGACAACAGCACAGGCTACACAGGAACTTAAGGAGTGGTTTGTGAAATTTGGAATACAGGGATGGTGGGACAAGAAAGTTGAGGAGCTTTCAAAAGGTATGGCCCAAAAGATTCAGTTCATCACAACTGTAATGCATAAGCCTAAGCTGCTTATTCTTGATGAGCCGTTCAGCGGTTTCGATCCTGTAAATGTAAACCTTGTAAGAAAAGAGATTCTGGCCCTTAAGGAGGCAGGGACAACCATAATCCTCTCTACTCATAATATGGAGAGTGTGGAGGAACTGTGTGACAGTATTGCCCTTATAAACAAATCAAATCTCATTGTTACTGGAAAGGTTGATGATATAAGACGTCAGTACGGAAATAATCATGTAGAGGTAATTTATCGTGGTACAGAACCAATACAGCTCGCTCTTGCGCCGGTAATATTGGTCTCAGATGGAGAGCATAAGGGGAACAGACGTGCTGTACTGGATGTGTCTGGTGGTGCGTCTAGTGCACAGATTTTGGGAGAACTTATTAAGGGAAATGATATAGTTTCGTATCAGGAACTTATGCCAAGGATGAATGATATTTTCATTAAACTGGTTACTAACAACTAAAACTTAGAAACATGGGAAAGAGCAAGATATTTGTAATTATTGCAAGGGAGTTTGCAATTAGGGTAAAGAAAAAATCTTTCATACTTACCACTCTTCTAACACCGCTGCTTTTTGCTGCGCTGATGGTGGTTCCCGGACTTATTGCTGTGTACTCTGAGGGGGAGGATGTGCGTAGGATAGCTATTGTAGACAATAGCGGTATAGTGATGCCCTATATGCAGAGTGATTCACAGTTGGAGTTCACCCTTGAGGAGGATATGACTGTAGACAATTTGAAAAAGAATTTTGATGAGCTGGATTATTTTGCGGTGGTGGAGATTTCTCCAATGGATTCTTTAAAGAATGTATCTGTGAGCACTTATTCCAAGAAGCAGCTGAATATGGATATAAAGGGGCGTATTTCAAGCAATGTGGAGGATGCAATAAGGGATTATAAAGTAAAAGGGTATGGTATTCCACAGCTTGAGAAGATTATGGCAGACATAGAGCCCGACTTTAAAGTGAATACATATACACTGGGAGAGGAAGGGGAAGAGAAAGTTTCCAAGGTTGAGATATTTATGGTTATAGGCTACATTGCCAGCTTCCTTATTTACATGTTTATTTTTATGTTTGGAAGTATGGTTATGAGGAGTGTGATTGAGGAGAAGACAACCAGAATAATAGAGGTGATAGTATCTTCTGTAAAGCCGTTCCAGATTATGATGGGAAAAATTATTGGAGTGGCATCTGTGGCTCTTACCCAGTTCCTTATATGGATTATTGTAACATTGGCTATTGTAACGGTTGCCGGTCAGGCTCTAGGTCTGAATGAAGCAGCCCAGTCTTTGCCTGTTGCTTCCGCTGAGATTCCTGTTCAGGAGATAACTTCGGCAATGCAGGATGATGGGGATGGTTTTCTGCAGGCTCTTAAAGAGGTAAATTATATACAAATTATTGTTTGTTTCATTGTTTACTTTGTATTGGGCTATCTATTATACTCAAGTATGTTTGCTGCAGTAGGAGCAGCTGTAGACAACGAGGCGGATACACAGCAGCTTATCCTTCCAATTACAATGCCGTTGATAATTGGAATATTCCTTATGTTGCATACATTCCAGTATCCCGACAGCTCCCTTTCTTTCTGGGGATCGGTAATTCCTTTTACCTCTCCAATGGTGATGATGGCCAGAATTGCATATGGGGTTCCAGTGTGGGAACTTGCGTTATCGGTGGGTTTGCTGATACTTACATTTGCAGGTATGGCATATCTGTCGGGAAAAATATATAGGGTTGGAATTCTTATGTATGGAAAGAAACCTGGTTGGAAAGAGATTTGGAAATGGCTAAAATATTGATGTATGGAGAGATTTAAACAAATGGTGTGTGAGGGTATTCCAGAGGTGATACCTCCGGCAAAACCGTATGACAAGGCTATAAATCATGCTCCTCGCAGAAAGGATATACTCTCTGCAGAAGAGAAAAAACTGGCGTTGAAGAATGCTTTGAGGTATTTCCCTGTACATCAGCATAAGGAGCTGGCTCCTGAGTTTGCTGCAGAGTTGCAGGAGTATGGGAGAATTTACATGTATAGATATAGGCCTGATTATAAAATATATGCCAGAAGCATATATGATTTTCCACATAAGAGTGTGCAGGCGGCGGCAATTATGCTTATGTTGAGCAATAATCTGGATAATGCTGTGGCACAGCATCCTCATGAGTTGATTACTTATGGTGGCAATGGTGCAGTGTTCCAGAATTGGGCACAGTACAGGATTGCTATGAAGTATCTTTCACAAATGACAGACCAGCAGACACTGGTGCTATATTCAGGTCATCCTGTAGGGTTGTTCCCATCCCATAAGGATGCTCCAAGAGTTGTGGTAACCAACGGTATGGTAATTCCAAACTACTCCAGTAAAGATCATTGGGAGAAATTCAATGCTTTGGGAGTTTCGCAGTATGGACAGATGACTGCCGGTTCGTTTATGTATATAGGTCCGCAAGGTATTGTACATGGTACTACCATTACAGTTTTGAATGCAGCCAGGATGCATGGTAATCCCGAACCTGCAGGTAAGGTGTTTGTGAGCTCTGGATTGGGAGGAATGAGTGGAGCACAGCCAAAGGCGGCAGTTATTGCAGGTGTCGTGGGCGTTGTGGCTGAGATAAATGAGAAGGCAATTCAGACAAGATATTCGCAGGGTTGGGTTGATGAGGTTTATAATGACCTGGACCTTTTGGTGGAGCGTATTGAAAAGGCAAGGGCTGCAAAGGAGGCAGTCTCTTTGGCTTATCATGGTAATGTGGTAGACTTGTGGGAAAAGTTGGCGGCAGAGAATGTGCATGTAGATCTTGGTTCAGACCAGACTTCTCTACATAATCCGTGGGCAGGTGGATATTATCCTGTGGGGTATTCATTTGAGGAGAGTAAGGAGATGATGGCTGCTGAGCCTGAAAGGTTTAGGGCGTGTGTTCAGGAGAGTTTGAGGAGACAGGTGGAGGCTATCAATAAATTGTCGGGAAGAGGAATGTATTTCTTTGATTATGGAAATGCGTTTTTGTTGGAGGCTTCAAGGGCTGGAGCAGACATCTTCAATCCTGGAATGGGGGGCGATTCAAATGATACGGAGACACAAAGGAAGTTCAGGTATCCGTCTTATGTGCAGGATATTATGGGACCTCTGTTTTTTGATTATGGCTTTGGTCCGTACAGGTGGGTATGTACATCTTCTAAACCGGAAGATCTTGAGTATACAGACAAACTTGCAGCGCAGGTGCTTGAAAATATTATGGCAGATGCTCCCGATGAGATAAAGCCACAATTGGCAGATAATATCCACTGGATAAAGGAGGCTGGAAAGAATAAAATGGTGGTGGGTTCCCAGGCCCGTATTCTATATGCCGATTCTCAGGGTAGAATTGAGATAGCACTTGCTATGAACCAGGCTATAAGGGAGGGAAAGGTAAGCGCCCCTATAGTTTTGGGAAGGGATCATCATGATGTGTCGGGAACAGACTCCCCTTATAGAGAGACCTCCAATATTTATGACGGTTCAAGCTTTACCGCTGATATGGCTGTGCAGAATGTGATTGGAGATGCGTTCAGAGGGGCTACTTGGGTTTCAATCCATAATGGTGGAGGTGTAGGTTGGGGAGAAGTTATCAACGGCGGATTTGGTATGGTTATTGACGGCTCGGAGGATGCAGACCGTAGAATAAGGAATATGTTGTTGTGGGATGTAAACAATGGTATTGCCAGAAGAAGCTGGGCAAGAAATAAAGGGGCCATGTTTGCGATTAGAAGAGAAATGGAGAGAACACCGGGTTTGTTGGTGACAATGCCTAATCTGGCGGATGATAGTGTGGTTGAAGAGGCTTTTAAATAGTTGGTTTTAAATTATATTATTTGTAACTTTGAACGATTTTTACAGGAAAATCATATTATCCATTCATATATAAAAATAAAAATATGGCAGAAAAATTATTTGCTGAGTTTCCACCTGTTTCCACAGAGCAATGGGAAGAGGTGATAATCAAAGATTTGAAAGGTGCCGATTACGAGAAAAAACTCGT
>JAZLBB010000094.1:0-45035 GCA_045613465.1 Candidatus Egerieisoma sp.
CCGAAAATTTTAAGACCTAGTCGTTTGCTATGTGATTCACGGCCGTTCTTTGAACTACCGACACCTTTCTTGTGAGCCATAAACTTCTAAATTTTAAAAATTAAGCAATTGATTCAATTTGGATTTGTGTCAAACACTGGCGGTGACCGTTCATTTTCTGATAGCCTTTACGACGTTTCTTTTTGAACACTAGCACCTTGTTACCTTTAACGTGATCAAGAACAGTAGCTTTAACAACTGAACCCTCTACGTAAGGAGCGCCAACTTTAACAACACCCTCGTTGTCGGTTAATAATACTTTTTCGAAAGAGATTGAGGCACCTACCTCATCCTGTAGGCGGTGTACATAAATTTTTTTACCAGCCTCAACTTTAAACTGTTGTCCTGCAATGTCAACGATTGCGTACATTTTAATTTGTTTTTTTGGGTTATGATAGTAAGCGGTTAATCAATAATTAACTCTTATTCAGTAGCTTAGCTATCTTTTAATTATTTACGGACCACAAAAGTAATACTTTTTATCCATTACACAAAAAATCTTTTTAATTTCGCATAAATAAATGCCCCATAAAATGGAATCACCATTTGAATATAACAGATATGTGCAGGGTGCCCAGTTCATAGGCCGCAATAAAGAAGTATCACATCTTTGCAACCTGTTGAGAAACCACAGGAATATACTTATCTACGGTCCTGCCAAAATTGGCAAGAAATCTCTTGTGTACAACTCAATGGAAATGCTCAAGCACGACCATCACCACTTCACCTTCTGTCAGATGGATCTTTTCAACATCCGCTGCGTTGAGGCATTTATGCTTAAGCTTGCCAATGAGAGTGTTTCCCATTTTGCCGAAACCGCTACACAGTGGAAAGCCATTCTTCAGAAATTTATCCCTTCTGCCCCATACACACTGGACAATAATGGGGCAACAGTGCAATACACATATACCAATAAGACTTTCCTTACCGACAAACAGATTGAGGAAATCCTTATGCTTCCATGCAATCTTGCCAAGGAATACGGAACACATATAATATTCTACTTCCGCCAGTTCCAGGACATCCTTCTGTTTGATGAACCCCACAGAGTATTCCTGTTGCTTGAGAAAGTGTGGAAAAAGCAGACCTCAACAAACTACATCCTTACAGGTGACAGGTTTAACGCCATGGAAGAGATATTCATGGAGAAAAAATACCTCTACCAATTTGCTGAAAGGATTGAGATTCTCCCAATAGAAGAGAAAATATTTGCTGAATTCATAGTAAAGTCGTTCCAGAAAGGTGGAAAGATAATCAACTACGATCAGGCAGCTACCATATATAACCTCATGGAAGGGGATCCATGGTACACACAGCACCTGGCATCCATATGTTTTAACCTTGCAAAAGGATATGTAAATGAGGGTATCATAAAACAGGCTACACAACATCTTATAAATTTGCACGATTACGAATACCATTCGGTAGTATTCAGTTTGAGCAAATACCAGATACGCATGATAAAGGCGGCCCTGGAAGGGGTTACAAAGTTTACATCTGGAGATGTGCTGGACAAATACAAGCTCAACTCATCTGCCAATGTAAGCAGGCTCAAGGAGGCCCTTACCAAAAAGGAGATAATCAATTTTAATGAGAAACAGCCGGCCAAATTTCTCGACCCCCTATTCAAGCTTTGGTTCACAACCTGTTTCTTTGCAGAATAAGTTATGGAAAAACAGAACATTGTAATACTTAGTGGCGCAGGAATAAGCGCAGAAAGTGGAATCCAGACATTCCGTGGCGGTAACGGACTATGGGACAACTATAACGTAGAGGAAGTTGCATCAATAGATGGATGGCATCGTAACCGTGCCCTTGTACTTGAATTTTACAACAAAAGACGTAAAGAACTTGAAAAGGCACAGCCTAACTCCGCCCACTATGCCGTAGCCCGTCTGGAGGAAAAATACAATGTAACCGTAGTAACCCAAAACATAGACGACCTGCACGAACGGGGAGGGAGTACAAACATCATCCACCTGCATGGAGAAGCCACCAAAGCCCGTAGCGAATTTTCTGACTACGGCCCTACATTTGATATAGGCTATAAAGAACTTAATTTGGGAGACCTTGCTCCCGACGGAGGACAACTCCGCCCACACATTGTATGGTTTGGAGAGGCAGTACCTGAACTTGCACGCGGTGCCAGAGCTGTAGAAAAAGCTGACATCCTTGTTATCATTGGCACTTCACTGAATGTCTACCCTGCTGCCGGCCTTGTTCATTATGCAAAAAAAGGATGCAGAATCTATTTGATAGATCCCGCACCCATGAATCTCAATATACCAAATTTCACCCAAATCCAAGCCCCTGCGACAGAAGGCATGAAACAGCTGCTGGAGTTGCTTGGAATATAAACTTAATATTGCAAAACTGTAACAATACCATCCATTGTACTAACCAGCAATCTGTTGTCCGATAAAGGCTGGATATAGTTGATTAGTGCAAACGAGACTTTATGTTTCCATGCAATAGAACCGTCTGCATGGTTAAGGGCCACTATATTGCCTTTGTCCGTAGGTATAAATACAAGTCCTTTATTCTCTTTACCCCCTGTAGCCACTGAGGTGATTGGAGTAGGGGCAATCTCATAACCGAATTCAGCATTTGCTCCCCATACCCTTTCAGGTGCAGGCTTTTTAGAAGCATCTGTTCCAGGAGCAAGTTTGGTAGCAAACATAAATACTGAATCCTTCATCACTTTAACATAATAGTGCTGTCCGTCTGGAGAAAGTCCAACAGACTCCCTTCCTCCATAAACCCTCCAAAGCTGTTTGCCACTCTTTGCATCCAAACCATAAGTTACCCTTTCAGGCGTTGCAAAAATAATGTTGCCATTAGCTTTTATAGGCCATACTGCAGCCGGAGAGAGCATCCTGCTCCCTTTCTTTTCCCATTTCCACTGGAGCTTTCCGTTTGCAGGATTAAAGGAGTACAATGTATTTGCCCAATCTCCAATAACCACCTGCTGTTTGTCTACAAATGGTTTGGCCTCTATAAAGCCCTTAACCTCCTTATTTTCCCACACAAGTCTTCCTGTCTTGGCATCAAGTGCCCTGAATGTATTGTCAGAGGCACCAATATAAACCTTGCCTCCGTACACAACCGCAGATCCAAGAACAGATTTGCCGCATTTATATGTCCAGTTCACCTTACCACTCTTTATATTCAGGGAATAGATATTCCTGTCACATGATCCCACAATCACCGAAGCGGCATCCCCCTTGCCATAAACTGCAGGAGTAGAGAAAATCTTGCCCCCTGTAGCATACTTCCACAACTCCTTTCCATCTGCAGCATCCAAAGCATATATTATTCCCGACGTATTGGCATATACAACATATTTTCCACTTTGTACAGCAGCCGCACCAATGTCGGTATTGTCTGCCCTTCTCCACACCTCTTTCACATTAGGATATGTACTGTTGATAGAGAAATCAGGACGTGGATATTTATTGCTGTCGGGAGCAGGAGTACCTTTACTCATCCTTAAGGTAAACCATGGGGAACCAGTAATTTCCGGATCTGCAACTCTCTCTTTAAATGTTATTGTAGAGCCATTTACAGTTACAATATTATAACCGGGCCCCCTCTTGCCCACTCTCTGAGTGGAACGGCCAATCATACCTGGTAGCCCCTCATACACCATAGCTTTATCCTGATGCCAATGTCCGTTCATTATAAGTTGGGTATTCATTTTTTTTAGAATATCCAGTACCTGAGTATAATTGAGTACAGATGTATCCATTGGATAGTGGTTAATGAACACTAGGGGCTGCTGCGGATCAATTGCCTTTGAAAGGGAATCCAGCCATACAATGGTTTCTCTTGGAACCAATGCTGGAGCCATCCTCATATTAGGACCGCTATTGCAGCCAATAAATCTTATTCCATCCTTCTCAAAATCGAACATCTCATATCCAAACACCTCTAAAAATGTATTGCATCCGCTCTCAGACCATTTTGCATCATGGTTACCTGCCACAATATAGTAAGGTATGGTAAGTTCATCAAATATCTCCTTTGCCAATTTTATCTCTTCATCAGATCCAAATTCGGTTATATCTCCTGCAAATATTGCAAACGACAATCCTTTCTGTTTGTTTATATCCGCCATACATTTTTTTGCATCCTCTACAGTTTGTCCTCCAACCGATATATGAACATCCGTCATATATGCAAAAGAGAAGTCTTGTGCCATAACACTGACTGCAAAAAGTAGCGATGTAACAAATACGGCACAATTTTTAGTAATCTTTCCCATAGTAAGTGTAAATTTTAAATATTGCTTCAAATTTAGTCTTTTTTTCTAACTTTGGGGCTGTTAACAAAGAGAATGGAGATTATGTACAACAAATTGGTGGAGAAGAAAAGCTGCATTGCAGTAATTGGTTTAGGATATGTAGGATTGCCTCTGGCACTGGAGCTGTCAAAGAATTTCAAAGTGATTGGCTTTGATATAAATGAACGCAATATTGCGTTGCTCAACCAGCGTCAGGATCCTAGCCGTGAGGTAGGAGAAGATGCTTTTGCAGGAACAGACATAACTTTCACATCAAATGCCAACGATCTTAAAAATGTGAACTTCTTTATTGTTGCTGTCCCTACACCTATTGATGCACACCGTACCCCTGATCTCACCCCACTACTTAAAGCTACCGAAACTGTAGCCACATGTTTGAAGAAGGGTGACTATGTTGTTTATGAATCTACAGTGTTCCCTGGCTGTACAAGAGAGAGATGTGTGCCGGTATTGGAAAAACTGTCGGGGATGAAGATGGGAACAGATTTCTTTGTAGGCTACTCTCCAGAGAGAATCAATCCTGGTGATGTGCAGCACAGTTTGCAGAATACCATGAAAATTGTTTCTGCATGCGACAACAACACTTTGGAAAACATTGCTGCAGTGTACGGAAAAGTTGTAAAGGCTGGAATACACAAGGCTCCAACCATTGAGGTTGCAGAGAGTGCAAAAATTATGGAAAACACCCAAAGGGATGTGAACATTGCCTTGATGAACGAATTTTCAATCATCTTTAATGAAATGGGGATAAACACATATGATGTCCTTGAAGCTGCCGGTACAAAATGGAACTTCCTTAAATTTTACCCAGGTCTTGTAGGCGGCCACTGCATTGGTGTGGATCCGTACTACATGGTATACAAAGCAAATGAGATGAACTACCATCCACAGGTTATACAAGGTGGAAGGTCGGTAAATGACTCTATGGGCAGCCATATTGGAAAGAATACCGTAAAGAAGATGATTGCCAACGGCATCTCACCAGTAGGAGCAAGGGTATTGGTTATGGGTATCACTTTTAAAGAGAATGTTGCAGATACACGCAATTCAAAAGTTGCAGATATAGTTAAGGAACTTGAGAGTTTCAGTATTCAGGTAGATGTGGTTGACCCTCATGCAGAACCTACAATGGTAGAGAAAGAGTACGGAATAAAAATGGCCTCTGCCCCAACAGGGAAATATCAGGCCGTTGTAGCTGCCGTATCGCACAATGAATACTCTAACCTTACACAGGATGATTTTGAGAGACTTCTTACTCCCGACGGAATTTTAATTGATGTAAAAGGGAAATTCAAAGGAAAAATCAACAAATACGGCTATTGGAGCCTATAAAATACAAAGAGGGTTGGAGCACCAACCCTCTTTTACATATTCTTATATCACCTCAACATCAACTTGTTGTATCCACCCCTGTCTACCATCTGCAATCTCTATACGGCACCATTTTCCTGCTTGCTCCAATATTTCAACCTTAGATCCCTCATGCAATATAAACAGGTTGTTTCCTGTAGAATTGGGAGCACTTTTCACATTGCTCACAGGAACCATTACAATAGCACTGTCCTGTGCTGTAGCCTCACTTTTCAGACTTATAGAAAACAATAACGTACAGATTGCAAAGAGCAACACAACACACGCCAATACAAAAGAGAACTTACGGCCACCTGTTGTTGGGGCAAACTTGAACAGCAACAGAAGAATAAACATTACCGCCAACAATCCCAATGAGATGTATGCCCACGCATTTGAAGACAAATTGTTTCTCAAATTCTTTGTCCAGGCAGAAAGGACAAACTCCGGCACCTGATCTATCTTATCCAAAGTATGGAGTTTTGCTATCTGCAAATTATTAAGTGCATCAGCTCCCGACGGATCTAGCTTCAACGCCTTCTCATAATATAGTATTGCTTTACCCATATTATCCAGTTTGTACCAGGCATTACCCATATTATAATAGAGCTTATATGACTCATACCCCATCTTCTCCAGCTCATTATAACTATCCAGCGCCCCCTGGTACTGTCCCATTGAGTAAGCATCATTTCCTTTGGTCCATAACTCCCCCCTATCCTGTGCACCAAGCGACAAAGCTGAGAACAAAAACATTATTGCCAATATCTTTTTCATACCATTTTCTCCGTTATGTTTACAACTCATTTTCCAAAGCAGAAATCACCTCCACTGCCTTATTGTACTGTTGAGAAATCTCTCCCTGATCTCCACCATAAGAGTACCTTGCAATCTCACAATCCTCCAAAATCTGCATAAATGCATTTATATTGGCCTCCGACACCCCTTTCAACTGTAAAGTCTCCTTAATGGTATCTCTCTGCATATCTGCAAACTGAATGGCAAGTTTGTCACTAATATAACCCAACAGAGCTTTATGCACCTCCTCATAGAAAGGAGAACGTAAATTCTGCTCCATGTAGCTCTTTGCAACCTTAAGTCTCATTCCGGCAACTTTATTGGCTTTTTTGTTTCTTGTACGTACAACATCTCCTCTAAGTTTTGCTCTCTTTTTGAGCACAATATATAATGCACAATAAACTACACAAAGAATTGCCAATACCACAAAGAACATAACACTTCCAACAAAGAAACTCCCCTTTTTACTCAAACCTGGAGCACCTTGGACAATATATCTGATATCCTCACCCAACGAGGCCACTGATTGCTTGGTTATTCCCTGTACAAAACCACCAGAACTGCTGCTTTCTCCCTTTGCAACCTTTATCTCCAATGGAAGGCTCTTTAGTGTAACATATTTGCCCTTCTTAATATCATAATAAGAATACTCTACCGGAGGAACCTCAAATACCCCTTCACTTCTTGGTATAAAAGGGTACTCAAAGCTCTTGCTTCCCGATATTCCATTACTTCCATATGAGTAGTTATTGGTAGTCTTTACATCATACAGCTCAAAATCTGCAGGAAGTTCCAATTTGGGAGTCTCTATAAGGTTCAAGTTACCTGTTCCCTGAACAGTAACAATAACAGACCCTGCCTCATGAGCCTTTACACTGTCTCTGCTGAGTGCCACCTTAAGGGTAAAATCACCTACACCCTGACCAAACGATGCTGGGGCTCCAGCAGGAAGAGGAGATACTTTTATCTTGGCACTGCCTGAATTCACCCTCTTCTTAACAATCTGATATCCCTGATCAAAGAAATCATCAAAAATAGATCTACCTCTAGGAGAGGTCATTACCTGAACATGACAAATCATCTCTGCAGGCTGTATTGTCAAATCTCCTGTCTGCTGTGGCAAGAGAATATATTTTCTCAGTACTGCTGCATTATAAATCTGATTGTCTATATTCTCCCTTACAAAATTTATATTCTGAGGAGTCTCTGTCTCCTGGCTCCAAAATCCGTCAAACACAGGGAACTTGATATCCTCAAAACCTGCAATCGGTACTTTTGTGTAAAGTTTTAGTGTAGCAATTACAGGTTCACCTTTTACAACCTTAGTTTTGCTGAAAGACAGATCCAGGAACACATCCTTAGAAGAAATCTCAGATGAAGGTTGTTTTGTCTGTGCTGTACCGGTAACCGCACCTTGTTGCTGCTGGTTTCCTCCATTTGCCTGCGCCCCTCTAACTACCTCAATAGATACTTCTCCTGTTGTATACACTTTTCCCCCGATGGTTGCAGATGTAGAAGAAATTTTTGCCACACCCTCGGCCATAGGCTTTACAATATAAGTGTAGCTCATCTCCACAGACTCGCTCCTCTTTCCATTGATGATTTGGGTACTCATCATTCTGGAAGGTGACGGTCCGGCCAATACCTCCAATCCTGTAAATTCAGGTCGTGAGAAATCTGTAATCTCTCCATCGGCAGAAAAAACTACCTTAAAAGCCTCATCTTGCCCAACCACTCTTGGGGCATCCACAATAAAAGTGTTTTGCGCTAATGCTATGTTTCCCACAATTAGAAACAAAACGGACAACACTTTTCTCAAATATCTCATCTTTCACAAATTTTAATTCGGTTACACTCCAACTTACCAGTATTTCTCTTTCTGTTTTGATTTCAGAATCTTGGCTTTCTCCTCTTTTACCTTCTCCTGAGTCTGGTTCTCCTTCTCTTGCATAGCTTGCAACATCTGCTCAGCTGCTTGAGGAGTTATTTTTGGATCAGATTGAGGTTGTTCCTGCTTGTCGGGATTATCTTTATTATCCTCATTCTGCTGGTTCTGATTCTGGTTCTGATCCTTATTCTGGTTTTGGTCATTATTCTTATCCTGCTGATCATCCTGATTCTGCTGGTTGTTCTGATCCTGCTGATCCTGCTGGTTTTGCTGGTTTTGCTGGTTTTGTTGGTTTTGTTGCTGCTGTTGTTGGTTCTGCTGATCCTCCGCCTTCTTCTTTGCATAAATGTAGTTTTCCCTTGTCTGTTCATCTGAAGGATTGCGTCTTAAGGCATTTTTGTAAGCCTCAACAGCCTCACCATATTTTTTCTGTTCCAAATATGAATTACCCAAATTATGATAATAATCTGGAGCCAAAGTATTTTTCTGGGCAACAACACTACCTTTCTTCCAGTCCACCTTTTGTGGCATTTTGGATATTGTATCACCTATTTTGCCATAAATCAGCTCTGCATTTGCAGCATCTTCCTGATGCATAAGGGTATTTGCCAAGTTAAAATTACCGGCCAAAGATAGTGAGTCCTTAATAAGTGCCTTTCTGTACTCAACCTCTGCCTCCTTGTAATTTTTATCTTTAAAGAAACTGTTACCTTTTCTAACCTCTTTGCGGTCTGTCTGAGCATAAGAGTTTCCTGCACAAACAATCATAAGCAATACCACTGCAAACATTTTTTTGCCAACTCTCCTGTTTCCTACAAGGAACTCAAGAATAAGAAACACCAACGCTATTGCAAAGAAATACATATACTGCTCCTCAAAATCCTCAAAAACAATTGATTTGAACTGCTGTTGCTGCAACTGTTTCAACTCATCAATAATTGGATTAAGTCCAAACTCAGCGTTACCTGCCCTTACATATGCTCCTCCACCTGCAATTGCAACCTCCTCCAAAACCTTTTCATTGAGCTTGGTAACTACAATATTACCATCCTTGTCTTTCATAAGGTCGCCGTTCTCCCCATATGGGATAGGTTTTCCCTCTGGAGATCCTACTCCAACACAAAACACCTTTATACCAACCTCCGCAGCATTTTTTGCAGCCATAACTGCATCATCCTCGTGGTTTTCGCCATCTGTTATAAGGATAATGGCTTTGTTATCTTGCTGCATCTGAGCATCGGAGCTGAAACTCTTGATTGCTGTATTTATAGCTTCACCCAATGCTGTTCCTTGCACCGGCACCGATTCTGTGCCAATTGTATTAAGGAATATTTTTGCTGAAACATAGTCTGTTGTTATTGGAAGCTGTACAAACGACTGCCCCGCAAATACTATCAATCCTATCCTGTCACCCTGCAATTTGTCTACCAGTCTGGAAATTGCAAGTTTCGCCCTCTCAAGTCTGTTTGGATAATAATCCTGGGCCAACATTGAATTGGATACATCCAGAGCTATCATTATCTCAGCACCTTTGCGGTTATTTTCTTTCAATTTTGCTCCCATTTGGGGTCTTGCAAGTCCTATTGCAAAAAAGAACCATGCAACAGCAAAAAATGAAACTCTCACCCATCCTTTATATCTCGAACGCTCCGGCATAAGAGTAGCGAGCAATGCCGGATTTCCCAACTTTGCTATCTTCTTATTCCTCCCTTTTCTTGCCAGACCATAAATGACAAAAAACAGAGGTATAAGCAATATCAACAACAAATATTCTGCCTGTGCAAAATGTATCATATCTCTCTTTTTTAATCAGGAATCTGTTTAGTTACAAAAAGTACAAGTAGGAACTCCAATATAATTGCGGCAAGTGCAGCAAGTGCAAAATACATAAACAGTTCCTTGTAAATAGGGAAACTGTCAACCAGAGTCCTGCTCTTCTCCATTTTGTTAATCTCTCCGTATATCTCCAAAAGTTTGGTATTGTCTGTTGCCCTGAAATATTTTCCTCCAGTCTCCGTTGCAATCTGCTGCAACAGTTGCTCATCTATCTTAACCTCCACCTGCTGGATATCCACTCCAAATGGAGTCATTACAGGATATGGTGCTGTACCCTCGGCTCCAACACCAATGGTATACACCCTCACACCGTAGGTTTTTGCTATTTCAGATGCCATTTGAGGTGAAATTTCACCTGCATTGTTCACTCCATCAGTAAGGAGGATCACAACACGACTCTTAGCCTGAGAGTCCTTAAGTCTGGCCACTGATGTTGCCAATCCGTTTCCAATGGCTGTACCATCCTCAATTATACCGCACTCCACCTCTTTTAAAAGATTGATTAGCGTTACTCTGTCGGTTGTAAGTGGAGATTGCGTGTAACTCTCTCCCGCAAACACTACAACACCTATGCGGTCAGATGGTCTCTCTGCAATAAACTGTATTGCTATTTCTTTTGCAGCTCCAATTCTGTCGGGAATAAAATCTCTGGCCAGCATACTGGTTGAGACATCCAGTGCAAGTACAATATCTATTCCTTCGGTGTCTACCCTCTCAAAATTAGAAGATGAACGTGGACGTGCAATAGCCAGTATCAATGCAGCCAAAGCGATTGTCCTGCAGATAAAAGGGAGATGTCTTGCTGCTTTTTTCAATTTTCCCCCATTATATTTCCATGGAGTTGCAGATGATACAAGCAGATAAGGGCGCAATCCCTTAACCTCCCTGTATATGTAAATGGCAATTACAGGCACAAGAAGCAGTAACAGCCACAATAGACTACTATACTCAAAAAACATCTTAATTTTCCTCCACTTTTTGGTTCTCCGCACTCTCATGGGTCTCCTTGCCCATCTCCTGTTGCAACTCCTGCTCAAATGTTGCATTTACAAATCTCACCGCTGCAGGAATAGCCTCCTCATTCTCAGAGAGTGACGGTACATATTTGGCAAACTTCACAAGGTCTGCAGTTTTAAGGAGTTCATCAAGTTCCTTGTATTGGCGTTCCTGAATCTGTTTATCCTTTAGGCTCACCATAATTTCATTTGAGGTCTTCTCCATGGCACTTACCCCAAACCTCGCCTCTATATATTCCCTGAGGGTATCTGTAATTCCAGTATAGAACAACTTTTCCTTACCGCTCTGCCAAAGTTTCTCTCCGCGCAACCTGTCAAGTTCCCTCAATGCCACAATATGTGGTGGATCTGCCACAATTGGTTTTCCAAAGAAATCCTTATTCTCCCTCTTGTATTTTATGTATCTGTACAACAGATATCCACCCAATATCAACAATATGGCAAGTCCGGACCATGGAAGTATCTCCTGTAAAGTTACAGGATATCTCATCTGCCCTTTAAGGGGATTGATTACAAAATTGGCCGTATCCACAGGGGTATTGGTAACTTCCAGGAACGGAGAATCAAGATATATGGTATCCCCCTCCGGTGTAAGTGCAACCATAAGAGGCAATTTATAGTAACCGCTGTCAAATGATGTAAGAAGAAGCTTTATCTCCAGCTCTTTCATTCCATTTTTAATTGCCAGGGTATCCAATACTATATCATGCACCACATCTACTGGAGCATTCTCTCCCTTCACAATAGAGGCATAAGGGGCAAACATAAGTTCCTGCTCCTGTGGCAATGCAAGCTGTGTACTCCACACCACCTGCTCACCTACAAGTATAGAATCCTTGTTAAGAGAAGAACTTTTCACCTCCAGCCACTGCGGAAGCGGTATCTGCAGCACATCCTGCTCCTGGGCATACGCTCCGGCACTACCCATTGCAAACATTGCTGCAACAAAAAAAACTATAAATGACAATCTTTTCATCAAATACACAATTAGTGCTGTTTGAACAATGAGATAAGCCCTTTCACATAATCCTGATCTGTACTTATACTCACACTATCCACCTTAAATCTATTGAACAGCACGGTTGAATTCTTAAGGACATCCCTTCCCCATGCAGCATAATGGGACCTTACAGCCTTACTGGATGTATCTACCCACATCTGCTCTCCTGTCTCGGCATCCTTAATCCTTACCAATCCTACGTCGGGAAGCTCCCTTTCCCTTGGGTCATAAATATTCACAACAGAAAGGTCGTGTCTGTTCACTGCAACCTTAAGTGCCTCCTCATAATTAGGGTGCCCCTCTGCATCAACATCCATAAGATCTGAAAGGAGGAATGCTGTACACTTTCTTTTTATGGCATTTGTCAGGAACCTCAACGCCTCAGAGATATTTGTCCCCTTTGTCTGAGGCTCAAATTCCAACAACTCCCTTATAATCCTCAACAAATGGCTCCTTCCTTTCTTTGGAGGGATAAACTTCTCCACCTTGGAACTGAAAAACAATGCCCCAACCTTATCATTATTTGCAGAGGCAGAAAATGAAAGCACTGCAGCAATTTCAGCCAACAGTTCTCTCTTGCTCTTTGTAGTGGTTCCAAATATTCCCGACGAACTTACATCCACCAGCAACACCACAGTAAGCTCCCTCTCCTCCTCAAAAACCTTTACATATGGTGCCCTTAGCCTGGCTGTAACATTCCAGTCCATATTCCTCACATCATCCCCAAACTGGTACTCTCTCACCTCACTGAAAGCCATACCCCTTCCCTTGAAGGCAGAGTGATATTCGCCTGCAAAAATCTGGTGCGACAAGGACTTTGTCTTAATCTCTATTTTCCTTACTTTTTTCAGCAATCCGTTATCCATTGCCCAATCCTCCACACGCTACTATGGAACCTCAACTGTATTTATGATATCTGTAATAATGCTCTCGGTAGTGATATTCTCGGCCTCAGCCTCATAAGTAAGACCTATTCTGTGTCTTAAAACCTCATGGCATACAGCACGCACATCCTCCGGAATCACATAACCTCTTCTCTTTATGAAAGCATACGCCTTGGAAGCCATTGCCAACGAAATGCTGGCACGAGGAGATGCACCATACTGGATAAGATCCTTAAGTTTGCCCAAACCATAATCCTCAGGAGTTCTGGTTGCGTAAACAATATCCACAATATACTTCTCAATCTTCTCATCCATATACACATCCTTAACAACCTCCCTTGCTCTTACGATATCCTCAGGTTTAAGGATAGCAGAAGCTTTAGGGAACTCTTTGGCATTGTGCATTCTAATAATCATCTTCTCCTCCTCTTTCTTAGGGTAGTCAACAACCACCTTAAGCATAAAACGGTCTACCTGTGCCTCAGGAAGAGGATATGTACCCTCCTGCTCAACCGGGTTCTGGGTAGCCATTACAAGGAATGGTTTAGGTAGCTTGTAGGTATTGTCACCAATAGTAACCTGTCTCTCCTGCATAGCCTCCAATAGTGCAGACTGCACTTTGGCAGGAGAACGATTAATCTCATCCGCAAGTACAAAGTTTGCAAAGATAGGACCCTGTTTTACCTGGAACTGCTCGCTCTTCTGACTATATATCATTGTTCCAATCACATCAGCAGGCAAAAGGTCTGGAGTAAACTGAATTCTATTGAACTTTGCATCTACAATATTTGCAAGGGTATTTATGGCCAAAGTCTTTGCAAGACCGGGCATTCCCTCAAGAAGGATATGGCCATCTGCAAGCAGACCAATAAGGAGATTCTCAACCAAATGCTTCTGTCCAACAATCACCTTGTTCATCTCAATGGTAATGATATCCACAAAAGCACTCTCCTTCTGGATTCTCTCATTCAATTCCTTAATGTTAACCGATTCCATATATATGTTTATTTTTTTAATATTGTTCCAATCATTAAATTTGCAAAATTACTACATTTTTATGAGATATTTCATCTGTTTATCATACAACGGTGCCCCTTTTAGCGGTTGGCAGATACAAGAAAATGCCAACAGTGTACAAGCCGAGCTACAAAAGGCTCTTTCTGTGCTACTTAAAACACCTGTTCAGGTAGTTGGAGCAGGCCGTACCGACACTGGTGTCAACGCAAAAAACTACATTGCCCACTTCAACTTTGAAGGTGATTTAGCCTTGCAGCCAAACTTCATTTACAAAATGAATGCCATTCTGCCAAAAGCAATCTGCGTTCATAGCGTTTACCCCGTATCTGAAGAGATGCATGCAAGGTTCAGCGCTAAAAGCAGAACCTACAAATACTATATACATACAGAAAAAGACCCGTTTTGTTCTGAGTTCTCATATTTTCTTCCACCAAGACTCAATTTTGAGAAAATGAATCAGGCAGCACAATATTTCCTTGGGGAGCAAGACTTCACAAGTCTTGAGAAGCTTGGCGCCGACAATAAGACCTCTATCTGTAATGTAACCCAGGCATACTGGACCCCTATTGATGGCAATGACTTTAACTCATCTACCCACTTTGTCTTTACAGTAAGTGCCAACCGGTTTCTCAGAAACATGGTACGAGCCATGGTAGGATCATTATTGGAAGTTGGATTTGGCAAGAAAGAACCTGAATGGATAGCACAGATGCTTGCTCAAAAAAACCGTAATGCCGCAGGAGGATCTGTACCAGGCAATGCCCTCTTCCTTGTAGATGTAGAATACTAAAATACCCAATAATAAAAAAGATGTCTCAACGACATCTTTTTTATTCTGGAGAAGTAGCAAGTATAACCTTATACTTGTTCCTTTTTCCTATATTCATCATATTCACCACCTGCTCTACCGGAACACTCTTGTCGGCATATATGGAGAAGGTAGGATCATCACTCTCCTGCAACAATTCCTGCAATCTAGGCTCCACCTGATCAATCCTAACAGGGGTTTTATTTCCGTTAATATGGTAAGAAAAAGTATTGTTGTTCTGGTAATGCTTTATTGAAACGCTCACCTGCTGTTTTGCCGTTATCTGGTTTGTACTCTTAGGAAGGAGGAGTTTCAACGCATTAGGGTTAATGAGCGTAGATGTAACCAGGAAAAATATTAGCAACAGAAACACTATGTCTGTCATAGAAGACATACTGAAACCTGCCTCTGCCTTTGCCCTTTGTTTGATTGCCATAATACAAACTATTTTCTGGTTACAGGAGACTGCAACATATCCATAAACTCAACGGTAGTATTCTGCATTTTGAATACAACATCCGACACTTGTGAAGTAAGCAGATTATACCCAAAATATGCCATAATACCCACAATCAGACCGGCAACAGTTGTAACCATTGCAGTATATATTCCTCCCGACAGCAAAGTGATATCAATATTGCTTCCAGCCTGTGCCATATTGAAGAAAGCCTGCACCATACCCATTACTGTACCAAGAAAACCTATCATTGGGGCACCACCTGCTATTGTAGCCATCAACGGTAACCCTTTCTCTATGGCTGCAACCTCAATATTTGCAGTATTCTCAACCGCAGTCTGGATATCCTGCAAAGGTCGTCCAATTCTGTCAATACCTTTCTCAATCATCCTTGAAATAGGGGTATCAGTCTGTCGGCAAAGCTCAATAGCCTGGCTCCTGTTTCCTCCCATAACCAACTGCTCTACCTCTTTCATAAAAGAAGCATCAACCTTTCCAGCCTTACTTATAACCATCCACTTCATACTAAAAAGGTAAATGGTAGCAATAGACAATAATAGCAGCGGTATCATCAACCAGCCACCTTTACATGCCATATCAATCAACGAAAACTCAAGCTCGGGCTGCACAGCCACTGCGGCAACCTCTGCCTGCAAAAAAGTAAACATCATATACCGTAAAAATTAAGAGTGCAAATGTAATGATAATTCCACTAACTGCACAAATTACTCATATCTCAATGCCTCAATAGGATCTAATCTGGATGCTCTCACTGCAGGAATATATCCGCTTGCAACACCAACAACAAAACAGACCGCAATGGCAGAGAATATCCACACCCATGGAATAATAAACGAGGCCTTCATGGCAAGAGCCACAATATTACCGGCAAAGATACCTAAAACAATGCCCAACAGACATCCTATCTGACTTATCACCACAGATTCAAACAAGAACTGTCCTTTAATCATCTTTGACGATGCTCCCAGTGCCTTTCTTGTACCAATTTCCCTTGTTCGCTCCTTCACAGACACCAGCATAATATTCATCAGGCCAACAGCCGCTCCCAAAAGTGTAATCAAACCAATAACAGCAGAAACTACTGTAATTATACCCATCATATCTGTAAGCTCCTCCATCATGAACTCACTGCTGCTTATCCTAAAATCTGTCATATCAACTGGCGAGAGCCTCCTCACACTTCTCATCACTTGCTCAGCTTCGGCTTGCCAATCCTTTCCATACTCAAAATCCAAGGGTACAATACCTACAGAAAAAGATGTATTTTCACTCACAAAGCCCCCTCTGGCCGTAGATACAGGAATAATTACCCTGCTGTCTGCACTTCCTCCAAACGATGAACCCTGTGACTCCATCACTCCCACAATCTCAAATCTCACTCCCTGAACAGAAATTATCTTCCCGACAGGATTGACATCCCTTCCGAACAAAGTTCTGGCAACTCCATTACCCAGAACGCACACAGAAGCTGCCATCCCAACATCATTTGCTGAGATTCCCCTTCCTTTAGAAACAGAAGTGTTAGAAAACCTCAAATAATTTTCATCTGCAGCAACTATTCCCACAGTTGGATTTGTACTTGCATCCTCAAACTTTACAGCAACATTAGAAGCAACATAAGCGTACACAGACACAACAAGGTCACCACTAAAATTCTCCTTGAACCTCATTGCCTGACTATATGTGATCTGTGTATTGTTCCTCACCCTCCTGCGCTCTCCGCCTTCTGTAGAAAAACTCTTCCTTACAATTGAAAATGAAGTAGTTCCAAACTTCTCAAAACTAGAAAACACCTCTCGTTTAAGGGCATCCGTTGCAGTAAGTATTCCAACCAGAGATGTTATTCCAACAGCAATTATCAAGATTGTAAGCAACGACCTTAGACCATTGCTTTTTATAGACTTTAATGCCACACTCAAATTCTCCCTCACAAGAGGTGATATCTGCAAGATTCTTTTCACACTCATATCCTCCATAAAATATTGTGTAAAAGTAGGAAAATCTCTCAGATTAACATAACTTTGCCGCCCATTTTTACATACAATAATGAGAAAAGAAAACAACAACAGACGTCCAAGCACAAGAGGTGCAGGACGCACAGGTGCTTCACAAGGAAGAAAACCTGCTTCAAGACGCTACTCAGCCGGTGAAGGCTCAGTTGAAGGCTCAGCTGCAGAGAGCTCAGCAAAGCGTAAATATTCAAGATCAGGAAGTTCATTTGACAAAGCTCCAAGAGGTGCAAAATCTTACGGCAGATCAGATGAGAAAACATTCTCTAAAGGCCCAAGAGGTGGCAAACCGTTTGGAAAATCAGATGAGAAGCCATTTGCATCAAGAGGTAGAAAACCTTTTGGAAAAGCGGAGAAATCATTCAGAAGCGAGAACGAGTGGGAAGAGAGCACTCCAAGAGGCAACAAGAGCTTTGCCGAGAAAGAGTTCACAGGCAAGAGAGCCTATGGAATGGTTAAGAACTTTGAGGAAAAGAAAAGCTACAAAGGTGTACAGTCATACACACCTGCACAACGTGCTCCTAAAGCAAAAGCTGACGAGGGTGTAAGACTTAACAAATACATCTCAAACTCAGGTATCTGCTCAAGAAGAGAGGCCGATGATTACATTACAGCAGGTCTTGTAAGTGTAAACGGCGTTACTGTTACCGAGCTTGGTACAAGAGTATATCCTAATGACGTTGTAAGATTCAACGACGAACGCATTAAAGGTGAGGCCAAAGTTTACATTGTAATGAACAAACCAAAAGACTTCGTAACTACAATGAGCGATCCTCACGCAGAGAGAACTGTAATGCAGTTGTTGGAGGGCAAATGCTCATCTAGAGTATATCCTGTAGGAAGACTTGATAAAGCCACTACCGGCGTATTGCTTCTAACCAACGACGGTGAGCTTGCCGACAAACTTACACACCCTTCATTTGAGAAAAAGAAAATCTACCACGTATTCCTTGACAAGAACTTCAAGGGAACAGATTTCAACTCTCTTCTAGATGGTGTAAACCTGGAGGACGGTTTCATCAAGGCAGACGGACTTTCATACATTGATGAGGACAAATCACAGGTAGGAGTAGAGATCCACTCAGGCAGAAACCGTATTGTAAGAAGAATGTTCGAGCACTTCGGCTACAAGGTGAAAAAACTTGACAGAGTTTACTTCGCAGGTCTTACCAAGAAAAACCTTAGAAGAGGCCAGTGGAGATTCCTTACAGAGCAAGAGATTGCAATGCTTAAAATGGGTGCATTTGAGTAAAATTGCCTGAATATGGAAATCAACAATTCAATGGACCAGATTAACAAGGCCGGATTTGTCAATATTATAGGTAATCCTAATGTAGGCAAATCTACCCTTATGAATGCCCTTGTTGGAGAGAAGCTTTCTATTGTAACTGCAAAGGCCCAGACAACAAGACACCGCATCATGGGTATTGTAAACGGCAATGACTACCAGATTGTCTTCTCCGACACCCCTGGTATCCTCAAGCCCAACTATATGCTTCAGGAGAGCATGATGGACTTTGTGGAGACAGCAATAGGAGATGCAGACATCATCCTTTATGTAACCGATGTGATTGAGAAAATGGACAAAAACATTGAGTACATAGAGAAACTCAACAAAGTTGAATGCCCTGTAATCATTGCAATAAACAAGATTGATGAGACAAAACAGGAAAAAGTTGTAGAATTGGTTGAGAAATGGCATGCAACAGTGCCTAAAGCTGAGATTCTTCCTATCTCTGCCCTCAATAAATTCAATGTAGATGTACTCCTTGCAAGACTTGTAGAGCTTCTTCCACAGCAGCACGCATGGTACGACAGAGATGTCTTCACCGATAAGAGCATGAGATTCTTTGCATCTGAAATTATCAGAGAAAAAATCCTTCTCAACTACAACAAGGAAATTCCTTACTGCACAGAGGTTGTAATTGACGCATTTGAAGAGAATGAGGAGATCTACAACATCAGCGCAATCATCAATGTAATCAGAGAGTCCCAGAAAGGAATCATCATAGGACCAAAAGGCCTTGCCCTAAAACGAGTAGGCACCCAGGCCCGCCGCGACATGGAGAAATTCTTTGAAAAGAAAGTATTCCTGAAAATGTTCGTAAAAGTGAACCCCGACTGGCGCGAAAGCAAAAAGGAACTCAAGAAATTCGGTTACATATACTAATAAAAAAGATGCTCTCCATAAAGAGAGCATCTTTTTTTATATTCCAAACTTTCCACTAAAATCCTCAATCACATCTTTCATCTTCTTACCGGCAGTATGATAGATATGATGAGCACTGGTACGGTAAATCTCCTCTCGGCGATGCATCAGAGAATCTATGGAGGCTGAAATTTCCTCTTCAGATTTGCCAGCAAGAAGAGGCCTGCGGGAATTATTTTTTACCAGACGATTAAGAAGAACCTCCTTAGGGCATTCCAAATATACGCAACGGGTATGCTCCCTTACAACCTGAGCACTTGACGGACTGGTTACCGTTCCTCCCCCAAGGGCCAGCACAAGATTGTATTTTTCTTTGGAATTCAAATAGTTATACTCTTCCACAATTTCATTCAAGCAATTGCACTCCTCATCACGGAACCACTCCTCCCCCTTCTTTTCAAAAATTGTAGAGACACTCATAGCCCATTTTGCCTCTATATAATCGTCAAGATCAATAAATCTGCAGCCACATGCTTGTGCAAGTCCCCTTCCCAGAGTACTTTTTCCACAACCCATAAAACCGCATAACGTTATTATCATTTTAATCCCGACAGTATAAAAGAAGAAGATGTATTTGAAAATAAGGACGACACAGTCTCCTCTACTTCGTCATTGCTTATGCAATAACTCGTAACCGTCGAATGAGGTCCTCATTTTTCATATACATCTTCTTTTGTATTATTAACTTTAGAACAATGTAGGCTCATCAAACTCTACAGTAGATCCTGGAGCAAATCCCTCCTCAGAAGGTGCATCTGAATCCTCGGATTGACTGTCGGGAAGATTATCCTCCTCCTTCTGCAGAGGCTCAATGAATTTTACAACCTCCACCTCAAATGCTGTTGCTCTCTTTCCTTTGGCACGGAAACCTTTTTTGCCTATAAATTCCTCCACATCAATTGCTTCCTCCTCTCTCTTGGCATGTTTTCCTCCAAAGGTAATGAGTGCCTGTGGATGAAGGTCCTCTGAAAGTTCCACAAATTTTGATCCTGGAGCATCTGAGATGAATAATAAAGGAACATTATCGCTAGGCTCAAATGAGAAGCGTTTTATATAATGGAATCCTGTCTCTCCATCTACATAAATGACACTGAAAGTTTTTTGAGAATCAAATTTTTCCACTTTCAGCAACTCTCCCTGATACCTGTTGCTCAAATCAAAGTTAGTAGTATAGAAAGTACCGTCTTTGCATATTACAAGAATGCGGTCTCCACTCTGGAACTCACCCAACAGACGACCTCTGCCATCCTCGTTCAAACGGTTGATATCCTCATCAAACCATACAGGCTTGCCACCCATGGTTGCTATACCTTTAGATTTAAGCTGTACCTTATGCAATGGATTTCTTGAGAGTATGTTTCCAAGTGATGCTCTTCCCTTAATTGCCAATTCTGCAAAATTGTACTCAAAAATAAGTTTCTTAAGTTTTGGACGAGGTTTAAGAAATACCTTAAGCACCTCTGCCTCCCCATTTGGATTTGCGGAGAACCATACCACAGTTGAATCTGGGGATCCTTTGGTAACATCATACCATTTGTCTCTGGTAACACTTGTTACTGCAAATCTCTTGGCATACACTATACCCGTCGATCCGTCGGCAGAGTATTTGCCATCCCTGTAAACCACATTATAGATTGTACGTGCATCATTCTTAAGGAACACAGCCGCATGAATAATATCTTTCCCTACAAATGCTTTGCTCTGAACCTTTGTTACAATATATTTTCCATTCTTAAGGAATACAATTATATCGTCTATATCTGAACACTCGCACAAATACTCGGCATTCTCATCTTTCTTAAGATCTGTACCTACAAATCCCTCTGCCCTGTTCACGTACAATTTGGCATTGGCTACTGCCACCTTCACAGCCTCAATAGTCTCAAAATTGCTTATCTCTGTAAGGCGAGGATATTTGGCTCCGTATTTTTTCTTCAACTTCTTGAAATAGTCAATTGCATAAGCCACAAGATTTGCCAAATGGTTTTTAACCACCTTCATCTCCTGCTCAAGCTTTGCAATTTTCTCATCCACAACCTTTACATCAAACTTGGAAATCTTCCTTACCGGTTTTTCAACCAGTTTAAGGATATCATCCATAATTATAGGACGCAATACAAGGCTCTGGAATTCCAGCATTCTCTTATGTACATCCTTAAGCTGCTCCTCCCATGTACGGGCCTCCTGCTCAAGAATACGGTACACTTTATTTTCAAAGAATATTTTCTCCAATGAGAAATAGTGCCACTCATTCTCCAACTCCGCCAACCTTATTTCAAGTTCCCTCTTAAGCAGCTCTTTTGTATAATCTGCACTGTATCGGAGAATCTCATCCACACCAATAAAATGCGGATGCTTATCCATAATTACACATGAGTTGGGAGAAATTGACACCTCACAATCTGTAAAGGCGTATAGGGCATCTATTGTTTTGTCGGGAGAAATATCATTGTGCAAATGGATAATAATCTCAGCATTGGCTGCAGTATTGTCATCCACCTTCTTAATCTTTATCTTCCCTTTTTCGTTAGCCTTGAGGATACTTTCAATTAGAATTGATGTACTCTTTCCAAAAGGGAGCTCAGTAATTACAAGGGTTTTCTTGTCAAGTTTGGATATTTTTGCCCTTACCTTTACTGCTCCTCCTCTCAAACCACGGTTATATTTGGAACAATCAACCAGTCCACCTGTAGGGAAATCGGGATAAAGTTCAAACTCCTCACCCTTGTAGTGGGCAATTGCCGCATCTATCACCTCATTGAAGTTATGCGGCAAAATCTTTGATGCAAGACCTACAGCAATACCCTCAACACCCTGCACCAGCAATAACGGAAATTTTACCGGAAGATTTACCGGTTCCTGATTTCTTCCGTCATAAGAGTTCATCCACTCGGTAGTCTTTGGATTAAACACCACCTCCTTGGCAAACTCACTCAAACGGGCCTCAATATAACGTGGTGCCGCTGCACTGTCTCCAGTAAGGATATTTCCCCAGTTTCCCTGACAGTCTATCAGCAAGTCCTTCTGGCCAAGCTGCACAAGTGCATCTCCAATAGATGCATCACCATGAGGGTGGTACTGCATAGTTTGGCCAATGATATTGGCAACCTTGTTATAACGGCCGTCATCAATATTCTTCATGGCATGCATAATACGCCTCTGCACAGGCTTGAAACCATCTGTTATATGTGGCACTGCACGCTCAAGAATAACATACGAAGCATAATCCAAGAACCAGTCTCTATACATACCGGTAAGTTTATACTTATTCTCACCATCCTGTATAAGCTTCTCAAATTTGCCTGAACTCTCTGTTGTCCCCTCCACTATCTCATCCAACTCCTCCTGGCCACCTGTAATTTCCTCGTCTTGCATACCGTTATATTTGAATATTTTCTAAATAAAATCTTCTCTGTTCCTGATATCTCTTATCCTTAACTGCAAATTTGCAATACCTCTGTAGTAGTTCTCTGCAATGGAATAACATATATCCACAGGATTGCCACCTTGCATATGACTGAAATGCTCACTCTTGTTAAACGCAATTGCAGAAATATATCTGTAAGGCTCATCCTCCTGAATAAGTTCAAGTTTAAGATGACCATTATCACTGCCTACTACCCTACCGTTTCCGTTATCATACACATTTTCGGTAACAAACACAGGCGAACTGTTACCCGGTCCAAATGGCTGGAACTGTTTAAGTATCCTAAAGAACTTAGGGGTAATCTGTTTAAAATCCAGGAATGAATCTATATTTACAATTGGGGTAAGTATCTCCTTTGTAATCTTCTGTGCCACAAATGCCTCAAACCTCTCCGAGAACTCTGCAAGATTCTCCTCCTTAAGTGTCATACCTGCCGCATACATATGTCCTCCAAAATTCTCCAGAAGATCTGAACAGCTCTCTATTGCCTCATAAAGGTCAAAGCCAGGAATACTCCTTGCCGAACCGGTTACAAAGCCGTTTGAATTTGTAAGGACAATAGTAGGCTTGTAATACGCCTCAACAAGACGGCTTGCCACAATACCCACAACACCCTTATGCCACTGTGGATTATACACCACAGTAGACTTTCTTGTCTCAAAATCGGGAGAACGTTTTACCATCTCAATTGCCTCAACAGTAATCTCGCGGTCTACATTCTTTCTCTCATTGTTGTGAACATTTATCTCCTTGCCAATATTCAACGCATCCTCCTCCCTTCTGGAAGTAAGCAAATCCACTGCCATACGGCCGCTCTCCATTCTTCCCGCAGCATTTATCCTTGGACCTATCTTAAATACAATATCATCAATGGAAATTGTATGTTTCTCTAATCCCGACAATTTTATCATAGAGAGCAACCCCTTCCTTGGAGCCTCATTCAACTGCTTAAGTCCATAGAAAGCCAGTACCCTGTTCTCTCCTGTAACCGAGACCAAATCTGTAGCAATGCTCACTGCAACAAGATCCAACAACGGGGTAATCTTCTCAAAAGGAATTCCATACCTCTGGGCATAACCCTGTACCAATTTGAATCCCACTCCACATCCCGACAAATCATCAAAAGGATAACTGCAATCATCCCTCTTTGGATCAAGGATAGCCTCTGCTTCAGGCAAAGACTCATCGGGAAGATGATGGTCACAAATAATAAAATCTATCCCTCTCTCCTTAGCATACTGCACTTTCTCTACAGCCTTAATACCACAATCCAGTGCAATCACAAGGGTATAACCACCCTCCTGGGCCCAATCTATGCCTTTATATGAAATACCATACCCTTCATCATATCTCACAGGAATATAATATTCAAGATTATGGGTAAGGGTACTCAAAAATGTATATACCAATGAAACCGCAGAGGTTCCATCAACATCATAATCTCCGTAAACAAGAATCTTCTCGTTATTCTCAATAGCCTTGTGCACACGCTCCACCGCCTTGTCCATATCTTTCATAAGAAATGGATCATGCAACATCTTAAGATCTGGCCTGAAAAATGTCTTGGCCTCCTCATAAGTTGTAATACCCCTCTGCACCAATAAGTTGGCCAGCACAGGATCTGTTCCCAGTTCATGTGCCAGTCGGCGCACTGCAGCCGGATTACCCGGCTCCTTAACTATCCACTTTCTACCTATATTATTGATTTCCATAACACGCAAATTTTTGGCATCACATATTACGCTGACGCACTGCCTCATAACACAAAACTGCTGCAGATACAGAGACATTCAGCGAATCCAGTTCTCCAAGCATAGGAATTTTAATTTTTGCATTTGAAACCTCTCTCCAGAAATCTGTAAGTCCCGTAGATTCGGTTCCCATAACAATAGCCGTAGGAGAAGCCATATCTGTATTGTAATACCACTCTGAGTCCTGCAACTGGGCAGTAAAAACGTTTATACCGTTTTTACGCAACCACTCAAGGGCCTCTTCGTTACTGCAGGCCACCACCTGATTGGTAAAAATACCTCCCAAGCTCGACCTTATAAGATTAGGATTGTACAAATCTGTCAAAGGATCACAAACCAGTACCGCATCTACTCCACAAGCATCTGCTGTTCTCAACAAAGCTCCCAAGTTACCTGGTTTCTCCACACTCTCCACCACCAACACAAGTGGTTTGCTCCATTTCTTCCCAAACTTCACATTCTCCAAAGCAAGCCTCTTCTGTTCTACTACAGCTACCACCCCCTCTGTACTCTCCCTATATGCAATTTTGGAATATGCTGCTGCCGAAAGGGAAAACAATGTCACATCTGCACCTGCAGGGAACAACTTCTCAACATCACCTGCTGCAACAATCTGACTATTGAAAAAAACACTCCTTACGGCATATCCGTTACGGACACACGCCTCAACCTCACGCACACCCTCTACAACAAAAAGCCCCTGACTGCGTCTCTCCTTAGATTTCTCCAAAAGAGCCACAACCTCTTTCAACTTGGGGTTCTGTGCAGATGTAATTTCCAAAATTTTCATTCCAACGAATTACTTGTAGCTCTCAGGTCTCATCTGAGGGAAGAACAATACATCCTGAATTGTAGTCTGGCCTGTCATAAACATGGTTAGACGGTCAATACCTATACCCATACCAGATGTTGGAGGCATACCATATTCAAGAGCACGTACAAAGTCCATATCAATGTACATAGCCTCATCATCACCCTTGTCTTTAAGCTTAAGCTGGTCCTCAAAACGTGCAAGCTGGTCAATAGGGTCATTCAACTCGCTGTATGCATTTGCAAGCTCCTTGCCGCATACGAACAGCTCAAAGCGCTCTGTAAGGTTAGGATTGCTTCTGTGACGTTTTGTAAGCGGAGACATTGAAACAGGATAATCTGTAATGAATGTAGGCTGTACAAGGTGTTTCTCACAGTACTCACCAAAGATTGCATCAATAAGCTTGCCCTCACCCATCTTCTCGTCAACCTCAACATGAAGTTTCTTACAAGTCTCTCTAAGCTCAGCCTCGCTCATACCTGCAATATCAACACCTGCATACTCCTTGATTGCCTCAAGCATAGGAAGTCTTCTGTAACCAGCAGCAAAATCAACCTCAGTACCGTTGATGTTCACTTTGGTGGTTCCGTTTACAGCCTGTGCAACAGTTGCAAGCATCTCCTCAACAAAGTCCATCATCCAGTTGTAGTCCTTGTATGCAACATAAATCTCCATACATGTGAACTCAGGATTATGGGTTCTGTCCATACCCTCGTTACGGAAGTTCTTTGCAAACTCGTAAACACCGTTGTAACCGCCAACGATAAGGCGTTTCAGATAAAGCTCATTTGCAATACGCAAATAAAGTGGCATATCCAAAGTATTGTGGTGTGTAATGAACGGTCTTGCAGTTGCACCTCCTGGGATTGGCTGAAGAATTGGAGTCTCCACCTCAAGACAACCTCTCTCATCAAAGAAACGGCGCATTGTAGAGATAATTTTTGATCTCTTCATGAATGTCTCCCTAACCTGTGGGTTAACGATAAGGTCTACATATCTCTGGCGGTATCTCAATTCAGGATCAGAGAATGCGTCAAACACCTCACCGTCCTTCTCCTTAACGATAGGAAGAACTCTTAAAGATTTGCTCAACACTGTAAGCTCTTTAGCGTGCACAGATTTCTGGCCGGTCTGGGTAACAAAAGCAAAACCTTTGATACCAACAATATCTCCAATATCAAGCAATTTCTTGAAAACTGTATTGTAAAGGGTCTTGTCCTCACCTGGGCAAATCTCATCTCTCTTAACATAAACCTGTACTCTTCCGCTCTCATCCATAAGCTCAATGAAAGCAGCTGCACCCATGATACGGCGGCTCATGATACGGCCGGCAATTACCACATCAGCAAAATTGCCCTCCTCAGGATTATATCTCTCCCTAATATCCTCTGTTGTTGCATTTACAGGAAACATTGCAGCCGGATAAGGCTCAATGCCAAGCTCCCTCATCTGTACAAGAGCATTGCGTCTGTTCAACTCCTGCTCGTTCAAATTCAATTCCATATATGTATTATTTTAATTATCAAACACTTACTCCCAGTCATTATTTAGGGAATGTACGAAATACAAAAATAACACTTTTTTGAACAAAACCCTAAAGAAAGACACAAAAATTCCTCTGTCTTCAACAATTTTTCCTCCCGATTGTATTTCATCAAAAACACCGTTATGAAACAACCTTTCCCAAGAATTGCCCAATGGGGATCCTTAGCGGCAGCCGTATTGATACATGGTTCAATATATGCACAAGAAGCACCGCAAACACAAAGAGCGCCACTATCTCTTGAAGAGGCCGCAGCCATACTCCTTACCAACAACAAAATCATACAAAGCGCCTCCAAAGGAACAGAGATTGCCAAAACACAAAAGAGACAACTCAATGCCTCCTGGTATCCCGATGTAAATGTTACAGGAGGATATATGCATATGTCAAACGATATATCTGTAGAGGCAGATCTTAGCAATGCCGCACAGGATTTGGCAAACAATCTGACACAAGCAATACCACAGTTGGAGCTATTGTTACCACAGTTTCAGCAGATTGCATCTGCAATTGCCTCAAAACCACTCTCTTTTCCAATTATCAAACAAGATATAGCTACAATCGATGCCGTTGCATTATGGCCTTTGATTACAGGTGGAAAAAGAGTATTTGCATCAAGAATAGGCAAAGGGCTTGAGACAACAGCACAACAAATGGAGAGCCTTACAATAAATGCACAGATGGCACTCATGCTCAACGCATACTACACCCTAAAATTGAGTATGGAGACCATACTCATGCAACAAGAAAATCTCATATTTTTCAAGCACCTGCACTACAATGCATCACGTCTTTTTCAAGAAGGTTTTATAAACAAGGCTGAATTTCTTGTTGCCGAGGTTGCACTCAAAGAGGCCGAAAGGGAACACGAAACAGCCATCCTCCAAAGCACAGTTGCACACAATGCTCTAAATACAGTTCTGGGAACTAACTTTCAGGAGAGAGAACTGTCGGGAAGATTCTTCTCAATTGACTCCCTCCCCCACATCCCTGATATGTATGAAGAAATTCTGCAAGGAAATGCTGCTCTGGCAATACTCCGCACCCAACAGCAAATATTGGAAAATCAGGAGAAGATTGCCAAAAGCAACTGGTTTCCAAATATTGCGCTGTTTGCAAAACAGAATATCCACTCATACAATATCCCTAAAAATCTCTCGCCACGCACCACTGTAGGAGCAGCAATGCAATGGGATATTTTTGACGGAACCGCCAGGGAAAACAGCATCAGGGAAAAACAGTTGGAGCAGGAACAGCTGCAATATACCATAGAGCAGACAGAGCAGGAGCTCCTTACAGCTGCATTAGCTTTGCGTAGCAAAATAGCAGATGCCCTATACAATATAAACACCCTTAACCAGGCACAAGAACTGGCTCTACAACTGCTTAAAGAGAGGGAAAAAGGATTTGCAGAAGGGATGGCCACCCCTACAGATGTTGTAGCAGCCAAGGCTTCTCTACTGAAAACCTCAACTGCCCTCAACCTTGCCAAATGGGAATATTGCACATCTCTTGCAAATCTCCTTGCCCTTTCAAACAATACAGAAAAATTTATAAAACTGCACAATGAAAACTGAGAACAAACTACTCTTTGGAATAACAACACTTATTGTTGTTATTGTTGCCATAATCTCCATTTTTGGAATGATTCTATGCAAAGATTCTCCGGAAATCCTTCAGGGAGAAATAGAATGTACACAAGTAAAAATTTCCGGCAAACTACTGGGCAGAATTGAAAAATTTTACGTTCAGGAGGGCGACAGCGTACACAAAGGAGATACACTTGTACTCATAAACAGTCCGGAGACCAACGCCCTTATGCAAAGCGCAACAGCAATGAAAGATGCCGCATATTACCAGCAACTTAAAGTGGATTCCGGTGCAAGAGAACAAATCATATCATCTCTAAAACAGGCATGGCTGGCAGCACAAGCTCAGGCTAATCTGGCTTCAAATACCAATGAAAGGATACAAAGACTTTACAAAGACAGTGTTGTAACACTCCAGAGAATGGAAGAAGCTGCAGCTTTGGCCAAAACCGCTATTGCAGCAGAACAGGCGGCCCGTTACCAATACGAAATGGCCCTTGAGGGGGCCCGTTCAGAAGACAAACTCTCTGCACAAGCTCTTACCCAGGCTGCACAAGGCAATGTAAATGAAGTGGATGCCCTATTGCAGGACACATACCTTACAGCACCTCAAGATGGAATAATTGGAGAAATATACCCATCCGTTGGGGAACTTGTAATGCCTGCAACAGCAATAATGAACCTCCTTGTTACCCAAGAAAACCACGTAGTAATGAATATCAGGGAAGATATGCTCAACCATTTTCTGCAGGGGAGCAAGTTCAAAGGGAAAATACCTGCACTTTCAAACGCCAAGATGGAATTCCAGGTATACTACATAAGTCCGCTCGGAAGCTTTGCCACATGGCAGAGCAGCAGACAAAGCGGCTCTTATGACCTCAAAACCTTTAAAGTAAAAGCATCCCCAATAGCAGACAACTCCATTGCACACAAACTGCGCCCTGGAATGAGCGTAATTGTACACTCTAAAAAATAGCAAAATGAATAAAAGAATCCTTTTGGCAGCCATTGCCGTTCCAATATTCTCGCTCATCTTTATGGCAACAATATTCGGAGACGGCAAAATTGAGAACCTCCCAGTAGGAGTGGCAGACTACTCCGGATCACTTCTTTCACAAGAGGTTATCCGCACAATAGAGGCCTCTCCCACCCTACATATTGCTCCACAGCACATCTTCAGCAATGAAGCAGCTGCCAAATTGGCCCTCCAGAAAATGGAGATATACGGATATGCTGTTATTCCCGATAATTTTACAGAACAGCTCTACAATGGTATCTCACCCACAATCACCTATGTATACCACAACGCCATGCTGGCCATTGGCGGTGAGGTACGAAGCGCCTTTGTTAAAGCACTGGGAAAACTCTCAACCACTCTTGTGGAGACACAAGGTAATCTTGCAGGCATCCCCGGCTACCGCGTAGAAGGTATAGAACTACCTTCAGATGCAATATTCGGATCCACATACAATGCATCCCTCAACTACAGCACATTCCTGTCGTATCCGTTTTTCTTTATATTCTTCCAGATATTTATCCTCACCTTTACCGTTTACGTAATAGGTAGAAATATCACCCCACAATATCTTGCAGAAAACAGAGGGAACATACTAAAGGCCCTTGCGGTAAAACTCTTCCCTTACACCTGCATATTTATAACAGAGGCACTACTGGCAAACTGGATATTATTTAAGATAGCCCATATACCTCTACAAGGCAGCATGGCAGCTATAACCGCAAATTCCATACTGCTTATACTTTCAACAATAGCCTTAGGGACAGCAATAATATCCCTTATACCAAAACTCTCTATTGCCATCTCTATAGCATCAATGATTGGAGCCCTTGGAGCCACAGCATCTGGGGTAACCTTTCCAATTGAGAACATGTATCCCCTTTTTAGGATAATCTGCTCAGCCTTCCCTGTAAGACACTTTATTCTGGGATACCAGTCCTCACTTTACAACGATTCCTCATTCGCATACAGCTGGCCATACTACGCAGCACTACTTGCTTCCACTGCAATTTTCCTATGCACAATACCTCTTTTGAAAAAGGCCATTAAAAAAGGAAAATGCAAGCCCTTGCCTGTCATGTGGGGAACCTCCCTGGTAATCCTTGGAGGCAGCATAGGCTATGGTATCCTATACGGACTGTTGTACAACCCCAATATAGTAACTGATGTCCCCATAGCAGTAATAGACCACTCACAATCGCCACAGAGCAGAGAATACCTCAGAAACCTCAACGCCACACAACAGATTAAGATATACGCTGAGTGTCAAAACCTTCCTCAGGCAGTTACACTTATGAAACAGGGAAAAGCAAAAGGAATCATCACCCTTCCTGCAGATTTCACCACCCTCATTGCACAAGGAGAAGAGGCCTGCTTCACCGTACTCCAGACAACCACCTCCTTCCTCTACTACCTTACCATCCAAGAGGGAGTTGCTTCCACTATGCAAGAGGAGAACAACTCTCTACGCTCCACTGCTGCCACCACATTGGCACTGCCACAGCAACTGCTTATATCACAAGCCCCAACAGTACAATATAACGACATACCAATATACAACCACAACGGAGGGTATGGCTCATATCTGCTACCAATAGCCTTAATTATAATAATCTTCCAAACAATGCTTATGAGTGGAGGAATACTTGGCGGCAACCGAACCCATTCACCTCTAAGATACATTCCACTACTGGCTATAGGATACTTCCTGCTCTCATTTTTCATAGTGGGACTTGTACCATTGATATTCAACCTTCCGGCACTGGCTGCCCCCTCTGAACTCTACCTTTTCATGGCCCTTTTCATCATCACCTGTGCAGCTTTCACAGGTGCAGTCTCCCCACTATTCAAAGATCCTGAGGAGGTGATGCTATGGGTGCCCTTTTTCTCTGTAGGACTGATATTTCTGTCGGGAAGTTCATTCCCTCTAAATCAGATTCCACACTTTTGGCAGATTATACACTACATCTTTCCATCCTCCCCAGGAATAATAGGGTACATCAAGCTCAACTCCATGGGAAGCACACTCCAAAATGTTAGCCCACAAATAATTACACTAATCGCACAACTTTTAATTTACAGCAGCATATTTACACTCCACTTAAGGAGACTAAACAAGCAGAATAATTTGTAATTTTGCCTCCATTATGGCAAAATTCTCACTTATAGGTAACCCCATCACCCACTCCAAAAGCCCTGCTCTATTTAAAGCAGCTTACGGAGAATGTGAACACACATACACTCTTCTGCAGGCCCCAACCTGCAAGGAAGCGATGCACTTGTTCAAAGAAGAGGGAATCACCGGCACCAACGTAACCTCCCCCTTCAAAGATGAGGTAATGGAATATGTGTCTCTTCCCGACAGAATTTCCTCCATCCTTGGCAGCTCCAATACCATTATAAACTGCAATGGTAAACTGCACTCTTACAACACAGACTATTATGGAGTAAAGAATACCCTTGAGGAGAACCTTGCTCAGGAGTTTAATAAAGAAAAGCTGACAGCTATGGTCATAGGAGCAGGTGGGGCAGGCAAAGCTGCCGCCCTTGCCGTTTGCGATATGGGAATGGAGGTATATTTTGCCAACCGCAGTTCCCATGCAGCAGAACCATTTGCCAGGAAAATTGGCGCACAATATCTTTCTTTAGACCAAATTCCACTTCTGTTGCCAAAAATTGATATAATCATATACAATCTTTCAATGGCTATCCCGCAGCTTACCAATAAAACCTTAGAGGGCAAATGTGTATTTGAAGCCAACTACGCCAAACCCAATCTTGCAGGCAGCGGGGCCCAACAATACATTGATGGAAGATACTGGCTTTATAACCAGGCAATTCCAGCCTTCAAACTCTTCACAGGCAAAGAGCCTTGCACAAAAGCCATGAGAGAAGTGATGGGAATATGATTTCTCCTGTTCTACAATATTTGCATTCTGTGGAAAACTTTTAAAGATTTTTTACTCCTATATGCAAATAAAGTTGTAATTTTAGCCGTTAAAAAACATTTAGGAATGTCATTCAACAAAGTTATTCTAATAGGCAACGTAGGTAAGGACCCCGAGGTGAGGCACCTGGAAACAGGAGCTGCTGTTGCATCATTCACATTGGCAACAACAGAGAGATACAAGAACAAAAACGGAGAATTGCAGGACCAGACAGAGTGGCACAACATTGTATGCTGGAGAAACCTTGCAGAGCTTTCTGAAAAATACATCAAAAAAGGAGCTCAGATTTTTGTAGAAGGGAAAATCCGCACCCGCAGTTGGTCAGACCAGACTGGAGCCAAAAGATACACAACAGAGATTGTTGCAGACAACATTAGGCTGTTGGACAGAAAAGGGACAGCACCTGCAGTACCTGTAGAGTCTCCTATGGCTACACCAATGCAGCAGCCTGCATTTACGGCTCCTATTGAGGATGCGTCAGATGACCTTCCATTCTAAAGAATTTATAAACAGTAACAAAATAATACAATTTATGAAAGTAGATGTTGTACTTGGCCTTCAATGGGGCGACGAAGGTAAAGGTAAAATTGTAGACGTTCTAGCTAATTCATACCCTGTCATTGCACGTTTCCAGGGTGGTCCTAATGCTGGTCACTCTCTACACTTTGAGGGAAAGAAATTTGTCCTTCACACTGTACCGTCGGGAGTATTCAGAAAAAATGCAACTAACATCATTGGAAATGGTGTTGTAATTGACCCTATCATCTTCAAAGAGGAGTGTGAGGGTATTGAGGCTACAGGTGTTCCAGTAAGAGAGAGAATCATGATCTCTAAAAAAGCTCACCTTATCCTTCCTACACACAAAATTCTTGATGCTGCTTCAGAGGCTGCCAAAGGCAAATCAAAAATCGGTTCAACCCTAAAAGGTATCGGCCCTACCTATATGGACAAGACTGGCCGTAACGGTCTTAGAGTTGGAGATATCCTTACTGCAGATTTTGCAGAAAGATTCAACACCCTTAAAGGAAAACATATTGCAACCCTATCTCAATTTGACTTTGAGTACAATGCAGAGGAGAAAGAGGCTGAGTGGATGGAGGCAATTGAGTACCTTAAAGGATTCAACCTTGTAGATGGCGAGTACGTAGCAAACAAATACCTTAACGAGAATAAGAAAATCCTTGCTGAGGGTGCTCAGGGTACAATGTTGGACGTAGACTTTGGTTCATATCCTTTCGTAACATCTTCATCTACCACTTGTGCAGGTGTATGTACAGGTTTGGGTGTTGCCCCTACTAAGATTGGCAAAGTTTATGGTATCTTCAAAGCATACTGTACAAGAGTTGGTAGCGGTCCATTCCCTACAGAGCTTAACGACGAGACTGGCGAGGAGCTAAGAAGAAAAGGTTTTGAGTTTGGTGCTACAACAGGCCGCCCAAGAAGAACAGGATGGTTAGATCTTCCTGCACTTAAATATGCTATTATGATTGACGGTGTAACCGAGCTTATCATGATGAAAGCAGACGTTCTTGACACATTCGAGACCATTAAAGTTTGTACAGGTTACAAAGTTGACGGTGTAGAGACAGATCAGGTTCCTTACGACACATACGCAGAGATTGAGCCAATATACAAAGAGTTCAAAGGCTGGAATAAAGACCTTTCACAGACTACTCGTGAGGAGGAGCTTCCATTTGAGTTTATGAACTATGTAAGATTCATTGAGAAAGAACTTAACGTTCCAATCTCAGTTATTTCACTTGGTCCAGACCGCGTTCAGACCATCTTCCGTAACGAGGAGTAATCATAACCGGAATATATCTTAAAGGAGACTGTTCAAGTCTCCTTTTTTCATATATAGTGATTATCTAAAAAAATAAAAAAAGTGCCCGGGGAAAGGGCACTTTCAATTATCTGTCGGGAAGATTATTTTGCAAGAAAATCACCGATAAATTTCTCAACCTCAGGTTTATCAATCTGTCTTCCAACAATAACACCATTCTGGTCAACAAAAATATTCTGAGGAATATATCTTACATTATACATCTTACCAACCTCATTATTCCAACCTTTTAGGTCAGAAACCTGTGGCCAAGTAAGTTTGTCATCTTTAATACCTTTCAACCAAGCCTCTTTAGAGTTGTCATTTGAAACACCAAGAATCTCAAAACCTTTTTTGTGGTATTTTTTGTAAATCTTAACCAACTCAGGATTGAAAGCACGGCAAGGACTGCACCAGCTAGCCCAGAAATCAACCATAGTAAGCTTGTTCTTAGAGTAGATATCAGAGAATTTTACAGGGTTGCCCTCTGTGTCGTTCTGAACAAAATCTGGAGCTTTATTACCAGGCTGCAAAGATTTGATCAATGCCAAAGTCTCTTTAGACTCCTGTAGAATAACATTGTTTGCAAAAGCTGCCAAAGTATCAAAAGTAGCCAATTTAGCCTCTGCCTCCTCAACTGGAAGTTTACCGATCTCAGATGCAAGAGCAAGTAAAGCGTATGGAGAAGTAGGATTCTGCTCAATATAAGCATTTCTCATATTCTCTACCTCCTCATTACATTTGCTGTACATCTCTCTTACTTTTGTTTTATCCTCATCAGAAAGAGTACCAAAAACTCTCATCAGCGAATCCAAGTTATTTGCCGCCATAAGCTCATCTCTTTTAGCATTAAGCTCATTTAGGAAACTCTGTACATTACCTCCAACAATATCTACCTTCTTAAGGTCAGCAGCATCAAAAGTAATATCATACTTAGCATTCTCAAGAAATACATAAGAAAAAGGTCTGCTACCTTTAAAAGCCAAAGTATAGTTTTTAGGGGTGTTTGTCTCACCTTTAAAAGTACACTTGCCATTTACAAGAACAGCTGTATCTGCAACTGTAGTATTCATTGTACCTCCTGTAAAAATCAAAGTGTCGTTAGACAACTGTGTAAGGTCGCCAGAGACAGTTACATTAACTGTATAGCCATTATCTGGCTGTGAGCATGCTGCCATAAACGCAGCAGCTGCAATTAGAACTAGTTTTTTCATCTTAATATAATTTATTGATTATTTGTACCACTCTTTATACATCAGATACCCTTGTGCATTCTTGTGTGCAGCCTCATACACAGCTTCTGATGAATCTTTAACTTTCTTTGCAGGAATACCTGCATACACGCCAGGCTCAAGCACTGCATTGCTCAAAACAACTGCACCTGCAGCAATAATTGTATTGTCGGGAACCACAGCATTATCCATAATGATTGCACCCATACCAATTAGCACATTATTGCCAATCTTAGCACCATGAATAATTGCATTATGCCCCACAGAAACATCATTTCCTATCTCGCTTACCGATCTCTCATACAAAGTATGCACAACAGCACCATCCTGAATATTTACCCTGTCACCAATCTTAATAGTATTCACATCTCCTCTAAGCACTGTACCATACCAGATGCTGCAATCATCCCCCATAGTAACATCACCAATAATGGCAGCATTCTCTGCAAGAAAACAATCTTTACCAAACTTAGGTGTAAATCCTCTCAATTCTCTAATAATAGCCATAATCCCGATAAATTATTGAACCTACAAATATAATAAAAATGCTAAACAACATCATTTAAAGCACAAAAAAAGGGCAACCCGTTTAGGATTGCCCTTATGTATATCAGTAAAATACTACTCTGCCTGCTCTTTTGCTGCACGGGCTCTTGCCATTCTCTGGTAATCCTCCATAGAAGCAACAACAAGTTTTTCATACTCTCTTTGACCTGTACCTGCAGGGATTGGATGACCGCAGATAACATTCTCTTTAAGACCCTCCAAAGTATCAACTTTACCGTGGATAGCTGCCTCGCTAAGAACTTTAGTAGTCTCCTGGAACGAAGCTGCAGACATAAAGCTGCTAGTCTTAAGAGCTGCTCTGGTAATACCCTGTAGAACCTGGTTAGATGTTGCAGGAACTGCATCTCTAGCCTCAACAAGTTTAAGATCCTGACGTTTAAGAATTGAGTTCTCGTCTCTCAATCTTCTAACGGTTACAATCTGACCTGCTTTAAGAGTCTGTGAGTCACCTGCATCAAGAACAACTTTCTTATCCCAGATCTCATCGTTCTCCTGCATGAACTCCCACTTGTCAACAAGCTGCTCCGGTAGGAATCTTGTATCACCTGGATCAACAATCTCAACCTTACGCATCATCTGTCTTACAATGATCTCAAAGTGCTTGTCATTGATCTTCACACCCTGAAGGCGGTAAACCTCCTGAATCTCATTAACAATGTACTCCTGAACTTTTGTAGGACCCTGGATTGCCAAGATATCTGCTGGAGCAATAGCACCGTCAGAAAGTGGCATACCAGCGCGTACATAGTCGTTCTCCTGAACAAGAATCTGTTTAGAAAGTGGAACAAGATAACGTTTCTCCTCACCAGTCTTAGACTTAACAATGATCTCTCTATTACCACGTTTGATCTTACCCATTATAATCTCACCGTTGATCTCAGATACAACTGCTGGATTAGAAGGGTTACGTGCCTCAAACAACTCGGTAACACGAGGAAGACCTCCGGTGATATCACCAGACTTACCAATAGCACGAGGAATCTTAATTAGGATCTCACCGGCTACAAGCTCCTGGCCATTCTCTACCATGATATGTGCACCTACTGGCAAGTTGTACTGTTTAAGCTCATTACCGTCAGCATCAAGGATTCTGATGATAGGGTTCTTTGATTTGTCCCTGCTCTCAATAACAACTTTGTCTCTATGCAATGAGAACTCATCCTCAGACTCCTCTCTGTAAGTAACACCCTCAATCAAGCCATCATAGTATACCTTACCAGAAAGCTCGGTAATTGTAACAGCATTATATGGGTCCCATTTACAGATAAGATCGCCTTTAGAAACGGTCTCACCCTCTTTCTTGTAAAGGTCGGCACCGTAAGGGATGTTGTACTGAGACAAAGTAATACCAGTATTGGCATCAACAATTCTCATCTCAGCAGTACGGCCAACTACAATCTCTCTACTCTCATTACCCTCAACTTTAGTAATTGTCCTCAACTCCTCAAACTCAACCTTACCCTCATATTTAGATTTAATCTCACTCTCTGACACACTACCTGATGCAGTACCACCCACGTGGAATGTACGAAGAGTAAGCTGAGTACCTGGCTCACCGATAGACTGTGCTGCAATTACACCCACAACCTCACCTTTCTCAACCATACGGCCTCTAGCAAGGTTACGTCCGTAACATTTTGCACAAACACCTTTCTTGCTCTCACATGTAAGCACTGAACGGATCTCAACAGCCTCAATTGGCAATGACTCAATAAGAGCTGCAATATCCTCAGTAATCTCCTCACCGGCACCAATAATCTTCTCACCGGTTAGAGGGTTGTATACATCATGAACAGTGGTTCTACCCAAGATTCTGTCATACAAGCTCTCAACAATATCATCCTTATTCTTGATAGCTGTAGCCACAAGACCTCTTAGAGTACCGCAATCCTCCTCATTGATGATAACGTCATGCGATACGTCAACAAGTCTACGTGTCAAGTAACCTGCATCCGCAGTTTTCAATGCAGTATCGGCCAAACCTTTACGTGCACCGTGGGTAGAGATAAAGTACTCCAATACCGAAAGACCCTCTTTAAAGTTAGAAAGAATTGGGTTCTCGATAATCTCAGCACCTGTAGAACCTGATTTCTGAGGTTTAGCCATCAAACCACGCATACCGCATAGCTGACGAATCTGCTCTTTAGATCCACGGGCACCGGAGTGAAGCATCATATATACAGGGTTGAATCCCTGATTATCAGTAGAAATCTGTTTCTCTACAATATTAGTAAGTTTTGCATTGGTATTTGTCCAGATATCCACAACCTGGTTATAACGCTCGTTATTGGTGATAAGACCAAGGTTATAGTTAGCCTGAATGCTCTCTACCTGTGCATAACCGTCATTTACCAACTTAGCTTTCTCCTCAGGAATAATTACATCACCCAAGTTAAATGACAAACCGCCTTTGAACGCCATCATGTAACCCAAGTTCTTGATATCATCAAGGAACTGTGCAGTTCTTGCAACACCAGAAACTTTAAGTACATTACCAATGATATCTCTCAAAGACTTCTTGGTAAGAATCTCATTTATATAACCAACCTCAACTGGAACCAACTGGTTTACAAGGATACGACCTGCAGTAGTCTTAACCATATGGTAACCCTGAGAAGGATCAGCCATCACCTTAGGAAGTCTTACATTAACCTCAGCATGAAGAGCAAGTCTACCCTCATTGTGAGCAATGATAATCTCCTCTGGACCATAGAAGTTCATACCCTCTCCTTTAGCACCAGGTCTAGGTTTGGTAATATAGTACAAACCAAGAACCATGTCCTGTGAAGGAACTGTAATAGGAGCACCGTTGGCAGGGTTAAGGATATTGTGAGAACCCAACATCAATAGCTGAGCCTCAAGTACTGCTGCATTACCAAGTGGCAAGTGAACCGCCATCTGGTCACCATCAAAGTCCGCGTTGAACGCAGTACAAGCAAGTGGATGCAACTGAATTGCCTTACCCTCAATAAGTTTTGGCTGGAATGCCTGAATACCCAATCTGTGAAGGGTAGGTGCACGGTTCAAAAGAACCGGATGACCTTTCATCACATTCTCAAGGATATCCCAAATAACAGGATCTTTCCTGTCAACTATTTTTTTAGCAGACTTAACTGTCTTAACAATACCGCGCTCAATCAATTTTCTGATGATAAACGGTTTGTAAAGCTCTGCAGCCATGAATTTTGGAAGACCACACTCATGCATCTTAAGCTCTGGTCCAACAACAATTACCGAACGTGCAGAATAGTCAACCCTCTTACCCAACAAGTTCTGACGGAAACGGCCTTGTTTACCTTTCAAACTGTCAGACAAAGATTTAAGGGTTCTGTTAGCCTCAGTTTTAACTGCATTTGATTTTCTTGAGTTATCAAACAATGAGTCAACAGCCTCCTGTAGCATACGTTTCTCATTTCTAAGAATTACCTCAGGAGCTTTAATCTCAATAAGTCTCTTCAAACGGTTGTTTCTGATGATAACCCTTCTATAAAGGTCATTCAAATCAGAAGTAGCAAACCTACCACCATCAAGTGGAACCAAAGGTCTCAACTCCGGTGGAATAACCGGAATAACCTTCAAAATCATCCACTCAGGTTTATTGATATCCTTAGACTCTCTGAAAGCCTCAATAACGCTCAATCTCTTAAGCGCATCAGCTTTTCTCTGCTGAGAAGTCTCAGTCTCAATTCTGCTTCTTAGGCTGTATGACAAATCATCAAGATCCACTTTGCACAACAAAGTATAGATAGCCTCAGCACCCATACCAGCAATGAACTTGTTAGGATCTGAATCATCAAGCATCTGGTTCTCTCTTGGAAGGGTATCAAGAATATTCAAGTACTCCTCCTCAGTAAGAAGATCCAACTCTTTAACGCCATTCTCAGCTGCAAGACCTGGTTGGATAACAACATATCTCTCATAATAAATGATGGCATCCAATTTCTTGGTAGGAATACCAAGAAGATAACCGATCTTATTAGGAGTAGAACGGAAATACCAAATATGCGCTACCGGTACTGTAAGGGTAATGTGACCCATTCTCTCCCTACGCACCTTTTTCTCTGTAACCTCAACACCGCATCGGTCACAAATGATTCCGCGATAACGGATTCTCTTGTACTTTCCGCAATGGCACTCATAATCCTTTGAAGGACCGAAAATTCTCTCACAGAACAAACCGTCTCTCTCAGGCTTATAAGTACGGTAGTTTACAGTTTCTGGCTTTAGAACCTCACCGGAAGATCTGTCCAAAATCTCCTCCGGCGAAGCTAGCCCTATAGTAATTCGGTTGAAATTGCTTTTAACCTTAATCTCTTTCTTAAAAGACGACATATTACCTGTTATTTCAAATTATCAAAAACCAATTAGTCCAAATTTACGCTAAGTCCAAGACCTCTAAGCTCATGCAACAATACGTTCAGAGACTCTGGAATACCTGGCTGCGGCATTGGATCACCTTTAACAATAGCCTCATAAGCTCTAGACCTTCCAACAACGTCATCAGACTTGATTGTAAGAATCTCCTGAAGGATATTGGATGCACCAAATGCCTCAAGTGCCCAAACCTCCATCTCTCCAAATCTCTGACCACCAAACTGAGCTTTACCTCCAAGAGGCTGCTGAGTAATAAGCGAGTAAGGTCCAATAGAACGTGCATGCATCTTGTCATCAACCATGTGGCCCAACTTGATCATATAGGTAACACCCACTGTAGCTGGCTGGTCAAATTTCTCACCTGTACCGCCATCGCTCAAATATGTCTTACCATATCTTGGAATACCTGCTTTATCTGTATAAGCGCAGATATCATCAAGACTTGCACCATCAAAGATTGGAGTAGCGAACTTAACTCCAAGCTCTTTACCTGCCCAACCAAGAACTGCCTCATAAATCTGTCCCAAGTTCATACGTGAAGGCACACCAAGAGGGTTAAGAACTATATCAACGATAGAACCGTCATCAAGGAATGGCATATCCTCGTCTCTTACAAACTTAGCTACGATACCTTTGTTACCGTGTCTACCTGCCATCTTGTCACCCACTCTAATCTTTCTCTTCTTGGCAACATAAACTTTGGCAAGCTGCATGATACCTGTTGGAAGCTCGTCTCCAATAGTAAGGTTATATTTAACTCTCTTAAGCTCAGCATCATACTCTTTATGAGCAATCAGATAGTTATTGATAAGCTGTTTGATCAAACCATTTGCGTGCTTGTCGTCAGTCCACTTAGTTGGGTTGATGTTCTCATAATCAATAGAATCCAAAAGCTCTCTTGTAAAGTTCTCACCTTTTGCAAGAATCTCCACACCATAAAGGTCATTTACACCCTCAGACACTCTTCCTTTAACAAGAACCTGAAGTTTATCAAGGAATTTCTCTCTCAATACACCAGCCTTGCGGTTGAAATTGTCCTCAGCCTGCTGAACCTGAGTCTTGGTATTTTGTTTTGCCTTCTTGTTGTTAGCCTCTTTACCCACTCTCGCAAACAATCTCTTGTCAATGATTGTTCCCGACAATGAAGGAGAAGCCTTCAATGAAGCATCCTTCACATCACCAGCCTTGTCACCAAAGATAGCACGAAGAAGTTTCTCCTCTGGTGAAGGATCGCTCTCTCCCTTAGGAGTAATCTTACCAATAAGGATGTCACCAGGCTCAACGTTTGCACCAATTCTAATGATACCATTCTCGTCAAGATCCTTGGTTGCCTCCTCACTTACGTTAGGAATATCAGAAGTAAGCTCCTCCATACCACGTTTGGTATCCCTTACCTCCATAATATACTCATCAACATGAATAGAAGTAAAGATATCCTCTCTAAGGATTCTCTCAGAAAGTACAATCGCATCCTCAAAGTTGTAACCTTTCCAAGGCATATATGCAACCTTAAGGTTTCTACCTAGAGCCAACTCACCTTTCTGAGTAGAATAGCCCTCAGTAAGGATCTGACCTTTAACCACTTTATCACCTTTTTTAACAATAGGTTTCAAGTGAATTGATGTACTCTGGTTTGTCTTTCTGTACAAAGGAAGTTTATAAACTGTAATCTCTGGATCAAAGCTTACAAATTTCTCCTCCTCTGATCTGTCATATCTTATATGTATCTCATTACCGTCTACATAAACAATCTCTCCAGAAGTTTCTGCAGACACCTGAGTTCTTGAATCTCTTACAACAGCTGCCTCAAGACCTGTACCTACAATAGGAGCCTCCGGTTTAACTACCGGTACTGCCTGACGCATCATGTTGGATCCCATCAACGCACGGTTAGCATCATCATGCTCAAGGAATGGAATCAAAGATGCAGCAATTGAAGCAATCTGGTTAGGTGCAACGTCCATAAGGTCAACTTTATCCTTACCAACAACAGGATAATCAGCCTCATAACGGCATTTGATTCTGTCATCTGTAAAGTTACCGTTCTCATCAATACGGGCGTTAGCCTGTGCAACAACCTTATCTTCCTCCTCCTCTGCACTCATATAAACACAACCTTTAGAAGAAAGGTCAACAACACCATTATCCACCTTTCTATAAGGTGTCTCAATGAAACCAAGTTCATTGATTCTTGCATAAACACACAAAGACGAGATTAGACCGATGTTCGGACCCTCTGGAGTCTCAATCGGACAAAGTCTTCCGTAGTGTGTATAGTGAACGTCACGAACCTCAAAACCTGCTCTGTCTCTTGAAAGACCTCCAGGTCCCAAAGCAGACAGACGTCTCTTGTGAGTCATCTCAGCAAGAGGGTTGGTCTGGTCCATAAACTGTGACAACTGGCTGGTACCAAAGAATGAATTGATAACAGAAGACAAAGTTTTTGCATTGATCAAGTCAATTGGTGTAAACACCTCATTGTCTCTAACATTCATTCTCTCTCTGATGGTTCTTGCCATACGTGCAAGACCCACGCTGAACTGATTTGCCAACTGCTCACCAACAGTTCTGATTCTTCTGTTGCTCAAGTGGTCAATATCATCCACTGTAGCCTTAGAGTTGATAAGCTGAATCAAATAACGGATAATCTCAATGATATCAGCTTTAGTAAGAACTCTAACCTCATTAGGTGTAGACAAATTCAGTTTTCTGTTAAGACGATAACGTCCTACTCCACCCAAATCATATCTCTTGTCTGAGAAGAACAGTTTGTCAATAACGTCTCTTGCAGTAGCCTCATCAGGTGGTTCTGAGTTTCTCAGCTGTCTGTATGTATAGAAAATAGCCTCTATTTCAGAGTTACACTGGTCTTTCTGTAGAGTATTGTGGATAATTGCAAAATCACTTGTATTTGCATCCTCATTGTGGATAAGGATAGTGCTTACATCTGAATCAAGGATGTCCTCAATGTGGCTCTCCTCCAACACAGTCTCACGGTCAATGATAATCTCATTACGCTCAATTGATACAACCTCTCCAGTATCCTCATCAACGAAGTCCTCATTCCAAGTCTTAAGGACTCTTGCAGCCAATTTGCTGCCAATACATTTCTTAAGGTTAGTTTTATTTACCTTAACCTCAGTAGCCAAACCAAAGATATCAAGGATATCCTTGTCGCTCTCAAATCCGATAGCTCTCAAAAGAGTAGTTACCGGTAATTTCTTTTTACGGTCGATGTAAGCATACATGACATTGTTGATGTCAGTTGCAAACTCAATCCATGAACCTTTGAAAGGAATAATTCTGGCAGAGTACAATTTAGTACCGTTTGCATGCATACTCTGTCCAAAGAACACACCTGGAGAACGGTGAAGCTGAGAAACAACAATCCTCTCAGAACCGTTAATGATGAATGTACCTCTAGGTGTCATGTAAGGGATAGTTCCCAAATAAACGTCCTGAATTACAGTATCAAAATCCTCATGCTCAGGATCTGTACAGTAAAGTTTAAGTTTAGCTTTCAATGGAACGCTGTATGTAAGGCCTCTATCAAGGCACTCGTCCATAGAATAGCGAGGTGGATCAATGAAATAATCTATAAACTCCAGAACAAAATTGTTACGGGTGTCCGTAATAGGGAAAATCTCTTGAAAAACCTTAAACAAACCTTCGTTTCTACGGTTTTCTGCTGTTGTGTCAAGCTGAAAAAAGTCTTTAAAAGACTTCAATTGCACTTCAAGAAAATCCGGGTAGTCTAGGAGGGATTTTGAAGATGCAAATGTAATTCGCTGATTATTTGTATTTTGCGACATTGTTTATAGGTTGGTTGAAAATAAACTTAAAAAAACGACAAAAAGGTTTAGGGCCTATTATGCCCTAAACCTGACTATTTCCCGCTGAACGGGGGTTGACATTTATTTAACCTCAACCTCAGCACCAGCCTCCTCAAGAGCAGCTTTTACGCTCTCAGCCTCTGCTTTAGAAACTTTCTCTTTAACAGCTTTAGGAGCACCGTCTACTAGATCTTTAGCCTCTTTAAGACCAAGACCAGTTAGCTCTTTAACAACTTTTACAACGCCTAGTTTCGCTGCACCAGCTGATTTAAGAATAACGTCGAACTCAGTCTGCTCAGCAGCAGCAGCCTCACCTGCTGCAGCAGGAGCTGCAACTACAGCTGCAGCAGCAGCTGGCTCAATTCCGTACTCCTCTTTAAGAACTTTTGCTAGCTCTTGAACATCTTTTACTGTTAGGTTAACTAGCTCTTCTGCAAATTTTTTGATATCTGCCATGATTGTATAATTTTAATGTGTTATTATTATTA
>JAZLBB010000095.1:0-11103 GCA_045613465.1 Candidatus Egerieisoma sp.
AGTCATGGCTTACAAAATTACAGAGGATTGCGCAGCTTGCGGTACTTGTATTGACGAGTGTCCAGTAGGTGCTATTTCAGCAGGCGACATTTACAAAATTGACGCTAACATGTGTACTGATTGCGGTACTTGCGCTAACGCTTGCCCAATGGGTGCTATCGTTCAAGCTTAATTTTTAATAAGCAAGAATTTAAAAAGAGGCTCACGGATGTGGGCCTCTTTTTTATTATCATTTTCCATTTGCTCACCTAATCCGGGCAGGAAATGGTACTAATTCTGGCGCGGAATCCGTTCTCGCCCCAATCCGGGCAGGAAAGTGTGCCAATTCTGGCGCGGAATCCGTTCTCGCCCCAATCTGGGCAGGAAATGGTGCCAATTCTGGCGCGGAATCCGTTCTCGTCCTAATCCGGGCAGGAAAGTGTGCCAATTCTGGCGCAGAATCCGTTCTCGCCCCAATCTGGGCAGGAAATGGTGCCAATTCTGGCGCGGAATCCGTTCTCGCCCTAATCCGGGCAGGAAAGTGTGCCAATTCTGGCGCGGAATCCGTTCTCGCCCTAATCCGGGCAGGAAAGTGTGCCAATTCTGGCGCGGAATATGCAGTTATAGAATGCCGCGGAGGATGTGTCTTTTACCTGGAGGTCCAGCAAGGCGCTGGAGGGTGAAGCCTGCCGAGCGGAGGGCTTCTTTTACTGTTCCTTTGCTGCAGTAGGTAGTGAGTACTGACCCTTTTTTACAGCTGGCAGCTATTGTGCGGAAAATCTCCTCAGACCAAAGTTCAGGTTGTGTGGCAGGGGAGAAAGGGTCGTAGAAAATGGCGGATGGTTCTTTTAAACCACCCGAAAAATATTCTTCTCCCAAGCTGGTTATATCTGCATGAGTCTTGTGAAGAGTGAATTCCGGTGAGATTTCAATATTCTTAAACCACTCGCATTCGTGGATGTTTTGGAATGCAGATGCAATTTTTTTTACATCCGGAAAATTAATGCTTTTATTGTGAGTGGCAATTATATCGGGATAATTCATTTCCATAGCCTCTGCAACTGTAATTGGAAATTTTTCTATCCCATAGTATTCAATCTTAGGATATGGCAACCCTTCTCGGATGCGTTGTTGTTGCCAACACCATGCAAGAATGCAATTTAAGGCTGTTCCAAACCCAATATCATAGATAATTATTACATCATTGCCATAATATATATCATCTTTGCTATCATTGAGGTCGCAGTGTCTGCTCCAAGGTTTTGTGTGGTAATCTCCTCCAGATTCAAGTCCAAACGGTTTTGATTTCCTTGGAATGATCCTTTTTGCTGTTTTCATAAACAGGTACTCCAAACCACATTTAATGTATATGTGGTTGGCTTCTGTGTATGCTCCGTTACGAGAGTGGTATGATTCATTGAATTCGGTGAGTTGCAATGTGTTGCTCCCGTCACCGCTTGTGGCTATAGTGTGTTTCATTTCTCTCTTGTTTACAATGCAAAATTAGGTATAATGGTTTAGAATTGCTATATTTGCGAGTTATTGAAGATAAAAAAGTAGACAAGATAAGATATGGGATTTTCAGATTTATTAAAGAAGATGTTCGGTTCAAAGGCCGACCGTGATTTGAAGGAGATCAGACCTATTTTGAACAAGGCTCTTGCAGCATATGAGAGAATAGACAAAATGTCTGATGACGAGCTACGTGCAGAGGCGCAGAGAATTAAGAAAGTGATTGCAGACCGCATTGCAGCTGATGAGGCTAAGAAGAAGGAACTTAGGGGCCAGTTGGAGGATATGACACTTTCTCCAGATGAGAAAGAGCGCATAGCTACAGAGGTAGACAAACTTACCAAAAAGATAGATGGTATCATTGAGGTTGTGCTTATGGAGGTTCTGCCTGAGGCTTTTGCTGTAATCAGATCTACAGCAAGAAGATTTAAGGAGAATGCTACAATTAAAGTGTTGGCATCAGAAGCTGATAGAGAACTTAGCACAAAAGCAGATTTTGTAACAATTGAAGGTGATTACGCAATTTGGAAAAATACATGGCTTGCAGGTGGTAATCCTATTACATGGGATATGGTACACTATGAGGTACAGCTTATAGGCGGTATTGTACTTCATCAGGGCAAGATTGCGGAGATGGCTACAGGTGAGGGTAAAACTCTTGTGGCTACTCTGCCTGTATTCCTAAATGCTTTGGCTGGCAAAGGTGTGCATGTTGTAACAGTGAATGACTATCTGTCTAAACGTGACTCAGAGTGGATGGGACCTCTTTACCAGTTCCATGGTCTTAAAGTGGACTGTATAGACAAGCACCAGCCAAACTCAGATGCAAGGAAAAGAGCTTACCGTGCAGACATCACCTTTGGTACAAACAATGAGTTTGGTTTTGACTATTTGAGAGACAATATGGCTGTTTCTCCCGATGATCTTGTTCAGAAGAAACATCATTATGCAATTGTTGATGAGGTAGACTCAGTCCTTATTGATGATGCCAGAACACCTCTTATCATTTCTGGTCCTGTTCCAAAAGGTGAGGATCAGCAGTTTATGGAGTTCAAGCCATTTGTAGAGCGCCTTTACAGCCAGCAGAGATCAAATGTTACCCAGCTTTTGAATGAGGCTAAGAAACTTATTGCTGCAGGTGACAAGGAGGAGGGTGGAAAAACCTTGTTGAGAGCTTACAAGGGATTACCTAAATACAATCCGCTTATAAAATACTTGAGTGAGCCAGGCATTAAGCAGATTCTCATGGATACAGAGAATTTCTATATGCAGGACAATAACAAGCACATGCATCTTATTACAGATGAGCTATTGTTTGTAATTGATGAGAAACAGAGATCTGTAGAGTTGACAGATAAAGGCCATGAGCTTATTGCAAAGGGTACCAACGATAACAAATTCTTTGTTCTTCCCGATGTAGGTGCAGAGATTTCCGAGTTGGAGAAAGAGAACCTTACTGCAGAGGAGAAAGTTGCAAGAAAAGATGCAATCCTTTCTGACTATGCCCTTAAATCTGAGCGTGTACATACAGTAAACCAGTTGTTGAAGGCATACACAATGTTTGAGAAAGATGTTGAGTATGTAATCATGGACAACAAAGTTAAGATTGTAGATGAGCAGACTGGTCGTATTCTCGACGGTAGAAGATATTCAGATGGTCTTCACCAGGCTATTGAGGCTAAGGAGAATGTGAAGGTTGAGGCAGCTACCCAGACATTTGCAACCATTACTCTTCAGAACTATTTTAGGATGTACCATAAACTTGCAGGTATGACCGGTACAGCGGAGACTGAGGCAGGCGAGTTCTGGTCTATCTACAAGTTGGATGTTGTAACTATACCTACCAACAGACCAATACTTAGAAAAGATGAGGAGGATCTTATCTATAGAACCAAAAAAGAGAAATACAACGCTGTAATTGAAAAGATTGTAGAGTTCCAGAAAGCTGGAAGACCGGTGCTTGTGGGTACTACTTCGGTAGAGATATCAGAGCTGTTGAGCCGTATGTTAAAACTTAGGGGTATCAAACACAATGTATTGAATGCAAAACAGCATGCTTCAGAGGCGCAGGTAGTAGCAGAGGCAGGCCAACCAGGTGCAGTAACTATTGCAACCAATATGGCTGGTCGTGGTACAGATATCAAGCTTGGTACAGGAGTGAAAGAGGCCGGTGGATTGGCAATCATTGGTACAGAGAGACATGACAGCCGTCGTGTAGACCGCCAGTTGAGAGGTCGTTCAGGACGTCAGGGAGATCCGGGTTCATCTACATTCTATGTTTCATTGGAGGATGATCTTATGCGTCTTTTTGGTGCTGAGCGTATTACCAAAGTGGTTGACCGTATGGGTATGAAGGAGGGAGAGGTGCTACAGCACTCAATGCTTTCAAGCTCTATTGAGCGTGCCCAGAAAAAAGTAGAGGAGAATAACTTTGGTATCCGTAAGAGACTGCTTGAATATGATGATGTAATGAATTCTCAGCGTGAGGTTATCTACAACAAGAGACGCAATGCTTTGTATGGCGAGCGTATTGAGGTGGATATCAAGAATATGATTCAGGATTATGCAGAGGTTCTTGCACAGCAGAAAGATAACTTTGATTTCCAGGATTTCTCATTTGAGATGATGAGACAGCTTTCTATTGAGCCTTCATTTGATGAGGCATATTTCAAGAAGGCTTCAGTTGCTGAACTTTCTGACAAGATAGCTGAGTCAATCAAGGAAGTTATTGCCAGAAAAACTGATGTAATGGTAAAACAGGTATATCCGTTCATTGAGCAGATATACAAGACTCAGGGGGCAACTCACGAGGTAATAGGTCTTCCTATATCAGATGGAACCAAAATAATGCAGCTTGTCATTAACCTTAAGAAAGCTTATGAGACACAAGGTATGGAGTTGTACCGTGCAATGGCTAAATCCATTACTTTGGTAATGATAGATGAGTACTGGAAAGAGCACTTGCGTGATATGGACGACCTCAAACAGTCTGTACAGAATGCAACATATGAGCAGAAAGATCCGCTTCTAATCTACAAGTTTGAGAGCTTCAACCTGTTTAAGGGTGTACTTGAGAAGGTTAGTCGTGAGGTGCTAGCATTTATGACAAGGGCTCACATTCCGCTAAGACACAAGGATGATGAGATTCCTATGCGTGAGCAGCAGCAGAGAAGACGTACTGATTTGAGTAATTTGCAAACCAGCAGAAATGATTTGGTGACAAATGGTGGTGAGCCAAAATCAAATGCTCCTGTGCATGTGGAGAAGAAAGTAGGAAGAAACGATCCATGTCCATGCGGAAGCGGCAAGAAGTTCAAGAACTGTCACGGAAAAGAAATTTAAAAATACTAAATACAAATGGAGAATATTTTTGACGTTGTAGTGATTGGTGCAGGCCCGGGAGGTTATGTGGCAGCAATCAGAGCATCACAACTTGGATTCAATACAGCTGTAATTGAAAAGGCTGAGTTGGGTGGTGTTTGTCTTAACTGGGGTTGTATACCTACTAAAGCATTGCTTAAAAGTGCTCAGGTTTACAATTATACCAAACACTTGTCTGATTATGGTGTTGAGCTAAGAAATGCAGATGGTACTGCTATTGAGGCTGATGCTGTAGTTTCTTATGCAGATATTAAGAAAGTTGTTGAGAGGGAAAGAGGTGTTTCTGCTCAGATGAGCAAAGGTATAGAGTTTCTTTTCAAGAAAAATAAGATAACTGTCCTAAAAGGTACTGCTAAAATTCTGTCGGGAAGCCAGGTTGAGGTTACCCCTGAGGAGGAGGCTGCATATACTGTAGAGGCAAAGCATATTATTGTAGCTACTGGCTCAAGACCAAACTCTTTGCCTTTTGCACCTATTGATGGCGAGAAGATTATTTCATACCGTCAGGCTTTGGTGCCTGAAACTCTTCCTAAGAGCATGGCTATTATTGGTTCTGGTGCTATTGGTAGCGAGTTTACATATTTCTACCGTTCAATGGGTGTTGATGTTACCCTTATTGAGTTTATGGACCAGATTGTTCCTCTTGAGGATAAAGATGTTGCAGACCAGTTGAGCCGCAGCTTCAGAAAAATGGGTATCAAAGTTATGGTATCGAGTGGTGTTAAGGCAATTGATACAACAGGTGAGGGATGTAAACTTTCAATTGAGACCAAGAAGGGTATGGTTGAGTTGGAGGTAGACAGAGTACTTTCAGCTGTGGGCGTTGTTCCTAATACTAATGGTATTGGTCTTGAAGAACTTGGAGTTCAGATGAATAGAGGCAAGATTGTTGTAGATGATTATTTCAGGACAAATGTTCCAGGTATCTATGCTATTGGTGATGTAATTGCTACCCCTGCATTGGCGCATGTGGCATCTGCAGAGGGTATTGCATGTGTAGAGAAAATTGCTGGTATGGATGTTCAGCCGGTTGATTACTCAAATATCCCTGGTGCTACATATACTTCTCCAGAGATTGCTTCTGTTGGTCTTACAGAGAAGAAGGTAAAAGAGATGGGTGTTGAGTATAAAGTTGGTAAATTCCCTTTCACTGCAAGCGGAAAGGCTACAACGGCAGGTGAGAAAGACGGTTTTGTAAAACTTATCATTGATGCAAATACAGATAAGATTCTTGGTGCACACCTTATTGGAGCAAATGTTACTGAGATGCTTTCAGGCATAGTACTTGCAAGGAATGTAGGAGCAACTGCAAGAGATATCATCAAAACCATCCATCCTCATCCAACAATGAGTGAGGCAATAATGGAGGCTGCAGCAGCTGCACACGGAGAGGTTATTCATATGTAATATCTTCCCGACAACAATTAAAACTTTATAATATGGCAAAACACGAATCATTGCAGGTAAATGAGGTAAGCAGAATTTCCCAGGCCACTCAGGTGAGAGGTAGTCTGCTTTCCCAGACAGATATCAGAATTGACGGAACATTTGAGGGTGAGCTTATCACTGCCGGCAAGCTGGTATTGGGTGAAAATGCTGTCATTACCGGAAATGTTATGTGTGCCAATGCAGATATTTGGGGTAAAATAGAAGGAGACTTTACGGTGGGAGATACTGTGAAGTTTAAAGAGGGTGCCTCGTTTACAGGACACCTTAAAACTATCCGTATCTGTATTGAGATGGGTGCCGATTTTTCTGGGTCTTGCCAGATTATCAATGAAGCAGAATTTAAAAGTTTGTCGGCAGAATTTTTTCACTAGTGATTTTACGTCGTCTTTTTGTTGTACAAAAAGACGACGTAACTTAGAACCTCTCTTTTATATTATAGGTATTTCTCTCTTGCGAATTGCGGGAAACAAGTTCTGCAATAAATCCTGTTAAGAACAATTGTACACCAATTATTAGGGCCACAAGAGCCAGATAGAATAGTGGCTGGTCTGTAACTGCTCTGAATTTAAGACCTTGGGACTGTGCCAAGAGTTTCTCTACAATTATCCAGATTGAGATGCCTGCACCAACAAGGAATGTGAAAATTCCCACAAGACCAAAGAAATGCATAGGCTTTTTGCCAAAGCGGGATAGGAACCATAAGCTTATCAGATCAAGGAACCCATTTACAAATCTGTCAATACCAAATTTGCTTACTCCATATTTGCGGGCCTGATGCTTTACCACTTTCTCTCCAATATTTCCAAATCCAGCGTTTTTTGCAAGGTATGGAATATATCTGTGCATCTCCCCATATACCTCGATATTCTTTACTACAATATTGCGGTACGCCTTTAAACCGCAGTTCATGTCATGCAGTTTTATACCTGTAACTTTTCTCGCTGTTGCATTGTATAGTTTTGAAGGGAGGTTTTTTGTGAGTTTGCTGTCGTAGCGTTTCTTTTTCCAGCCGCTTACAAGATCGTAACCATCTTTTGTAATCATATTGTATAGAGCTGGAATTTCATTTGGATCGTCCTGAAGGTCTGCATCCATTGTTATTACAACATCACCGTCTGCAGCTTCAAAGCCATGGAACAGGGCTGCAGATTTTCCGTAGTTTTTTCTAAAGCAGATACCTTTTATATGAGAGTTGGTTTTGGCCATCTCTTTTATTAGTTCCCATGATCCGTCTGTACTGCCGTCGTTTACCATTATTATATTATAGGTAAGTCCGGTAGGGGCAATAGCTTCGCCAATCCCTTTGACAAGTTCCTGAAGCGACTCCCTCTCATTGTAGAGTGATATTACTACTGAAATATCCATATCTTTCTTATTTTTCATCCCGACAATTATTCAATATCTGTCGGGAAGAATATTATTCATTGTCTGTGTTGGCGAACGGGTTTGTCTTTTTTGTGAAGTTTGCAGTTATTGCTGTTGCTATTGAACCAAAGATTATATAATAGAACAGCGATGCAAACATTGAGATGCGGCCAAAGTTACTGAACACCTTATCCATTAGGTTTTCTGTTTTGGAGTCGAGTGCTCCCTGCATTTCCATTGTCTCCTTTGCTGTAATTATAGCCTGTTCTGTCTGTTCTGGAAAGATCCACTCTACTTGTGCGTAGCTGTAGCATGAACACAATATTGATGAGAAAAGACAGATAAGGAAACCGTAATTGTAACTCTGTGAGTATGTTATTGTCTCAAATTGGTTGCTCCAATTTTTCATGAAGTACCATAGCAGGAATAGGCATCCTACAAATTTGGCAATCCATAGGATTGAGGTTACCAAAAAGTTCTGAGGCTGTAGGACCGCTATAATTAGTGAATATATGATTGTTACAAGAGACAAGTACAAACCATCCATAGCGGCGCTGCTCCATTTGTTGTTTTTTTCCATAGTTGTATGTTTTTGGTGTTGATAAATTATTGTATTATAAAGAACAAAGATAGCAAAAATTTATACCTTTGTAGTTTGTAATTTGAAAATAAACGATGCGTGTGTTGTAAGCACGCTGTAAATTATATAAAAGATATGATAAATGTAACTTTTCCGGATGGAAGCGTACGCCAGTACAACAAAGGTGTAACTGGTTTGGAGATTGCCCAGGGCATCAGCTCAAGATTGGCACAGGAGGTTTTGGCAGTAAGTGTAAATGACAAAGTTTTTGACCTGCTTAGACCTATCAACGAGGATTGTACAATTAAATTGCATAAATGGGAAGACCAGGAGGCTAAACAGACGTTCTGGCACTCTTCTTCACACTTGATGGCTGAGGCTTTGCAGAGCCTTTTCCCTGGTGTTAAATTTGGTATCGGACCTGCAATTGAGACAGGTTTCTACTATGATGTAGATTTGGGAGAGAAAACCATTACTGAGGCTGACCTTAAGAAAATTGAGGACAAGATGATAGAGCTTGCCCGCCAGAAAGAGACTTTCGTTAGAAAGGATATTACAAAGGCTGAGGCAATGGCTACATATACAGAGAAAGGTGATCAGTACAAATGTGACCTTATTAAAGATCTTGAGGACGGTACTATAACATTCTATACTAACGGAAGCTTTACAGATCTATGCCGTGGACCACACATTGTTGATACATCTGTTATTAAAGCAGTTAAACTTACTTCAATTGCAGGTGCATACTGGAGAGGTAATGAGAAAAACAAGATGCTTACCCGTATCTATGGTGTAACTTTCCCTAAAAAATCAATGTTGGATGAGTACCTTCAGATGTTGGAGGAGGCAAAGAAACGTGACCATAGAAAACTTGGTAAAGAGTTGGAGCTGTTTGCGTTCTCACAGAGAGTTGGAGCAGGTCTTCCATTGTGGTTGCCAAGAGGTGCACAGTTACGTGAAAAATTGGAGAATTTCCTTAAATCTGTACAGAAACAGCACGGATATCTTCCAGTAATCACTCCGCATATCGGACAGAAAGAGCTTTATGTAACTTCAGGTCACTATGCAAAATATGGTGCTGATTCATTCCAGCCAATCCATACCCCTGCAGAGGGCGAGGAGTTCTTGCTAAAACCAATGAACTGTCCTCACCACTGTGAGATTTACAAGACCAAACCACGTTCGTATAAAGATCTTCCATTGAGATTTGCTGAGTTTGGTACAGTGTACCGTTATGAGCAGAGCGGCGAGTTGCATGGTCTTACAAGGGTAAGAGGATTTACTCAGGATGATGCACACTTGTTTGTACGTCCGGACCAGTTGAAAGATGAGTTCTGTAAAGTTATTGATATTGTACTTTATATTTTTAAAACTCTAAAATTTGAGAACTTTACTGCTCAGGTATCATTGCGTGATAAAGATAATAGAGAAAAATATATTGGAACTGACGAGAACTGGGAGAGAGCAGAGAATGCTATTATTGAGGCAGCTGCAGAGAAAGGTCTTCAGACTGTTGTTGAGTATGGTGAGGCTGCTTTCTACGGCCCTAAACTTGACTTTATGGTTAAAGATGCTATTGGTAGAAAATGGCAGCTTGGTACAATTCAGGTAGACTATAACCTTCCAGAGAGATTTGATCTTGAGTACACAGGTGCAGATGATAAGAAATACCGTCCTATTATGATTCACCGTGCTCCGTTTGGATCAATGGAGAGATTTGTGGCAGTACTTTTGGAACATACAGGTGGAAGATTGCCTTTGTGGTTGGCTCCAGATCAGGTAGCGGTATTGCCTGTAAGTGAAAAATATAACGATTTTGCAAAAAAAGTTTGCAGTTTGCTGAATAATTCCGATATTCGCGCCTCAATTGACGACCGAAACGAGACAATCGGTAAGAAGATTAGAGAGAACGAGTTGAAGAGAATGCCATTCCAGCTTATTGTAGGCGAGAAAGAGGCTTCTTCAAACTCTGTTTCTGTGCGTAAACAGGGCGGTGAGGATCTTGGTGCAATGGAGGTTGACCAGTTTGTATCATATATCAAAGCCGAAATTGAAGCACAGTTGGCAAAATAGACTTTTAAACTATAGAATAACTAACAATTTAGCGGGAGGACAAATTTATCGCAACACCATTTAAACCTCGTCCGGGGGGATTTGTCAAGAAGACAAACAATACCCCTGATAATAACGGCTCTAAAGCTCAGGGTCCTAGAAAAAAAGATGATGGCCCAAGAATTAACGAAGAGATCAGATCTCCTCAAGTGAGAGTCGTTGGTGATAATGTTCCTGAACAGAAAGTGTATCCTTTGCAGGAGGCACTTAGAATGGCTGCCGAAATGGAGCTTGATCTAGTAGAGATTTCTCCAAATGCTGAGCCGCCGGTATGTAAGATTATTGATTATCAGAAGTACCTGTACCAGCAGAAGAAGAAAGCTAAGGAGATGAAGGCCAATGCAAGCAAGGTAACTATTAAGGAGATACGTTTTGGTCCCAATACAGATGAGCATGATTTCCAGTTCAAGCTCAAACATGCCCAGAGCTTCCTTGAGGAGGGCTCAAAAGTTAAGGCATATGTCTTCTTTAAAGGAAGATCTATCCTTTTCTCAGAGCAAGGTGAGAAACTTCTGTTGAGATTTGCTGTAGAACTTGAGAACTACGGTAAAGCAGAGCAGATGCCTAAGCTTGAGGGTAAGAGAATGATCATGATGATTGCTCCCGTTAAAAAGAAATAAGACACTTTAATTTTATTACTAACTAAAAATATTTAAGCAATGCCTAAGATGAAGACCAATTCCGGTGCCAAAAAGCGTTTCCAGCTTACCGGATCGGGTAAAGTA
>JAZLBB010000096.1:0-14418 GCA_045613465.1 Candidatus Egerieisoma sp.
AATCAATTGCTTAATTTTTAAAATTTAGAAGTTTATGGCTCACAAGAAAGGTGTCGGTAGTTCAAAGAACGGCCGTGAATCACATAGCAAACGACTAGGTCTTAAAATTTTCGGTGGAGAGAATTGCAAGGCAGGCAACATCATTGTTCGCCAGAGAGGTACAGTACACAACCCAGGTTTGAACGTTGGAATGGGTAAAGACCACACTCTATACGCTCTTATTGACGGAGTAGTAGTTTTCAAAAAGAAAGCAGAGGGTAAGTCTTATGTTTCGGTAATGCCTTATCAGAACTAAGGATTGCCCAGACAGACGCAATAGAAAGGCATCCTTGTATAAGGGTGCCTTTTCTAATTTAAAAGAAGCTTAAATATACGTAATATGTTAACTCTAAAACTTTTAAGGGAACAGCCTGATTTTGTAATAGAGAGATTGGCTGTAAAGAATTTTGATGCTTCCCAGATTGTAAAGGATATTCTGGAGGCAGATGCTCAAAGACGTGCTACCCAAACAAAGCTTGATTCTGTTCTTGCAGAGCAGAACCAGAAAGCAAAAGAGATAGGTATGCTTATGAAACAGGGCAACAAAGAGGAGGCGGAGCAGGTGAAGAAAGTTGTTGCACAGTTGAAGGAGCAGTCTAAAGAGCTTGAGGTACAGATGGAGGAGCACAGCAAGGCAATGAATGATCTTCTTGTATTGCTGCCAAATATTCCTTGTGCGGATGTCCCTGCCGGCAAGAGTGCGGAGGACAACGTTGTAGTGAGGGAGGGTGGAAAGAAAACAGAACTTCCACAGAATGCAAAACCTCACTGGGAGCTTGCAAAATCTTTGGATATCATTGATTTTGATCTTGGTGTAAAGCTTACAGGTGCAGGATTCCCTGTATATAAGGATAAAGGTGCTAAAATCCAGAGAGCGCTTATCTCTTTCTTCCTGGACCGCAATACTAAAGCAGGTTATATGGAGGTACAGCCACCATTGGTGGTAAATGAGGCTTCTGCTTATGCAACCGGCCAGCTTCCAGATAAAGAGGGACAGATGTATCATGTAGGATTGGATAATTTTTATATGATTCCAACTGCAGAGGTGCCTGTTACCAATATTTTTAGAGATTGTATTGTGAATAAGGGGGATTTCCCTGTCAAGATGACTGCCTATACACAGTGTTTCCGCAGAGAGGCAGGTTCATATGGTAAGGATGTAAGGGGTTTGAACCGTCTTCATCAGTTTGACAAAGTGGAGATAGTACAGCTTGCATTGCCTGAGAACTCTTATGAGGCACTTGACGGAATGGTGAAACATGTTGAGAGCATTATCCAGGAGCTTGAGCTTCCATACAGAATCTTGAGACTTTGTGGTGGTGACATGAGTTTCACTTCTGCCCTTACATATGATTTTGAGGTGTATTCAGAGGCACAGCAGCGCTGGTTGGAGGTAAGCTCGGTTTCCAACTTTGAGTCATTCCAGGCAAACCGTCTTAAATTGAGATATAAGGATGATGACGGTAAAACACAGTTGGCTCACACTCTAAACGGCAGTTCGTTGGCTCTTCCAAGAATCTTGGCTGCATTGTTGGAGAATCATCAGGATGAGCAGGGTAGAATACATATTCCTGCAGCATTGAGAGAGTATACCGGCTTTGAGTGGATAGACTAATCCAATGGCGCAGAAAAAGAATATAGATAAAATAATACTTGGAATAGACCCCGGAACCCGAATTTTGGGTTTTGGGGTTATCCACGTATTAAGCAGTGGGGTGGAGTATGTGGATATGGGGGTGGTGAACCTTAAAAAAATCACCGGACATTTTGTAACCCTAAAGACAATTATGGAGGAGGTTACAAAAATTATAGATAAGTATAATCCCGACGAACTTGCAATTGAGGCCCCTTTCTATGGCAAGAATGCACAGGTTATGCTTAAACTTGGAAGGGCCCAGGGGGCAGCAATATCGGCAGCTCTGCAAAGGGAAATTCCAATTTTTGAATATGCTCCAAGGAGTATAAAATTGGCGGTTACAGGAAAGGGTGCTGCTTCCAAAGAGCAGGTAGCCCTTATGGCACAGAGGATTATGGATATCAATTTTCCACAGGAGTATTTGGATGCTACCGATGCCCTGGCAATTGCTCTATGTCATTATTATCACTCTTCCAATCCGGTTATGGGAGAGGCATCAGTAAAGAAAAAAACAGCCGGAGGCTTGTCGGGAAGCTGGAAGCAGTTTGTGGAGTCCAATCCAGGGAGAATAAAATAAAAATATTTCTTCCTCCGATTTAACTTTTTATGACAGTTGTAGTCAAATAGACGTTTGAAAATAATACTAGAATGCTTAAGAAATTTTTGATTTTTACGTTTGCACTTGTTGGCCTGTGTATGTGGGGTAATGAGGCGTTTGCAGAGGAGACTGATCCTCAAGTAGGTACTAAGGCTAAAGGTACATACTTTAAGGTTGTTCTGTTGGATTCCCTAACAAAGGCTCCAATTGAGTTTGCAACTTTTCATGCAAAATATGTTGGTGACAAACAGCCAAGATCATATGCCCTTACAGATGATAAAGGTGTTGCAATCCTACAGAATATGCAGGTTGGAAGGGCTACCATTACTGCAGAATATATGGGATATAAGACCAAAAAGTTTACTTTCGACATTAAGAAGGGGGGCAATGACTACGGAGTGCTTGTTATGAGTGAAGACAATAACGTTCTTGATGCGGTTGTAGTTTCGGGTGTTGCCAATCAGATGGTTGTTAGAAAGGATACAATTGAGTATAACGCATCTTCTTTCAAAATCAACGATACAGATATGTTGGAGGAGCTTATCAAGAAGCTTCCAGGTGTAGAGATTGATGAGAATGGTACCATTACAGCACAGGGTAAGGAGATCAAGAAGATTATGATTGAGGGAAAAGAGTTCTTCCTTGATGACCCTAATCTTGCTACCAAGAACCTCCCTGCAAAGATTGTAGAGAAGGTGAGAGTTGTTGAGAGAAAATCTGAGCAGGCTCAGTTTACAGGTATTGATGACGGTGATGAGGAGATGGTGTTGGATCTTGGAATTAAAGCAGGTATGATGAAGGGATGGTTTGGAAATCTTGCAGGAGGCCTTGGTCAGGAGTTTGCAGGAAACAGCGACCTTAAATACGAGAGCGGTGCCATGATTGGACGCTTTACGGATAAAACCCAGATAAGTATCATTGGCAATGCCAACAATACCAATAATAGAGGATTTACAGATATGGCCGGCTCTATGATGGGTGAGATGCGTGGTGGCGGTGGCTGGATGGGTAGAGGCGTTACAACATCGTGGATGGGTGGTGTAAATGCCAATACTGACCTTAAATGGGATGAGTCTGATGTTCAGGGTAACCTTATGTACAGTGGTAGCGACAGACTTATTGAAGAGACAAAAGACAGGATTACCACTTTGAGTCCCGACAGGATACTTTACAACCACGAAACAGGTCATGACAAGACTTATACAGATGGTGTTAGATTTGGTGGAGAGGTGGATATAAAAGTTTCTGAGAAGACTTCATTCCTGTTGAGACCGAATATCAATATTGGTAAAGGAAATTATGAGTCGTACAGTGCATATCATACACTTACTAATGCAGATACTACCAATAAAGGTATGAGCTTGAATACAGGTGAGAATGATAACCGTACAATAGGTACAAGACTTATCTGGAGACAGAAATTTGAAAGACCTGGCCGTACAATGTCTGTAAGTGTGAACTTCAACCACTCAAACAATGAGACCAACGGATACAACAGATCTGAGACAAACTACTTTGAGAATAACGGTATTGACTCTACTGCAATTGTAGACCAGGAGTTCTTCCGTAAAAATCTTAGCAATGTGGTTGCTGCAAGATTATCTTACATTGAGCCGCTAGGCAAGAACTATTTTATTGAAGGTGCTTACAGATACAGCTATAGAAGCAATGAGTCTGAGAAGAGTACCTACAATAAAGATGCATCTGGAGAGTATTCAATTTTGGATGAGATGTATTCAACAAATTATGAGAATCAGATTATCCAGCAACAGGGTGAGTTGAATATTATGAAGCAGGAGGAAAAATACAATATCAGTATTGGAGCATCTGTTCAGCCTACCAAAACAATCAGCGAGGGTAGGGGCAGGGATACTTCATACAGCGTTGTAAACTTCTCTCCAATTGCCAGAATTGATTATCGTTTTACAGAGGACAAATTCTTGAGAGTACGATACAGGGGAAGAACATCCAATCCAAGTATCAACCAGATGTTGCCTATCAATGACAATTCAGATCCTTTGAGAGTAGTTGAGGGTAATCCTAACCTTAAGCCAGAGTTCAGCCATAGTATCAGCACAGAGTATAGGGCAAACGACAGAGTTAAGTTCAGCTGGTTCAGCATTGGCGCAGACTTTACATATACTCAGGATGACATTGTATCTAAAAGAGATTACAGAGAAGATGGTGTTCAGGTGTCAAAATATGAGAATACAGACAAAGGTGTATATTCGGCAAGTGGTAGAATGATGTATAACTCCAGAATTGGAAAATCAAACTTTACAATTAACTCATTCACAATGGTAAGATTCAATAATGGAATCAGTTATGTGGCTGAGAATAATGGAATGGATAGAGTATTTGTAGAGAATGAGACCAAAAACTTTACTGTTATGGAGTCGTTCAGACTAACCTACAGAAATGATTGGGCAGAGATTATTGGAGGCGGCAGGGTAAATTACCGCAATGCCCAGTATTCTGCATCTTCAATGGATGATGTAACAACCTGGACAAATTCGGTAAACGGTTCGGTGAACTTTACTATACCAGGAGGCTTTAACCTTACATCCGATATCAATCATACCTGGTATTTGGGTTTTGAGGAGGGGTATGACAAACCTATCACAGTTTGGAATGCTTCTGTGTCAAAGACATTGTTCAAGAATGCAGCAACCCTTAAGTTTAAGGTGTACGATATCCTTAAACAGTCTAAGAGTACATCAATCACTACATCTGAGAACTATGTTCAGAATGTTACCAGCAACACTCTTGGACAATACTTTATGGTTACCCTTACTTGGAGATTCGGTAACTTTGGAGATATGAAAAGAGGCGGTATGAGAATGGGTGGTGGCCCTATGGGAGGAAGAGGCCCAATGGGTCCTCCAATGGGTGGATTTGGCCGCAGATAGAATATATTTGATTTAAAAAGGGGGGACATGTTTAGCAGGTCCCCCTTTTTTTGTACTTTTGCAAAAGTATTACCTTGGATAAAACTTTTATTATGGCAGGCAAGGAAAAAAGAGTAAAAAAAGTGAGTGGAGGCAAATGGTATTGGAACTGGTTTTCCAGACATCTGTATATGGCAATAATCACAGTATCTGTGATTGTATTTGCCCTATTCTCAATGTTGGATGTAATAACAAGGCATAATAAGGAACTGGAGGTCCCTTCATTTGCAGGTATGACCATAGAACAGGCACAGAAGGTGGCAGACCAGAACCATTTGAGACTTGAGATTACAGATTCGGTTCATATAGTTAAAATGTCTCCAGGTGCAATCTATAAACAGAATCCTGTGGGGGGAAGCAAGGTAAAGAAGAATAGGAGAATATTGCTTACCATCAATGCAAATACTCCCAAAATGGTTAAGATGCCCTCTTTGGTGGGACATTCGTTGCGACAAGCGCAATCTGAACTCTCATCATCGCAGCTGAGGGTTGGAAAATTAATTTACGAAAGGGATCTTGCAACCAACAATGTTTTGGAGCAGTTGTATAACGGCAACCCTATTGAGCCGGGTGTGGAGCTGGAGAGTGAGAGTATAATTGATATTAAATTAGGTCTTAATGAGGCAGACAGTGTGGCAATAGTTCCAGATTTGCTTGGCAAGCCATATTCTATCATTAAAGATTATCTTATAGACAACTCCCTTAATCTTGGAGAGGTGTATTTTGACAATACAGTGGTTACATTGCAGGATTCCCTGGCAGCCTTTGTGTACAAGCAGGAGGCTGAATTGCCAGAGGAAGAGCAGACTGTAAGGTATGGAACACATATATCCATATATCTTACTTTGGATAAAAACTTAATTCCTATTAAAGAGACAGATGAGCTTGAAGAGGAGAGATAATATATTTGACAATTTTTCCAATATAGAAGAGTATATAGCGGAGAAAGAGCTTCAGGAGACGGTGTTTGATGGTGATGAGGAGATGGATGGAGAGGGGGAAATCGATTCTATGTTTGAGCACTACAGGTTCCCTGTAGATAAAGGACAGAAGATGCTTAGGGTAGACAAATATCTTACCCAGCACATGGAAAAGACATCCCGTCACAGAATTCAGCTGGCCATAGATGCAGGTTATGTAAGGGTAAATGATAAGATTGTAAAGGCAAATTATAAGGTTAAGCCTAATGATCTTATTACTATTGTAATGCCATACCAGAGAAGAGGTATGGAGATAAAGCCTGAGAATATTCCTTTGGATATCGCATATGAAGATGATGATTTGTTGGTAGTTAACAAGCCCGCAGGTCTTGTGGTGCATCCGGGTCACGGACATTTTAGCGGTACCCTTATAAATGCGTTGGCATTCCATCTTGGCGTGAGTCAGGGACCCGATGGGACTGATGAAAGGATGGGTATTCTGGTACATAGAATTGACAAGAATACGTCGGGATTATTGGTGGTTGCAAAAAATGACCAAGCCCAGATGGGATTGGCAAAACAATTTTTTGACCATACCATTGAGAGAAAATATATAGCCATTGTATGGGGAAATGTTAAGGAAGATGAGGGAACTATAAATGCCAATATTGGAAGAGATCCTAACGACAGATTGAGATTCAAAGCTTTTGATCCCGATAGTGGAATTGGAAAGCATGCCGTAACCCATTATAAGGTAATTGAGAGGTTTGGATATGTGACCCTTATTGAGTGTAAACTGGAGACCGGAAGGACTCATCAGATTAGGGTACACATGAATTCAATAGGGCATCCTTTGTTCAATGACGACCGCTATGGTGGAGACAGAATTCTGAATGGCACAATTTACAGTAAATACAAACAGTTTATAGATAATTGCTTCAAATTGCTTCCACGTCATGCCCTGCATGCCAAGACATTGGGCTTTGAGCATCCAATAACAGGCAAGCATGTGTTTCTGGAGAATGAAACTCCAAGCGATATGTTGGCACTGATAGAGAAATGGCGCAATTATGCAATGAGCAAAGTTTTGGAGGAGGATGAATAATGGTAAATAAATTTTTTGACAAACTTTCTGAGCAACAGAAAGAGCAATTTGCTATGCTTACCCCATTATACGAGGATTGGAACAGTAAGATAAATGTGGTAAGCCGTAAAGATATAGATAAGTTGCAGCTTCATCATGTACTTCATTCACTTGCTATTGCAAAATTTGCAGATATGGGTGAACTGTTTGCTCCAGGTACACGCATTATGGATGTTGGTACGGGTGGCGGATTCCCAGGAATTCCATTGGCTATAATGTACCCTCAGGTAGAGTTTTTGCTTGTAGATTCAATAGGTAAGAAAATAAAGGTTGTAGAGGGGGTGGCCCAGGCTCTTGGACTTAAGAATGTTAAGGCTGTAAAGGCAAGGGCAGAAGAGATTGACCAGAAGTTTGATTTTGTTGTTTCAAGGGCTGTTACAGATCTGGCAAATTTTCTTCCATGGGTAAAAGGAAAGTATAATAAAGGGGTAATTTATCTTAAAGGCGGTGATATAGCCCCCGGAGGAGCGCTTTACAATGAAGTGGAAAATGCGGCTTCAAAATGCAAATTGAACCGTAAAACAATGACATTTTGCCCTATAAGCATGTGGTTTGATGACGAGTTCTTTAAAGAGAAGCATGTTATTTATATTCCTAAATAAAAAAAGTTTGGTATTTCAAAATTTAAACCTTACTTTTGCACTCCCATTTGAAAATTATAAAATTGTCATAATATGAAACGCACATTCCAACCATCACAGCGCAAACGCCGTAACAAACACGGATTCCGTGAGCGTATGTCAACCCCTAACGGTCGCAGAGTATTGGCTGCAAGACGTCGTAGAGGTAGAAAAAAATTGACAGTATCTTCTGAGGACAGATTCTAATCTTTCCTTGCAAGGTAATGATAAGGGTGTCATCCTATACAGGTGGCACCCTTATTATTTTATCTCAAAATATACCATACCTTTTTCTTTAGGTTTAGAATTATTATATTTGTAGATATTGTTTTTAATAATTTAAGATATGATTAAGAGATTATTTATTCCGGTAATTGCAATTGCAGCAGTTCTTATTTCTTGTACACCAGGTTCCAAGAAAGGTGATGCAGCGGCAGACGGTTCTGCAAATACAGCTAGTGCAGAGACAAAGGCGGAGGTTGTGGCAGACAGCCTTGGCAATATTGTTAAGATAGGAGACATGGCTCCAGATTTTACTTGTACGCTTACAGATGGCAAGGAGGTTAAACTTAGTGATTTGAGAGGTAAAGTGGTGATGTTGCAGTTTACTGCCAGCTGGTGTGGTGTATGTAGGAAAGAGATGCCTTTTATAGAGAAAGATATTTGGCAGAAACATAAATCCAATCCAAATTTTGTCCTTATGGGTATTGATAGGGATGAGCCACTTGAGACTGTCTTGAAATTTGCTGAGACTACAGGTGTAACTTATCCATTGGCATTGGATCCTGGTGCAGATATTTTTGCAAAATATGCTTTGAGAGAGGCAGGTATTACCCGTAATGTGCTTATAGATAAAGAGGGTAAGATTGTAATGCTTACTCGTCTGTTTAAAGAGGATGAGTTTGCAGGTTTGGTAGCTAAGATAGATTCTATGCTACAGTAATTATAGGGAATTTCCCCTTTTAAGGATTTCTTTAGCCCTCTTAAGGCGGGTTTTAACGGTATTTAGCTCAAGATTAAGTTCTTGAGCTATTTCGTTATATTCATATTCTTTAATAAAGCGTAGAATTGCCGGTTGGCGGTATTTTTCGTCCAGGGCATTTATCATCTCTATAAGGGAGTGGTATTCTTGAGAACTGATAAGTTTGTCTTCCGGGGAATTTTTTATTCCACCCCCTATATTAGCCAATGTATGGAAATTGTCGGGAGTAAGATTTGCCCCAATTGAAATCTTCCGTTTGCGGGAGTAGTCTATGGCTATATTCTTTGCTATGTTGAACAGCCATGTTGAGAACTTGTAATTTGGATTATATGATGGGAGGGCCTGGAAAGCTTTGTGGAAAGCCTCCTGTATTATATCCTGGGGTTCCTCTGCAAGTTCAACATTTCCCTCCGAGTGTTTCAGGTGTCCCACAAATTCATTTATATACAGTTTTAAAGGCTCTTTGTAACGTTCCATAAGGAGTGTATATGCACTCTGGTCTCCTTTTATTGCAGAGGAAACCAGTTGTGCATCTGTAATCTCTGTTTTATAGTGCTCCTTGTTCATTAGATGTTTAATGGGCCTCAAGCCAGTTTTTACCTTCGCCACACTCTGCCACAAGCGGAATGCTCAGTTTTATTACATTCTCCATTTCCTGGGTTACAATTGTTGCAACTTGTGATGATTCTGAGGCAATAGTATCAAATACAAGCTCATCATGTACCTGCAGAACCATTTTACTTTGCAGACCTTCTAAAGCAAGGCGTTTGTAGATGTTTATCATTGCAACCTTAATGATGTCGGCTGCACTTCCCTGCAAAGGGGCATTTATGGCGTTCCTCTCGCTGAAACTTCTTACAACGGCATTGCGTGAATTGATATCGGGAAGAAACCTTTTTCTACCATATATTGTCTCTACATACCCTTTCTCTTTTGCCATTGCAATCATTCCATTCATATACTCTTTAACCTTGGGGTATGATGCAAAATACTCTTCAATAAGGTTCTTTGAGTCTGTACGGCTCATGCCCAATCTCTGTGAAAGGCCAAATGCAGAAATGCCGTAAATGATACCAAAATTAGCGGTTTTAGCTCTGCTTCGCTGCTCTTTTGTCACTTCCTCCTCTGCAACTTTAAATACTTTGGCTGCGGTAGCCGTATGAATATCCATTCCACGGTTAAATGCGTCAATCAGATGTGGATCTCCGCTCATGTGGGCCATCAGGCGAAGCTCAATTTGCGAGTAATCTGCAGAAATAATCACCCCATCCTGTTCAGATGGTATAAAGGCTCTTCTTATTTCCCTTCCTCTTTGGGTGCGGATAGGGATATTCTGCAGGTTAGGATTTGTGGAGCTCAAACGGCCTGTAGCTGTAAGAGACTGATTAAAAGTAGTATGTATCTTTCCGCTTTTATTGTTTATAAGGTTAGGAAGCGAATCTGTATATGTGGATATCAGTTTTTTAATTCCTCTATATTCCAGAATTTTTCCTACAATAGGATGTAGTTCCAACATCTCATTAAGTGTCTCCTCATCTGTAGGATAGCTTCCCTTGGCACTTTTCTTCACTTTAGGGTTCAGCTGAAGCTTTTCATATAGGAGTATGCCTACTTGTTTGGGTGAGGATAGGTTGATTGTAGGATCCTGAGCCAACTCAATGGCCTCCGCTTCAATTTTTGCCAGTTCTCCCGACAATTCTTTGCTGTATTCCTTCAAATGGGCAGTATCAATCTTTATACCTGTGTATTCCATATTGGCCAGAACCTCTACAAGAGGGGCCTCTATAGAACTGTACAGGTTATATTGTCCTGCTTGCTGCAGTTCTCCCGACAGTTTTTCTTTCAACTGTAGGAACAATGCACATTTGAGAGCTGCAATTGCCCCCTCTTTACGGGCAATTCCCAAGGATGTATCTTCAGCTGGAGCGGAGAATAAGTCTGGTTCCGCAGTCATTGAGAACAAATCAGGTTCATTCTGGCATTCGCAGTCTCCTGACCACTCCTCAATCTGCTGTATATCTATGTTGAGATAACCTTTTAGAAGCATCTCTTCCTTGTGACTTCTCTCGGGATTGATGATATAGTGCATCAGCTCAAGGTCGAATATCTCCCCTTTCAGATTTATCCCTTCATCCCAAAGCTGCTTGTACAGTTGCTTGAAATCATATCCTGTTTTGGAAATGCCTTCATTTTCAAAAATCCCTTTTAGTAAAATAAACTTCTCCCTTGGAACCGAAGTGTAAATCTGTCTGTTTCCAAGTACAATGCCTTTGGAGTTGAAACTGTAAACCGAAACCTCTGTTAAGGACGATTTGGCCATCTCTTCCACTGTGATCTCTTTAATATCAGGAAGTTTTGTTGCCTCGTCTTTCTCTACAGGGGTTGCTATTGTTGCTTGTGAGTTATCTTCCAAAGCAATCATCCCCTGAGGCATAAGCTTGCGTAACGAGTTGAATTCATATCTGTTGAATACTCTTGAGACTTCGGTGGCGTCAGCTCCTTTGAATTCAATATCATCTACATTCAAAGGGAGTTCTATATCGGTTTTGATAGTTACCAGAAATCGGCTCATCTGTATCTGCTCCAGAGAACTGGTTATAGATTCCTGCTGTTTTGCAGGGAGTTCGCCAACGTGCTCAATAATACTATCCAGTGAGCCATACTTGGAGATAAGTTTCTTTGCTCCAACCTCTCCAATTCCCCTGATGCCTGGTACATTGTCTGATGAATCACCCCAAATGGTAAGGATGTCTATAACTTGTTGCGGATTACAAATGCCGTAGTTTTCACACACTTCTTTCTTGCCAATGATTTCCACCTCATTTCCACCTTTTCCCGGTTTGTACTGGAAAATGTTCTGGGTGATGAGCTGGCCGTAATCCTTGTCGGGAGTAACCATGTAAATTTGGGTATTCTTATTTTCCCATTGGGTAGCCATGGATCCTATGGTATCGTCTGCTTCATAACCAGGAATCATTATTACCGGGATATTGAGTGCTTTTAGAATCTCCTGAAGCGGTTCTAAAGCTGCCTTTACCAATTCCGGTGCTGCACTGCGGTTGGCTTTGTATTGTGGGTATGCTTCGTGACGGAATGTTTTGGCAGGGGGATCGAAAGCCACTGCAATATGGGTAGGGTGCTCTTTGGATATAAGTTCAAGGAGCATCTTGGTAAAACCGTACAGGATTGAGGTGTCTTCTCCCTTGGAGTTTATCATAGGACGTCTCATAAAGGCGTAGTACATCCTGAATATCTGGGAGTGACCGTCTATGAGGAATATCTTTTGCATGGTTGTGGTTAATTAAATATTGTCTGAGGCGTACCACTCTGCAAAAGAGCTGGCTGTCTCATGCAACTTTAAACTGAACAGCTCTACCCCTTGGGGCAGTTTGTCTCTGAGTACCTGTGCAAAATAACAGATCAGGTTTTCAGTTGAAGGCTGGAAATCTACCAGCATCACATTTGGGTATGCCAGTGCAAGCTCCTGTGAAAGGGGGGAGTTTGTGTGCATTACAAGTGCGTGGTCGAACTTGTCTATGATATGTTCGTTTACTATATCTTTAAGATTCTTGAAATCCACTACCATTCCATCCTTTGGAGAGCCGGTACCGTTGGTAGGTTCCCCTTTTACTGTAACGTACAGGATATATGAATGTCCGTGAATATTGCGGCATCTGCCGTCGTATCCCGGTAGGGCGTGAGCTCCCTCAAATCTGAACTCTTTGGTTATTCTAAGTACAGGCATGCTCTTGAGTGTTAAACTACAAATTTACATATAATTTGTATCTAAAACAATCTCAACATAATGGTTGTTATATCTGTAGAAGTTTGCTTATAATTTGTCGGAAAAATTATTGCTTTATTTTTAATTTTATTATATTTGTAATACTTAACGTTAAATTTTTAAAACCTACAGTTATGCAAGTTGATTTTAATGAATTCTTGTCAAGCAGTGCAAAATGCATGAAGCCTTCACCTATCAGAGCATTGCTTAATGTTGTAAATCAACCTGGAGTAATCTCATTTGCAGGCGGTTTCCCTAATCCTGACACATTTCCTATAGAAGATCTTAAGACAATTATGATGGAGGTTCTGGAAGAGGAAGGAACCAAAGCGTTGCAGTATGGCGGAACCGATGGTAATCACCAGTTACGTGAGGAGCTGGCAAAGAGATATGTTAGAGACGGATTGGATATTGATAAAGACAATATTATTATAACTACAGCATCGCAGCAGGCTATTGACCTTACAGCCAAAGTGTTGTTGGATCCGGGCGATATTGTAATCTGCGGCCTGCCTTCTTATCTTGGAGCGTTGCAGGCTTTCACTACATATCAGGCTAAATTGGTTGGAGCAGAGAAAGATGAGGAGTTGGAAGCGGTTGTAAGAGCAATGTGTCTTGCAGGAAAGAAACCTAAGTTTATTTACGCAATTCCAGATTTCCAGAATCCAACAGGTCTTACCATGACAATGGAGCAGAGACAGTATATGGTTAGGATTGCACGAAAATATGATATCCTTATCCTTGAGGATAGCCCATACAAAGAGATCCGTTACGAGGGTGAGCATATGCCATATATTTATTCAATGGCGCCTGAAAGAACAATCATGTTGGGTACATTCTCCAAAACATTTGCCCCTGGATTCCGTCTTGGTTGGATAGTTGCACCTAAGGAGTTTATTTACAGAATCAACCTTGCAAAACAGTCGGCTGACCTATGTTCTCCAACATTTGATCAAGCAGTGGCTGCAAGATATTTGAAGAAAGGGTTGTTTGAGAAGAATCTGGTTGGAACAGTTGAATTGTACAGACACAAGAGGGATCTTACTTTAAAGGCTTTGGAGGAATATATGCCTCAAGGTGTTTCATGGACCAAACCTGATGGAGGATTGTTCTTACTTATCACCCTCCCTGAATGGTATGATACAAAAGATTTGTTTGATGTAGCCATTAAGAAAAATGTTGCATTTGTAATTGGTGAGGCATTCTTCTGCGACGGAAGTGGAAAGAATACATTCAGGATGAACTTCTCATTTATGGATGATGACAGTATTGTGGAAGGTGTAAAAAGATTGGCCTCTGCAATAGAAGAGTTTATGCATAAATAAATTTTGAACAAAATATTTGGTATCCCGACAGGTTTTGTACTTTGTCGGGATACTTCTTTTTATTATTTTTGCGCCGCTAAAAAGAACAAATAACAAAATAAATAAGAGATAATTATGAGAACGAAAATTGTTGCAGGAAACTGGAAAATGAATACCACTGTTGCAGAGGGTGTTCAGTTGGCAAAAGATGTAGTGGCTAAGGCTTCTGAGGTTCCTGCTGATGTTAAATTGGTAGTTGCTCCTCCTTTTGTACATATTACTTCTGTAGGTGAGGCTCTTGCAGGTTCTGCTGTAGGCCTTTCTGCACAGAACTGTGCAGATGAGGTAAAAGGTGCTTACACTGGTGAGGTTTCTGCTAAAATGCTTGCTTCTGCAAATGTACAGTATGTTATCCTTGGTCACTCTGAGAGAAGAGAGTACTA
>JAZLBB010000097.1:0-16955 GCA_045613465.1 Candidatus Egerieisoma sp.
TAGAAGCTGACGTCTCTTACCAACCAATCTTAGAAGTGATCTCTGAGTACCAAAATCTTTGTGGTTCTCTTTCATGTGTTGGGTAAGGTGAGCGATACGGTAGGAAAATAAAGCAACTTGACTCTCAACAGAACCAGTGTCCGTATTAGACTTTCCGTATTTGCCGAAAATCTCTGCTTTCTTGTCTGAAGTTAAATACTCAGCCATTGCAAATGATTTTTTTAAGTTTTGTCCCATTATTGGGACGGCAAAAGTAGAAATATTTCTATAACTGGCCAAATCTTTTTTGCTTTTTTTAAACTATTTCTCCAAATTTGAACATCTAAAGTGTGTCAATTATTAAAAATTATATAAATATGAAGAAATTATCAGTAATCTTAGCCCTAATGCTTTGTGTTTCTGTTGCAAATGCACAGACAGGAGCAAAAAACATGCTTTATGACCTATTGGGTTCTGGAGCTAATTCAAATACAGTTACATCAATTATAGAGAATGTTGTAGGAGGAGCGATTTCAAAACTGAATACATCAGTTACAGGAACATGGACTTATTCGCAGCCAGAGGTGCAGTTTAAGAGTGATAACCTTCTTGCAAAAGCCGGTGGCGCTGCAACAACTGCAAAAATTGAAAGTAGTCTTCTTAAAGTATATGGCAAGATTGGAATAAATGAATCTCTTACTTACACTTTTAATCAGGATAATACATTTACTCAAACAATAAAGATAGGCTCAACCGTAAAAAAACTTAACGGTAAATATTCTTTAGATAAGACTAATATGATTATTACCTTGCAGTATTCAGCTATCGGGAATATAAGTTTAGGTAAAATGAATGCCATTTATGCAAATACCGGTACATCACTGACTTTATTGTTTGATGCTTCAGAAATGATGTCGTTTTTGAAGAAAATAATTAACTCTGCAAGTTCAATAACCGGTAAGGCAAGTTTGTCAACAGTTTCTACCTTGTTGGATAAATATGATGGAGTTCTTATCGGATATAAAATGGATAAATAGCATTTACAATGTATATAATAATATAATAAGAAGAGGGAAACCACGGTTTCCCTCTTCTTATTTTGCTTTATATTTGGCACCTTGAAAAGTGTTTCTCTGCTCCAACCGTTTATCCAGCATTTGCAGCAATTCTACATTCCTTACTTTTCCCCAAGGACTTGAGTTTACAAATCGTGGAGGAACCTCTCCTGCAAAGCGTTCTATGTACAGATCCGGCCTTAGCCGTTCCAGAAAGTCTATGAAGAAATCAAGGTATTCTTCAAGAGCGAACTGAACAAAATCCTGAGGTGATCGGGTAAATTCAGACTCCATCTCTGTCCCTTTTATAATTTGTAGCTGGTGGAATTTTACGGAATTTATAGGGAGGCTGTTGATTATAGGAGCCATTCCCATCAATTCTTCTTTACTTTCTCCCGGCAGACCAAATATAAAATGTGCTCCTTGGTGAATGCCTCTGGCGGCTGTAGCCTCCACAGCTGCAACTGCTGTGGCAAAATCATGCCCTCTGTTTATCCTTTTCAAGGTTTTGTCATAGCATGACTCTATACCATACTCTACAATTACTATTTTCTCTTTTGAGAGCTCTTTAAGATAATCAAGCTTTTCCTCATCTATGCAGTCTGGTCTGGTGCCTATTACAATACCTTTAACTTTAGGGTGGGCAAGTGCTTGTGAGTATAGGCTTTTCAAATGCTCCAAAGGGGCATAAGTGTTTGAGTATGACTGGAAGTACGCAAGATAATCCTCTGTTTTTCGGTATCTGTTGAGGTGAAATTCTATCCCCTCCTCAAGTTGCTGCACAATAGACTTGTCGGGAGTAGAGTAGTTGGGGTGAAATGCGTCATTATTGCAGAAAGTACATCCTCCCAACCCTTTGCTTCCATCTCTATTGGGGCAAGTGAAACCTGCATCTACAACAATTTTTTGTAGACGGCAGCCGTACTTTTCCTTAAAGTACCCAACAAAGGAGTTGTATCTTTTTTCCAATATTAGTTGAGCCTAGACCTGTTGCTTCCTACGTGAACTTTAAAGACAGCCTTTTTGTAATTGCCTGTTCCTAGAAGAGGTGCATGAGCATCTGCAGGAAAGATAATTGCCAAGTTGCCAACACCCAGAACAACGTAATTCTCAGGTTCGTCATCAAGATATGCAATATCATCTGCCTCCTGATATTTGGTATTGTCGGTTTTGCATTTGCTTCTGTCTGTAAGGGCAATGGTTTCAGAACCTTCCAAAAGGACATGGATATCTATGTAAGAATCGTGGATTTCAAGTTTGGCTTCCTCTACATCTCTAAGCTCGCCCTCCGAGATTGTACAGTACACTCTTTTGCCGTCAATCTCGTATTTTCCAGCCTCCATAGAGTAAAGGTCATTACTTTTTATAAACTTGTAGACTTTGTCAAAACCCTCCTGAAGAGTCTGGTATTTCTCAAAACTTTTTAGTGAATCTAGTATCATGATTGAAAAAAATATCGGTTTGTTGTAATAAGTGTACAAAGATATGATTATTTTTTGTTGTACTAAATTTTAGAAAGTAGTACATTTGCAAAACTTTTAAAAAATTGGAGGAGAATATGGCGCAAATTATAGAGAAGGTTTCCCGTACTTTCGGTGAGTATTTGTTGATACCTGGTCTTACAACCAAAGAGTGTACACCACAGAATGTTTCATTGAAAACACCATTGGTGAAATACAAGAAAGGGGAGCAACCTGCAATTTCACTTAACATTCCGTTTGTATCTGCAATCATGCAGTCTGTATCTGATGATGGCTTGGCTATAGCTCTTGCACGTAATGGAGGTTTGTCATTCATTTTTGGATCACAGTCTATTGAGAGCCAGGCAGAAATGGTTAGAAAAGTGAAGAAATTCAAGGCCGGTTTTGTGCCAAGTGATTCAAATGTCCGTCCGGATGCAACTCTTGCAGATGTTGAGGCTATTATTGAGGCTACAGGTCATACTACTATGGGCGTTACAGATGATGGTACCCCTAATGGAAAGCTTGTAGGTATGCTTACCAGCAGAGACTACAGAATAGATCATGATGGCAGAGATTCTTTGGTTAAAGACTTCATGACCCCATTTGAGAAACTTACCGTAGGTGAGTTGGGAATCAGCCTTTCTGAGGCTAACCAGCTTATTTGGGACCATAAATTGAATGCACTTCCAATTATTGATAAAGACCAGCATCTTGTTTATTTTGTATTCCGTAAGGACTACGAGTCTCACAGGGAGAATCCTAACGAGTTGTTGGATCCTGCAACAAAAGAATTGCTTGTTGGTGCAGGTATCAATTCAAGAGATTATAAAGAGCGTGTTCCTGCTTTGGTTGAGGCTGGAGTTGATGTTGTATGTATTGATTCATCTGACGGATTCTCTGAGTGGCAGAAAGAGACCATTGCTTGGGTTAAAGAGAAATATAACGGAAATGTTCTTATTGGTGCAGGTAATGTTGTGGACAAAGAGGGTTTTGACTACCTTGTAGAGGCCGGTGCAGATTTTATTAAAGTTGGTATTGGTGGTGGTTCAATCTGTATCACCCGTGAGCAGAAAGGTATTGGTAGAGGACAGGCAACTGCGATTCTTGATGTTGTTGCTGCAAGGGATGAGTACTTTGAGAAAACAGGTATTTATGTTCCAATTTGTAGTGATGGTGGTCTTGTGCATGATTATCATATGTCATTGGCTTTGGCTATGGGTGCCGACTTCCTTATGATGGGACGTTACTTTGCACGTTTTGATGAGTCTCCAACCAAGAAACTTTACATTAACGGAAATTATGTTAAAGAGTACTGGGGAGAGGGTTCTAGCCGTGCTCGCAACTGGCAGCGCTATGATATGGGCGGCAAAGGTGGTGCAATGAAATTTGAGGAAGGTGTAGATAGCTACGTTCCATATGCCGGCAAGATGAAAGATAACTTGGATGTAACATTGGGTAAGATTATTTCTACAATGTGCAGCTGCGGTTCTATAACTATTCCGGATTTCCAGAAGAATGCCAAGATTACACTTGTGTCATCAACTTCAATAGTTGAGGGTGGTGCACACGATGTAATCCTTAAAGATAAATAGCAAATAGCTTTAAATGTGAGTTTAAGGGGAGCAAAATGATGCTCCCCTTTTCTTTTTTCAGCATTTTTTCTATATTTGTACGATATATTCATTACTAAGACTTATTGTACATATGAAAAAACTGATTCTGTTGGCAACCCTTCCAATTGTTGCCTTTTACGGATGCTGTGGCTCAGGGAAAGTTTCTAAAGAAGCTGCTGCATTTGAAACAATCTCAAAAGAGATGAAAACACAGTATGCTCCCGATGGCAGAAGTAAGACCCTTGAGGTTAAATTGATTGAGACTGAGAATGGTTATGCACTTAAAGGTGTGACAAATCAGCCACAGGCAAAAGAGGCATATGTAAAGGCTTTTGCTGATAAAGGAATTAAGGTTCTTGATAGTATAAGTACTCTTCCTGCTGAATCACTTGGGGAGAAAATATATGGAGTATCAAATCAGTCTGTAATCAACTTCCGTACCAGCGGCAAATATAGCGCAGAGTCTGCAACTCAGGTTATGATGGGTACTCCTCTTCAGATTTTGGAGAAGAAAGGTGGCTGGACAAGAGCCATTACTCCAGAGGGTTATATTTCTTGGGTTTCGTCGGGAAGTATAACTTATATGACAAAAGCAGAGTTTGATGCTTATCAGGATGCAAAAAAGGTAATTGTTACAACCAAATATGCTACTATGTATGAGGCTCCTAATGCTAAGAGCCAGATGGTAAGTGATGTTGTTTGGGGTAATATCCTTTTGGATAAAGGTACTCAGGGTGCATGGCAGAAAGTTGCTATTTCTGATGGTAGAGAGGGTTATCTTCTTAAATCAGATGTTATGTGCTTCAAGAAATGGTTGGATAGCCGTAACCCTACAGCTGATAACATCATTGCAACTGCAAAACAGTTTATTGGTGTTCCTTATATGTGGGGTGGTACTTCAATTAAGGCTGTAGATTGTAGCGGATTCTGTAAATCTACATACTTCCTAAATGGTATAGTTCTTGCAAGAGATGCCTCGCAGCAGTGTTTGACAGGTGACGGCGTGGATATCACCAAATATGTGAATGATGGTGAGCATACAAGAGAGGCTTTGGCAAACCTTAAAAAAGGTGACCTTATTTTCTTTGGAACTAAGGCTACAGCAGAGAAAAAGGAGCGTATTACCCACGTAGGTATCTATATTGAGAACGGTATTTTCATTCACTCGGCTACTAAAGTTAGAATCAACAGCTTGATTCCTGGTGATGAGAATTACTATGACGGTTCAAAACGACTTGTACGTGCACAGCGTATTTTGGGTAACGTAGATGCAGGCAAAGATATTTGGTCGCTTCAGACATTTTATAAATAGCAGAAACACATACAATACTATATGAAAACAGATAGACGTTCTTTCTTAAAATCGGCAGGTCTTCTTACAGCTGCAGCAGCAGTTCTTAATCCTGCAACCCTTTTTGCACAGGCAGAAAAAGGTAGAAAAAAATCAGGCAGTAAAAAAATGGAGCTTACTTGGCTTCCATATGATGCTCAGATGAGACACGTATTTACAATTGCAAACTCATCAAGAACTACTACCCCTATTGTCCTTACAAAAATTACTTGGGACGGTTATGAGGGATACGGTGAGGCTGCTATGCCACCATACTTGGGTGAGACTCAGGCTTCTGTAATGGAGTTCCTTAAGAAAGTAGATCTAAGCAAATTTGCTTCTCCTTTCCTAATTGAGGATATTATGAAATATGTTGATTCAATTGCAATCAACAACTGTGCTGCAAAAGCTGCAATTGATATTGCTTTGCACGACTTGGTAGGTAAAATGATGGGTGAGCCTTGGTGGAAGATTTGGGGTTGGGATCCTACAACTTGTCCTAACACTTCATTCACTGTAGGTTTGGATACTGAGGAGGTTGTTAGAGAGAAAACTAAAGAGGCTTCTCCATACAAGGTAATCAAAGTTAAATTGGGAAGAACTGAGGCTGAGGACAAGATGATGATCAATACTATCCGTTCGGTTACTGATACAGTTATCTGTATTGATGCAAACCAGGGTTGGAAAGACAAATACTATGCATTGGATATGATCCATTGGTTGGCAGAGCGCAATGTTAACATGATTGAGCAGCCTATGAGCAAGTATGCTCTAGACCAGACAGCATGGTTGACAGAGAGATCTCCACTTCCTATCATCGCTGACGAGGCTTGCCAGAGACTTGTTGATATTAAGAAACTTCATGGTGCATACCATGGTATCAATATCAAATTGATGAAATGTACAGGTTTGAGAGAGGCTAGAGAGATGGTGAGCCTTGCTGAGACTTTGGATATGAAACTTATGATCGGATGTATGACCGAGACCTCTTGTGCGATTACTGCAGGTGCTCAGATTGCTCCTAAGACACAGTGGGCAGACCTTGACGGTAACCTTCTTATCTCTAACGACTGCTACAAAGGTATGACTATTGTAGATGGTAAGATTACTTTGCATGACAAACCAGGTTTGGGTCTTGAGCCTGTTGGTAAACCAGTTCTATAATTGAATAAATTATATTAAAAGATTAAGATACTATGGCAAATTTAAGAACATTTAAGAAAGATGTAATTTTCCTTGTAAATGAGGTAATTTCAGACTGTTGGGTATTTATGTATCTTAACAGAAACGAAAAGACAGATGAGGCCAACAAAATTGTAGCTGATGCAGTTGAGTTGGGTGACAATATTTTTGAGCAGATCAACCACTATCCTAAAGATGATGCCAAAAAGCATTTTAAGGCATTGAACCAGAAATTGCTTGAGGGCGTTGATGCTTTGTTCGTAAGATTGAGCGAACTTACAAAATAATCCCAACTATTCTGGATGAACAGGATTGTTTGTATAATAATTGCAGCTCTTTCAGTTTGCTCCTGTACCCTTTATGAGAATTTCACAAAGGGTGATAAGGTGGCGCAGGTTGGGAGGGCTGCATTATATAAAACAGACCTGGAGAAAGTAATTCCTAAAGGGATATCATCACAGGACAGCGCATCCTTGGCACAGCAATATATCCATTCGTGGGCTGTAAAGCAATTGATGCTTCAGAAAGCGGAGGAACAATTGCCAAAAGGGGAGAAGGATGTGGCAGGATTATTGGAGGATTACCGCACACAGTTGCTGGTATTCAGATATGAGAACAAATTTGTTGAGGAGAGGTTGGATACTGTGGTTACAGATGAGGAGAGGGAACATTATTACAATACCCATCAGAGTAGTTTTATCGGGAAAAATGGGGTATTTAAAGGGAGACTGGTAAAGATGCAGAACAGTTCCCCAAATTTGCAGGTTATGCGTAAATTGGCTCAAAAAAGAGATATAGAAGATCTTGAGGCTCTTGAGCAGTTGGCCTATAACTCTGCTTATAAATACAGTGATTATGACAATAATTGGGTAGATCTCAATATTGTAGCTAAGGATGCGGGTGCACCATTGGCGCAGCTGCAGAAGATAATCTCAGATGCAAAACTTTTTGGAGAGTATAAGGATACTGTTTATACCAACGTATTGCAAATATTGGATTACGTTGCTCCTGGAGAAGTTACGCCTTTTGAGTATAATAGTGAGAAAATAAAGGAAATCATTATAAGCAGAAGGAAGCAGGAGTTGCTTTCAAATCTGCAGAGGGATATCCTCAATGATGCGTTAAATAATAATAAACTTAAAATAATAGAAGAAGATGAGAAGGATTCTCAGTAGTGTAGTGGCGGCATTGCTATTGATTGTGCCAATGACGCTTAGTGCACAGAGATACGAAAACGGATTGGCAGACAAAACAATTGTCCTTATTGGAAATGAGGCTATTTTCTTGTCGCAATTGGAGAGTGAGATTCAGGTTATGGCGGCAGAGGGTAGAGGCATAGACCGCAATACCAGATGTCAGATGCTTGAGAACATGATGGTACATAAGCTGTTCCTAAACCAAGCTAAATTAGACAGTCTTGTGGTAAATGAGGATAATGTTGAGGCTGAACTTCAGAGCAGAATAAGCAATGTCCTTACAGGATTGGGAAGTGAAAAAGCAGTTGAAAAGCAGTTTGGCAAACCTATGTACAAGCTTAAGGAAGAGTGGAGAAGTGCTCTAAAGGACCAGAGCCTTATGCAGCAGATGCAGCAGTCCATTATGATGAATGCTGGATCGTCAACTCCAGCAGAGGTTGAGGCATTTTTTAAGGAGACTGATGAGAGTGATCTTCCAATTATCTCTACTCAGTACAAAATAAGCCAAATAGTGCTTTATCCAGATCAGGAAGCAGCTAAGATGGCTGCAAAAGAGAGATTGCTTGAGTTCAGGGAAAGAATTATCAAAGGTGAGAAATTCAGTACAATTGCAACATTGTATTCAGAGGATCCTGGTAGTGCAATCAGAGGCGGTGAGTTGGGAATGGCATCAAAGAATGTCTTCTGGCCACAATTTGGAGATGCAGCAATGGCTTTAAAACCAGGTCAGATTTCTCAGATTGTTGAGACTCCCGACGGATTTCATATCATTCAGATGATTGAGAAAAGTGGAGAGATGTTCAATGCAAGACATATCCTTTTGAAACCTAAATATACATCTGCAGACAGAGTGAAGGCATTCAAACAGCTTGACAGTATTAAAACCCTAATTCAGCTTGACAGTATGTCTTTTGATATTGCAGCAATGTCAAACTCTCAGGATATGAAATCTGCGCTTAATGGTGGTTTGATGTCAGATCCTAATACAGGTGCACTTCTATTTGAGAAAGATCAGTTGAAGCCTGCAGATTATGCGGTAATCAAAGATATGAAAGAGGGTGAGATTTCTGTACCATTTGAGTCTGTTGACGATGAAGGACGTAGCGGCAACGTTATATACAAGGTTATCAGATTGGAGAAAACAATCCCTTCTCATACTGCTACATTCAAGGATGATTATGTAGTAATTCAGAATATTGCAGACAGAAAGAGACAGATGGATGCAATTGACAAGTTCGTTAAAGAAAAACAGGCAGTAACATATATTAAGTTGGATGACCTGTTCAAACAATGTAATTTTGAACGTGAAGGCTGGATTAAGTAAAATTCTTCTTTTAACAGTACTTTTAATGCACTTCCAGGCCCGGGCAAATGCTCAGGTCTCAGGAGGTGCAGATTCTTTGGTGCGCCTTGTAGAGGCTGTTTCAGCCCATCTTATTGAGATTGACAGCGTATCTTATAGAAAAGTGGTAGGGCCTGCTACATTCCTTCATAATAATGCTTATCTGAAATGTGATACAGCACTATGGAATGTTAATACCAATATTATAGATGCAATTGGTAATGTTCAGATTTTGCAGGAAAATACAACGCTTACCAGTGACAGGATAGAGTATGTGGCTAATGAGAATCTGGCAAAATTCAGAGGATCTTTAGTGCAGCTTTATGACAATCAGGGGAATGTCCTTAATACAAACTTCCTCAACTATAATACAAAGGACAGTATTGCCACATTCTTTGGAGGTGCATCTCTTAAGGATGGAGAGGGGAAACTGATAGAGAGTATAAATGGAATGTACTACTCAGCTCAGAAACTCTTTACTTTTAGAGACAGCGTGCAGATGTTTGCCGACTCGGTTTTTATCAGCACCAGCAGGTTGGATTATCATACCAATTCAGATATAGCATATTTTAAGGAGAATACAATTGCTTGGAAAGACAGCAGTATCCTTTATGCCAACTCGGGAAGTTTCAACAGACCTATAAACCTGTTTGAATTTAACAGTGACGGATATATCCTTACTGCTGAGCAGGAATTGTGGGCAGACAGGCTCATGTATTGGCGTAACAACGGCAATGCCGATCTTTATAATAATGTTCAGGTGCTTGATACTGTGCAGAGATCAATAGCCATGTCAGACAAGGCTTATTACAGACCGCAGACAAGTAGGATAGAATTGTTGGATAATCCTGTAGTTGGAATGTATACTATAGAGAATGATGTGGCAGATACACTATTTTTGGCGGCTGATACCATCTTCTGCTATACAAAGCAGATGGGGCAGATAGATTCACTGCAGATAATGTTGGCAAATGAGAGGTTGGCTTTGTCTGAAATAGATCCAATTGCAATTCATGACAAGGAGAGGAGAGAGGCCAAGAAAAAGCCGTCGGGAAACACTCAGGCTCCTAAACCCGTTGAAAAGTTTGACATTAAAGGTGTCAAGCAGTCCGGTGATATAGAGGGCACAAAGTTGGATTCTGGTGAAAAGGTGGCAGTAGCGCCTGATACTATGATGATTGCTGTATCAAATGATACGGTAAAGGTAAATTTTGTAGATGCTTTCCATAATGTGAGGTTTTATAGGAATGATGTACAGGGTAGATGCGACAGTTTGGTATATACAGGAATTGATTCCATGGCCAGATTTTATTCAAATCCTGTTATGTGGCAAGAAGGCAAAAACCAATTCTCTGCAGACAGTATTCAAGCACAGATAAAGAATGGAAAGCTCAAGAAAGTGAATATGTTGAGCAATGCATTCATCATTTCTCAAGAGGATTCGGTACATTTTAATCAAATAAAGAGTACAGAGATGGTTGCCTATTTTGCAGAAAATGAATTAAAAAGATTTGATGCATTAGGAGGTGTTACAGCCCTTTTCTATATGGAGGAGGATAGTGTCATTACCCTTATGGATAGAGAGGAGTGCAAGATGATGACTGTAAAATTCAAGGATAATGAGGTTCAGAGGGTGAGATCTATAGGTGATCTTAAACAGAATGTCTTTCCTGTGTATAATCTTCCTGAGGAGGAGCAGAAACTGAAAGGATTTAACTGGAGGGGGGAGGAGAGGCCTGTTACAAGATTTGAAATTACAGACAGGAAGCTCAAACCAAGCCGTAGAGCAGAGATGATTGAGATTGAAAAGCCTAAATACAGATTCTCCCAAAAGTATTTCCCAGATCTTACGGACAAGATTTTGCAGATAATGGAAGTAAAAGACAAATAAAAAAATGACTCACTTATGTGAGTCATTTTTTTTATCCAATAATCTTATTTACAACTTCCAGGATTGCTTTTTCGGTATCATCTGTTTTACGGACAATTTCTGCAGCTTCTGCAAGGATTGCATCAGCTATTGTGCGGTCTTTTATGCCGGAAGCATTTATTTTTACATTCAGATAAGCTCCATGAACAGCAGTCCTGATACAAAGTGCTCCTACACCAGCATCCGAAACTGAATTTGGATTACCCTCTTTAGCCATGGCCTCAATAAGCGGGAATGCACTGTAAGCAGCTTTCATTGTACGTAGAGGAACTTGGGTAGCATAAATTGTTGCCTCTTGTAGCGCAGCACTTCTGGCAGCTTTTTCTTCTGGAGTCTCCTTAGGCATTCCAAAGCAGGCCATAATCTTATTGAACGCTGCAGTATCCTCATCTACAAGGTATAATAATTCAGAAACAATACTTTGTCCCTGCTCAGCCCAGTCAGAGAAATATTCCCATTTGTCGTCCCATCCTGGTTTGTGTCCCGACAGGTTTGCCACCATAGTTCCTAATGCAGCTCCAAGAGCACCTGCATAAGCAGATATTGAGCCTCCTCCAGGGGCAGGAGATTCACTTGCTGTCTCCAATGCAAAACCTTTGCATGTAAAATCAACGAGTTTTTTAGGAGCACCTTCACTGGCAGAGTCTTCCAACATATATTCAATCACCTTCTCCCTTGGGTTGAACGGTTTAAGGTCATCCAATCCCATCGATTTTACAGCAATCTTGATTATCTCCTCTTCTGCAATACCAGCGGAACGCTGCTGTTTTGCAAGATAGTATTTGCCTGCATCTATCAATACTTTTTTAGGAATCAATCCAACAATCTCAGCTCCTGTAACCCTTATTCCACGTGCCTGAGCCTTGGCGCAAACCTCATCAAATGCTACGTGAACAGGGGTAACAGAGATATTTGTCACATTCATTGAAACCTGAGCAATGCCGTACTCATCTATATACCAACCTATGGCCTTGCATCCTTTTAGAGTGCCTGGTAGCCATCTCTCCTGGCCATTCTCATCCAATAGAACCTTGCCTGTAAGTTTACCACCTTCTCTCATTTTGCGACCTTTCTCACGCACATCAAATGCAATTGCATTTGCTCTACGGGTAGATGTGGTATTCAAATTATAATTGATTGCTACCAGAAAATCTCTTGCACCAACATTGGTAATACCGGCACGAGCAACCCTCTCATTGAATTCTGCAGGGCCAAAATCGGGTTTCCAATAAGGATCCTGCAATTTTTTCTGAATACCTTCATATTCTCCTGTACGGCAGAACGCCAGATTTTCCCTTTCAGGAGTAAATGCAGCTGCTTCGTAACAGTAAACAGGTATTCCCAATTCCTCTCCTATGCGGCGAGCTACAGTGTGGGCATATTGGGCACACTCATCCATAGTTACGTTGGCTATCGGGATAAAAGGACAAACATCAGTTGCTCCGCTGCGAGGGTGCTCTCCATGATGCCCTCTCATGTCTATAAGTTCTGCAGCTTTGGCTGTTGCCCTGAATGCTGCTTCCATTACAGGTTCAGGCTCTCCCACAAAAGTTACAACTGTCCTATTGGTAGCTGCACCCGGATCTACATCAAGAAGTTTTACACCATCAACTGCTTCAATTACGTCAGTTATCTGTTTGATTATTCCCATGTCGCGTCCTTCGCTAAAATTAGGGACGCACTCTACTATTTTTCTTTGCATGTCAATTTTATTTTTTAGAGAGGTCTGTGCAGTGCACACCCTCTACATACATACTTATGCCACTGTTAAGCCCTTTAGCCAGTTTCTGCCAATCCATCTCAAAGTAGTGGATTGGGAAAAGGTTTTTTGGATTGATCATATTTGCCGCCTCAATGAATTTCTCATCTGACAGGGTGTATGGAAGATTTTTAGGTAGGAATGCTATGTCAGCACCTTTTGCTGCCTCCATTTCTGGAATGAACTCTGTATCTCCTGCAAAATAAACCTTAAATCCGCCAAAATTGAGGATGTAGCCGTTTCCTTCTCCTTTAATGTGGAAAGGATTGCCGTTATCCCTTTTTTGCTCAATATTATATGCTGGAACAGCCTCTATCTCCACACCTCTAGCCTTAATCTTATCTCCATTAAGCATTACTGCCATACTGCAATGCTTTAAGCATGCAATGCTGTTTTTCATATTTTCAAGGGTGGTTGAAGGATCTACATTAAGTGGATTGTTATCTATATCCAACTTCATTCTTGTAAGATCATTATCCAGACAGGTACCTACACCTTTACTTACTATAAACTTAGTGTTTGGGGTAGCAATTTTTTTTATTGCAGCGCAATCATAGTGATCTGTATGGGCATGAGTCAAGATTATTAGATCTGCTTTCTTCATCCCTGTAAAATCATAGGCATCGTTGTAAGGATCTACATAAATATGCATACCCTCCCAATCAAGATGTACAGAACCATGACCCAAATGGGCTACATTCAACAAGCCAACCGGCGTGTAAAATGTGTTATAACGTTTTGTTCCCATATTGTATAATATTTAAGTGATTTCCTACTGTATACAATTTAAACCTCTTTTCCGGCAATATACATCTTGTCAATAAATGGAGATGTAAATGCGTAAGGAATAAAGTCTATAGAAGGTATTTCCTTAGTAAGGATGATATTAGCATCCTTACCATGAGTTATTGCGCCAAGTGTATCCTCTACCCCCATTGCATAAGCTCCATTTATGGTACATGCATTAAGGGCCTCTGCTGGGGTAAGTTTCATAGCTATGCAGGCAAGTGCCATCTGAAACTGCAAGCTTCCGCTTGGGCAGCTGCCAGGATTATAATTGCTGGCCATTGCTACAGGTATGCCGCAATCTATGATTTGTCTCGCTGGGGCATATCGCATATTAAGGAAGAAAGTTGCTCCGGGCAGGATAGTTGCTATAGTGTCGGAATTTTTAAGTGCAGCAAATTCGTCGGGACCTGTACTTTCCAAATGATCTACACTTATTGCACCATATTTTACACCTACCTGTACCCCTCCTGAAAATCCCATTTGGTTGGCGTGTACTTTTGCCCTAAGACCGTATTTCATACCAGCATTAAGTATGCGGTCTGTATCTTCAACACTAAAGAACCCATCCTCACAGAAGGCATCTATATACTCTGCCAATCCCTCTGCTGCTACCATAGGAATCATTTCATTTATAATTTCCTCAACATATCCGTTATGGTTATCTGCATATTTTGCCGGAAATGCGTGTGCTCCCAAGAATGTAGATTTTATGGTAAGGGGACTCTCTTCTTTAAGGCGGGCAATCACTCTCAGCATCTTTATCTCATCAGCAGGATTTAATCCATATCCGCTCTTAATCTCAACTGCACCTGTTCCCTGATGCATTATCTCCTTGGCCCTGTTACGGGCACTTCTTAACAACTCATCTTCAGATGTATTGGAAAGGAGCTTCGCAGAATTAAGTATACCGCCACCTCTGCGAGCAATTTCCTGATAACTCAACCCTTTAATTTTATCTGTAAATTCCTGCTCCCTGCTTCCGGCATATACAAGATGTGTATGGGAATCACAGAACGCAGGCATAATGAATTTCCCAGTTGCATCTATTACCTCTCCGCTTTTCAGCAGGGTGCTCTCAGCCATTTCCTTAATATCTTGGGGCATTTGTGCCATCTGTCCAAATTGAGATATCTTTCCACCCTCAATAAGCAGATAAGCATCCTTAATACCATTCAAATCATCCATTTCCACACCTCTTTTTAAGGCAGGCTCCTGCTGTACCCCTACAATCTCCTTTATATTTATAAAAAGCATATCTTTCATAACTACTGCTCTTTAAGAAACTCTTTAGTGTTGTTTATATGAGTATACATTGTTTCATCCACCTCAATAAAGTTTACCACTTTCCTGTACTGTGCAACAAACTCCTCCAATACAGGGGATGTCTTTAGAGGTCGGCGGAACTCCAATGCTTGAGCAGCATTAAACAGTTCTATTGCAAGAATCGTCTCAACATTATTTACCACCTTATAACATTTGGTTGCTGCATTTGCCCCCATACTTACATGGTCTTCCTGTCCTTGAGAAGAATCTATCGTATCTACGCAGTTAGGCATACACAACATTTTGTTTTGGCTAACAACGCTTGCCTGGGCATATTGAGGAATCATAAAACCACTGTTCAAACCAGGTTTGGCCACCAGAAAAGATGGTAATCCTCTTTTTCCCGATATCAACTGATATGTTCTTCTCTCAGAGATACTTCCTATTTCTGCTATTGCAATAGTAAGGAAATCCAGATTTATAGCAAGTGGCTGACCATGGAAATTTCCAGCAGAGACAATCAGATCTTCATGTGGAAGAATAGTAGGATTGTCAGTAGCACTGTTCATTTCGGTTACAAAGACATTCTCAATATGGGCTATTGCATCTTTAGATGCTCCATGAACCTGCGGTGCACATCTGAACGAATAAGGGTCTTGTACATGCTGTTTTGGCTGTGCTGCAATCTCACTACCCTGTAATATATCAAGAATCGATTTAGCGGTTTCTATTTGCCCTTTATGTGGACGTATAGCGTGTACTCCTGGAGTAAATGGTTCCATACGCCCATCAAATGCATCTATAGATAATGCTGCAATCTTATCTGCAAGCTTTACAAGTTTTTTTGTTTTAATCAGATTCCAAACTGCAAATGATAGCATAAATTGTGTGCCGTTCAATAAAGCCAAACCTTCTTTGCTGGCAAGGGTTAGTGGAGCCCATCCAAACTTCTCATTTATATGTTGTGCCGGATATTTTCTTCCATTGTATTTTACTTCGCCTAAGCCCAGAAGAGGGAGCGACATATTTGCCAAAGGTGCCAGATCGCCTGATGCCCCCAATGATCCTTGTTGATACACAATGGGGTACACCTTGTTGTTGAACATATCAACCAGGCGCTGAACAGTTTTAAGTTGTACACCTGAGTATCCATATGCAAGCGATTTTATCTTAAGTGCCATCATTAGTTTTACTACATCCTCAGGCACTTCTTCTCCTATGGAGCATGCATGACTCATAACAAGATTTTTCTGCAATTGACTTAAATCTTCTTCGTCGATGGATACATTGCAAAGAGAGCCAAATCCCGTTGTAATTCCATAAATTGGATCCTTTTGGCTTTTCATCCTATTATCCAGGTATTCCCTACAGTTGATAATTCTTGCACATGCTTCATCTCCAAGGATTATCTGTGCATTGTCTTGTAAAAGGATTTCAATTTCAGCCAAACTGTGAAACTTTTGATTTATATTAAAAGTCATGCTATTTAGTTATTATTTGTTATTAAATGTCCCCTAATAGACAAATATAATAAATAGAATGGAGAAAATGAAAAAGTATAAAAATAAAAAAGCTTCAGACGATAATGTCTGAAGCTTTTTGAGCGGAAAACGAGGCTCGAACTCGCGACCCCAACCTTGGCAAGGTTGTGCTCTACCAACTGAGCTATTTCCGCATCTTTCATTGGTGCTCGGGACGGGAATCGAACCCGTACGGGCATTGCTGCCCACGGGATTTTAAGTCCCGCGTGTCTACCTATTCCACCACCTGAGCCAATGAACAGGCCGCAAAGTTAAAAATTGTTTTTAAAAACACAAAAAAAGAGTGGCCATTAAGACCACTCTCTTTTATTGTAAATCAGTCTGATTATCTTAGAGGAACTGCGTAACCAGGGTTCTGCTGGCTAACAATTGCAGGGTTAGCGTTCAACTCGTTCTCAGGGATAGGAAGAATAACTTTGTAGAAAGTTTTGGTATCAATGGTCTGAGTTCTATGAGCACTTACGAAACCTAGAATCTCATCATTGAAAGTAATCTCTTTACCAAGTCTTAGCA
>JAZLBB010000098.1:0-2333 GCA_045613465.1 Candidatus Egerieisoma sp.
CCTAAGCCCGCTTGGCCCTCCGACTTCCTCCAAAGGCCACCGGAATCGGTTCACCTCCCCCCACATCTCTCAGAACGTCCGCCAGTTTGCTGATTGTGGCAAATCTCTGTTTGCCTCGGCTTTTTTGGGAGGGTTTTCCTCAGGCATCTGGTCTGATTTCATTCTGTTGCATTTTCTGTGAGCTAACTGCAAATTGTCAAGCTCATCAGAGCCACCTTTTGCACAGGGAATAATATGATCCACTGTGGGACTTAAAGGATCAGGATATTTGATTGTCTTATCAACAGGCTGACCACAAATCCCACAAACACTCTGTGTTGCAAGTATTATCTTTTTGTTTTTCTTAAAGACCTGGCTCCTTGCTGGGTCATGTTCCGGCCTTAGTTGTGAGGTCGGTCTGTTTAAATAGGCACCCCTCGGCATAAAAACTGACCCCCTGGCATTTTTGGAAAGGAGGAGCCCATCAACTGCCTCAATTGATGGGCTCAAAGTGTATGACTAAAGAGCATCAACCATTCTTTTTCACAATAGTATTTTATCAGGAAAATATGTCCCCTGAGTGCGGTTATTTAAAAATCAGTGTCTGCTTTGTCATTTTCTGATTATAATCAGATTCTCTTGACCAATTCAAAGATGTATTTCCGCCTCATGAGATAATATGCATCACGCTCACAAGGGAGTCCTTTTCCTTTTAACTGGTCAAAGGTCAGACCATAACAGACTCCAAGCCTTAGCCAGTAATCAAGACCTCCGGCAACTCTCTGGATTGTATCATCCACAATCTGCATCTTGTGCTGCTTGTCTGACTCAACTATTTTCACAGCTGCCTCAAAGGTGCTGTCATATCCTGATGAGCTCTGCACTTTGTCTTTGTCGTATGTTATGGCCTTGGATGTGTCAGCCATTGACTCAACCTCTTCTTTCCAGAGAGGATATCTCAAGGAATAATGAATTGCTGTGAGATAATCCTCTTTTGGCACATGATATTTTGATTTTTCTGATGGTGGTCTGTACTTTCCCATATTTCCCCCTCAAATATAATTTTAGAATTCTTTTAGGACCTCAATCAGATTCTGCTTGGTGTTGATGATCTCCATTGCCCTCTGCTTTTTCATGATGTGCTCTGAGCCCTTTTCAAGGTGCCTGTTTAGGAGTACATCATCATATCCAACAAGGACTCTCACAAGGACACTCTGCTCAGGCTGATATCTCTCAAAAGGCTGTGGCTCTCCAAGTATCTGCTCCCACTGTTTTCTGATGGTGTCATTATCATACCCATAATCAAACTCAGGCACCTTCTTGAGGATGTTCACATCAAAGTCCATAGCAAAGGGCACAACATGTGCATTATATCCGTCAATGACTCCCATCTCAAAAACTGATGGGAATGGTGTTGTGATGAGAGGAGTCCTATTTGTAAGAGCCTCAAGGACTGTGTATGACCAACACTCTGAGTCACTTAATGTGACAACATAATCTGCTTTTTTGATGATCCGCTCCATGTCATAGGATATTCCCATGTTGTAAAAATTTTTCGGTGGATTTTTCAGCTCTCCATCTGAGAAATTGAGCCACATGAATGAAATATCGGCTCTGTTTAGCATGTCACAGAGCTTTCTCATCCTGTTCTCAATGTCTCCTTTGTCATCTGCTGGGAGTCTCGTTGCTGACACCAGCAAAAGGAGCTCATTGTCCTTTTTGGAAATCATGTTGTGGACTACCTTGCCACCACCGACTCCAAATGACTCCATTGCTGTCCTTGAGACATATAGGAGCTCATCATAATCCTCAGGAATGTGCCAGGATAAATTTGTCCGGCAAGCATGGCACATTCTGACAAGTTTCTTGTATCTGACATTTGATGGAATATGGTCAAGGAATGAGAGGACAATGAGTGTGTCACAGTCCACAATATTGGACACTCCAACAAGAATCCTGACCTTTGACATGAGCTGCAAGAGCCTCTCCTTGCCATTAAAATTGTCACATACAACTGTGAGATCATACTCATCAGCCATCTCATCAACAAAATTCATGATAAAAGTCATGAGTCCGCCAATTGATGAGAGATTCCGCCTATATATGACAACCTGTGTCTTTGTTGGAATGGCTCTTTTGGTCAGATGTCCACAGGGCTCTCCCTTGATGTAATGCCCCCAGGTGGGATGTGGCTTTGAAATCTGACAATATCTCTTGAGCTCAGGGATATCACACTGATTGGTCTGCAAAAAGACCTCATTGACCTCATCCTCTTTTTTGATCTCCTCAAGGACATCTGTCATGTCAGCTGTGACATGGTCATAATAAAATATCACTCGTTTTGTATTCATGAG
>JAZLBB010000099.1:0-15633 GCA_045613465.1 Candidatus Egerieisoma sp.
AAGCCAATTCAACCCTCAAAATCCTAAGTCATTGTCATTGAGAACTCACTGTCAGACTTCAGGTTGGTCACTTACTGAGCAGGATCCATTCAACAACGTAGCAAGAACTTGTATTGAGGCTATGGGTGCAGCTCTTGGTCATACCCAGTCATTGCATACCAATGCATTGGATGAGGCTATTGCACTTCCTACAGATTTCTCTGCACGTATTGCACGTAACACTCAGATCTATATCCAGGAGGAGACCAGCGTATGTAAATCTATCGACCCATGGGCAGGTTCTTACTACATTGAGAGCCTAACCAAAGAATTGGCAGACAAAGCATGGGCTCACATTCAGGAGGTTGAGGAGCTAGGTGGTATGGCTAAAGCTATTGAGACCGGTATTCCTAAACTAAGAATTGAGGAGGCTGCAGCTAGAAAACAGGCTAGAATTGACTCTGGTATTGACACTATCGTTGGTATCAATAAATATCGTCTTGAGAAAGAGGATCCAATTGAGATTCTTGACGTTGATAACGCTAAAGTACGTGAGCAGCAGATTGCAAGACTTAAAGAGCTTAGAGCTAACCGTGACAACGCTAAAGTACAGCAGTGTCTTGATGCTATTACTGAGGCAGTTGCTAACAACAGCGGTAACCTTCTTGAGCTTGCAGTTGAGGCAGCTAAGGCTCGCGCTTCATTGGGAGAGATCTCTGATGCTTGCGAGAAAGTAGTTGGACGTTATAAAGCAGTTATCCGTATGAATACAGGTGTTTACTCTTCAGAGGTTAAAAACGATTCAGACTTTGAGAAAGCAAAAGAGCTTGTTGCAGAGTTCGCTAAGAAAGAGGGTCGTCAGCCTAGAATTATGATTGCAAAACTTGGTCAGGATGGTCACGACCGTGGTGCTAAAGTTGTTGCAACCGGTTATGCAGACTGCGGCTTTGACGTAGATATGGGTCCTTTGTTCCAGACTCCAGAGGAGGCTGCAAAACAGGCAGTGGAGAACGATGTACACGTTGTAGGTGTATCTTCATTGGCTGCTGGTCACAAGACTCTTGTTCCTCAGATCGTAGACGAGCTTAAGAAACTTGGTAGAGAGGATATTATCGTTGTTGCAGGTGGTGTTATCCCAGCACAGGATTACGATGCTCTTTACAGAGCTGGTGCAGCTGCTATCTTTGGTCCTGGTACTCCAGTTGCTTATGCAGCTATCAAGATCGTTGAGATGCTTATGCAGAAATTCTAATCTGAAACACAGATTACTTCATAAAAAGAGGATCACGTAAGTGGTCCTCTTTTTCATTCCTCTTCCCGACAAAATATACCTTCATTTAATTTATACACTTTCCTAATGGCACCTTCAATCCACATCAAAGTCCCACAAAATGGCCTTCGGTTCGGCTAGCAATCTATTCCATCTGAGCCGGATTTATACACATTCCTGGAGGGAACAAGTACCCTGAGTGATTTCCCGGATGAGGCGGTAAGGGAGGGTGAAAAAATCATCGTCTCGTGACGGCGCGTGTGTGACGACGTTAGACATCCGGAGGATGGCTAAAAGGAGGAGTTCGCCGTCAAGATGATTTTTTCATCCGAGCAGCCTCAGACGGGCATGAACGAAGGTACTTGGTTCTCGCAGGGAATGTATATAAAAAATGAAGGCTATTCATGGGGCGGAGCTGGGGGAGGGTAAAAAAAAGAGGGAAATCAGTAAAGATTCCCCTCTTTTGATATGTTGCAGACGCAGCTAACTATGCGTACAGATATCTTTTGATTTTCTGTGTAGCAGTTTTTTCAAATGCTTCTGTACGGAGCTCAACATGAGAAATCTTTGAGAACTTGTTTACTTTGTCGTTAACATAGTTCTGAATCTCTTTTTCCCACTCTTTCATCTTAGTTTCAAGAGCTCTCTTGGCCTCCTCTTTCTTTGCAAGATAAGCATTGGCAGCCTCTTCTTTTTTGGCAACATAGCTCTTGTACATATCTCTTCTCATCTGGTCGTATTCAGCTTTCCACTCATCTTTCTTGCCCTCATACTCTTTTAGCCACTCTTGCTTTTTGTGCTCATATGCATCAATAAGCTGAATTTTCTTCATTTTGTATGCTGCAAGTGCCTCTTCTTTCATCTTGCTGATAGCCTCAATTTTGTCGGGATGAATACATACTTTGGCAATAAGTGCACCTTTCTTCATTGTTACAACAGATTCTGCAACGCAGCCATGAGTGTTGATTACTGTCTCAATCTCCTCAGGGTAAATGTTTTCGCCGCTTGGACCTACAATCATACTGTTCAGACGGCCTCTGATAGAGAGCCAGCCTTTATCATCTATGTATCCAAGATCTTTAGTCCTGAACCATCCGTCCTCAGTAAATGCCTCTTTTGTAGCCTCAGGGTTCTTGTAGTAGCCGGGCATGATATTAGGACCTTTTGCTACAATCTCACCCTCTCCTGTAACAGGGTCGGGGTTGTTGATTTTAAGTTGTACACCAGGAACAGCAGGACCTGTAGTCTGCCATTTTACAAGGTCTGGTGTAGCTCCTGCAAGGAGTGGAGAACACTCTGTAAGACCATAACCAATTGCATAAGGGAAGTTTGCCTCAAGCAGGAATTTTTCTACCGTACCGTCGAGCTTGGCGCCGCCAATACCGTAAAATCTCATTCTGCCACCAAAGGTTTCTCTAAGTGTCTTCCCGACAATTTTATTTATAAGTTTTCTTCCAATAGCAGAACTTCTGTACATTTTTGACATTATTGCATTTGAGTTGATCTTAGGAAGAATAGCATTCTTGTAGATCTTCTCAATAATCATTGGTACAGTAAGCATTGTTGTAGGTCTAACCTCTTTAAGGGCCTTCATCAACAATTTTGGTACAGGCGGTTTGTCAAGATAATAAACTGAAGAACCGGCAAGCATAGGAAGCAGGAATGAAAGGCTGAACTCCAATGTGTGTGACAATGGAAGTACAGACAACCATACATCCCACTCATATGAAGGTCTCATTTTATTTGCAATCCTCACATGAGAACAAAGGTTCTTGTGGGTAAGCATAACACCTTTGGAATTTCCGGTAGTACCTGAGGTGTAAATGATTGTTGCCAAATCATCCTCTGATGAATCCATCTTCTCCACCTCTTCATTTACACTCTCTGTGCACTCTACACCTTTAAGTATCTTGAAGGTATCAACCTCAATGATAAACTCAAGTTTCTCTTTCATCTCATCTGTGAGCTTGTGAGTTAATCTTTGAGATACAAAAATACCTTTACATTCTGAGTGGTTTATAATATTGTTGATTTCGTCTACAGAAAAGTCAGGAAGCATTGGAACTGCAATCTTGCCGTATGCAGAGCAGCTCATAAATGCTACACCCCAGTTAGGCATACTCTGGCACAAGATACCAATTCTGTCTCCAGCCTGGACACCGTTTTTGTGCAGTAGGGCAGCAATCTCTTTTACTTTTTCACCAAATTGTTTAAAAGTGTAATATTTACCATCAATTATGCATAGGAACTTATTGTTAGCATAAGCCTCTGTGCTACTGATTAGTAGTCCTTTTAGGGTTTTAAAATCCATATGATTTATATTTGTTTTTTATTCAGAGGGTGTAAATATACAAATTCTATTCCAAATCTTTGCCGGTTGAGTAAAGTTCGGGATATTTTGCGCCATAGCCTTTATCCTTATAATGCTGTCTGATTCTCTTCAAATCAGCTTTTGCATCATCTGTCAGCTCAAATCTCTCTCCACGGCCAATGGTCTTGGTCTTCCAGTCAAAATAGCCAAGGTATACAGGTACGTTGCATGCTCTTGCAATTGTATGGAAACCTGTTTTCCAATTATCTGTGCGTTGTCTTGTACCCTCAGGTGCAATAGCAAGGTGCATATAATCAGCCTTGTTCATTGCATCTATCATTTGTTTTGCTACTGTAGCACCTCTGGAACGGTCAACAGGTACACCACCCATCCACCTTACAATAGGGCCAAGAGGTCCCCAGAAAAACTCCTTTTTTACCATTACAAAAGCTTTTCCACCTACGCCGTAGTAATAGAAGAATGAGATCATAAAATCCCATGCAGATGTGTGTGGAACGCCAAGAATAATTGCCTTATTCCCAGGACAAGGCGGTTCTCCGGCTTTCCAGCCAAAGAGTTTTAAAAGGAATTTACAGATATGCTTTCTCATAGTTATAGAATTTTCTAGTATAGGTTTGATTTTTCTGCCAACTCTTCCAGGATAAGGTCGGAGCGGAGATTGCTCTTTATGAAATGTTGTCTTTCCATAGTGTTCTTGCCCATATAAAACTCCAACAGCTCATGAATATTGTCATCCTTGCTCAATCTTACTTTATCGAGTCTTATGTTGTCTCCAATGAATCCTCTGAACTCGTCGGGAGAAATCTCACCCAAACCTTTAAATCTGGTGATCTCCGGATTTTTGCCAAGTTTTTTTATTGCTTTCTCCTTCTCCTCCGATGTGTAGCAGTAGTAGGTTTCATTTTTCTTTCTTACGCGGAACAATGGGGTTTGCAGTATGTACAGATGTCCCTTACGAATAAGATCCGGAAAAAACTGAAGGAAGAACGTGAGCAGTAGCAGACGGATGTGCATGCCGTCTACATCGGCATCAGTTGCTACAACTATCTTGTTGTAGCGGAGGTTGTCCAAATCATCCTCAATATTGAGAGCTGCCTGAAGAAGGTTGAACTCCTCATTTTTATATACAATCTCTTTTGTACAGTCGTAGCAGTTGAATGGCTTACCTCGCAATGAGAACACAGCCTGGGTGTTTACATCTCGGCTCTTTGTAATTGAACCACTTGCTGAGTCACCCTCTGTGATAAACAGCATTGTATCCTGGTTTTTAGGGTCTTTATCTCCATAGTGGATACGGCAGTCCCTAAGTTTTTTATTGTTGAGGCTCGCCTTTTTAGCTCTTTCGCGTGCAAGTTTCTGTATTCCTGATATAGCCTTTCTCTCTTTCTCGTTTGCCAGAACTTTCTTAAGGATTGCATCTGCCTGTGCAGGGTTTTTATGCAGATAGTTATCCAGTTCAGAAGAGAGGAACTCAACAATGAAGTTTCTTATGCTCTGTCCACCCGGTTCTACCTCTTTTGAACTTAGGAAAGTCTTTGTCTGGTTGGAGAAGTTGGGCTCCACTACCTTTACGCTGATTGCACCTACTATTGATTGTCTTACATCTTTAGGATCGAAATCTTTCTTGAAGAAATCCTTGATTGTCTTTGCAACACCTTCCCTGAAAGCTGCAAGGTGGCTACCTCCGTGAATGGTGTTCTGGCCGTTTACAAAAGAACTGATGTTTTCACCGTTCTCTGTTCCATGGGTAATGGTAATCTCAATATCCTTGCCTTGTAGGTGAATTGGCTCGTATAGAGGAGTTTCAGACAAGGAGTCGTTGATAAGGTCAAGCAGACCGTGTTTGGATTTGTACTCGGTGCCGTTAAAATTAAGGGAAAGCCCTGTGTTCAGGTACGAGTAGTTTTTGAGCATTGTTTCAATGAACTCAAAATTGTATTTGTAGTTTCCGTAAAGTTCTGTGTCTGCAATGTATTTTACCAAAGTGCCGTTTTTCTCTGTTGTGGTACAGTTGCCTGAGTTTACAAGATTACCTTTGGAAAATTCTGCCCATGCGCTCTCTCCATCCCTGAAGGATTGGATATAGAAATAAGATGAGGTGGCATTTACAGCTTTGGTACCTACACCATTCAAACCTACAGATTTTGAGAAAGCATTGCTGCCGTATTTGGCACCGGTGTTCATTTTGCTTACCGCATCAATAAGTTTGCCAAGAGGAATACCTCGGCCGTGGTCTCTTACTGTAACCAGATTCTCCTGATCTATAGACATTTTTATGCTTTTGCCGTGTCCCATTATGAACTCGTCAATTGCATTGTCCACTATTTCCTTAAAAAGAACATACAGGCCATCGTCGGGAGAAGAACCGTCTCCCAATTTGCCAATGTACATACCGGATCTTCTCCTGATATGCTCATTCCAGCTAAGGGTTTCAAAATCTGCCTCTGTGTAATCAGAGAACTTAATCTGGTTTTCTGTAAGCTCACTCATTTCTTTCTGGTACGCATTTGTGCATATTGTGCAAAAGTACAAAAAAAAGGGGGTTAAACCAACCCCCTTGCAACTATTAGTTCTGCTATCTGTACCGCATTGGTTGCGGCTCCTTTTCTCAAATTATCTGCTACACACCATAGATTTATACCGTTCTCCAATGAGTAATCCCTGCGTATTCTTCCAACAAATACCTCATCCCTGTCTTTAGTGTAGAGTGGCATAGGATAGGGAAGATTGCTTTCAGATCCAATGGCGCTTGGCTGGGCGCCGTTCTCCAATTCAACAGCATCCTGTACAACTACACCTGCTGTCCCTTTCAGTGTCTGGAAAATCTCCGTCATCTCAAACGGTTTGGCAAACTCCAGGTTAATGGACTCAGCATGACCTCCAAGTACCGGAACCCTTACTGTTGTAGGGGATACTTTTATGGTTTCATCCCTCATAATCTTATGGGTTTCGTTTACCATCTTCATCTCCTCTTTGGTATATCCGTTCTCCATGAATATATCAATATGTGGCAAAAGGTTAAGATCTATCTTATAAGGATATGCTTGAACCTGAGTCTCTTTACCCTCTCTCTCAGCACTCATCTGGTCTACAGCTTTTTTGCCTGTACCTGTAATGCACTGGTAAGTAGAGACCACAATTCTCTTTATGGTGAATTTTTTATGAAGGTCTGCAATTGCAACCAACATCTGTATTGTTGAGCAATTTGGATTGGCAATGATATAATCACCTTTCTCAATCACATCACCGTTAATCTCCGGAATAACCAGTTTCTTGGTAGGATCCATTCTCCAGCATGCAGAGTTGTCAATGACATAACAGCCAATCTCTGCAAACTTTGGGGCCCATTCTTTTGAAACTCCACTGCCGGCAGAGAAAAGTGCAATAGCAGGTCTTTTTTCAATAGCCTGTTGTGGGGTGCATACAGTATACTCGCAACCATTATATTCAACTTTGCTCCCCGACGATCTCTCAGATGCTACAGGAATCAACTCAGTAACAGGGAAATTTCTCTCCTGCAAAACTCTCAACATATTTCTGCCTACCAGTCCGGTGGCGCCAACTACCGCTACTTTCATATCTGATAAAACTTTTAAATACTTAATATATCGTTCAAAACTCCCCCTGCAGTCTGGTTTGCACCGGCACCTGCCCCCTTTATTACTATTGCGTTAGGGTAATATTCACTCTCAATGATTACAGCATTATCTGTGCCTTCAAGAGTATAGAAAGGATGTTCTTTTCCAATGCTCTTAAGTGAAATTGAGCATACAGGTTTGCCATTTTCCTGTTGGCAGGTGGCATCGAGGCTGGCAATAAATCTTAACTTCTCCCCATTCTGTGCAGCTGCTGTGTATTGGGCTTTAAGTTGTGGTTCATATGCCTCAAGCTTGCTGTAGAACTCTTCAGCGTAAGATGGGAAGTGTGTCTGATCCTTGCACATAATATCCTCAGGAATGAATCCCTGGAAGTTGATGTCTGTTGTTTCAATAGGGAATCCTCCCTGTCGGGAAGAAATCAGAAATTTGCGTAGGACATCTGTTCCGGCAAGGTCCAATCTTGGATCGGGTTCTGCATATCCCTTTTCAGTCGCCTCCCTCACAAGGGTTGCAAATGATTTCTCTCCATTGTAATTGCTGAAGAGGAAGTTTAATGTTCCCGACAGGATACCCTCAATCTTCTTTATTGTGTCTCCACAGTTTGTTAGCTGAAGGATGGTTTCAAGTACAGGGAGCGCAGCACATACCGTTGTCTCATATTTGTACTGTACTTTTTCGTTTCTTGCAGTTGCAAACAACTCCTTGTAAGACTCATAAGAAAGGGAGTTTGCAATTTTGTTGCAGGCAACAACAGAGAATTTGTGCCTGAACAAATCTACATACAGAGATGCAATATTGCGGTTGGCGGTACAATCTACAAAAATGGAGTTGCTGAGCTTCATCTTGCATATTGCCTCTATATAGCTGTTGGAGGTGTTCTTCTCTCCTTCATCCAAGTTAAATCCCTCTTCAATTCCGTTACGGTTTAGCAGGTAATTTCGGCTATTGCACAAACCGCAGATAACAAGCTCTTTGCCCAATCTATCAAGGATGGATTTACGCTGGGAGAATATAATCTTTACAAGTGCTTTGGATACGGTTCCGTAACCTGCAATAAACAGATTTATTCTGTTGGCAGATGTAGAGAAGAATTCTGCGTGGATTGCCCTTATGGCATCGTTTACATCAACTGTATTCAATACAGCTGAGACATTTTTTTCAGATGAGCCTTGTGCAATGGCCCTGATATTTATTCCTTCGCGTGCAAGGGCATCAAACATTTTGCCACTGGCGCCACTTTGGTTTTTAAGGTCGTCGCCAACAAGAGAGATAATGGAGAACCCTTTTTCAACTCTCAAAGGGTCCACCTTGCCAAGAGAAATCTCATATGCAAACAGCTCATCTGCCGCTTTCTTTGCTTTATCGGCATCTTCCTCTGCAATTGCGATACACATTGTGTGAACAGAGGAAGCTTGGGTGATAAGGATGATATTTACATTGTTTTTGCTCAGAACATCAAAAAGTTTACTTGAGTATCCCGGTATTCCAACCATGCCGCTTCCCTCCATAGACAGGAGGGCAATTTTATTGGAAGAGGAGATACCCCTAATTTTTTCATGTCCCTCAGGCGGATTGCGCTCAATAAGAGTTCCAAAGTCGTCGGGAGCAAAGGTATTTTTTACATAAATTGGAATACCTTGTTTTACAACTGGTTGGATTGTTGGTGGATAAACTACTTTTGCTCCAAAGTGTGAAAGTTCCAAAGCCTCTTTGTAAGAGATGTTCCTGATAGGACGGGCATCAGCTACAACCCTTGGGTCTGCTGTCATCATTCCGCATACATCTGTCCATATTTCAAGACGGCGGGCTTGAGTTCCCACTGCAATGATAGATGCTGTGTAGTCTGAACCTCCACGACCAAGAGTTGTGGTACGGCCATCCAAGTCAGATGCAATGAAACCAGGTAAAATGTACAGCTTGTGCTGGTCGGAATTGAAATATTCCCATATATTGCCGGTAGTAAGAGGATCAATTACAACGTGCTTTCCTGCTTGCATACCGGTTTTTATAAGCTCCCTTGAATCTTTCCACTGGTGGCTAATATTCAGAGATTTAAGTTTTGCACTTATAATATTGGTAGAAAGGAGTTCTCCAAAACTTACAATATGGTTTTGGCTTAAGTCTGTAAGTTCTTTTAGAAGAAATACACCTTTGCAAATCTCTCTCAGTTCGTTGAACAATCCGTTGCATACAGAGAGAATAGCCTCTGACTCTTCTGCCGGGATAAGTTCAGAGATAATTCCGTTGTGACGTTCCTGTAGATTGTTAATGTGGGTTGTGTAAGTTTCGTCACCAATTTTAGCTTTTCTTCCAATTTCTAGCAGTGCATCTGTAGCTCCGCTTATTGCCGACGAAACTACAACTGTTCTGTCATTTGCCAGAGCCCTTTTAACTATGGCAATTACTTTATTTATATTTGTGGCATTGGCAACCGAACTGCCGCCGAATTTCAATACTTGCATAATAATCTCCTTAAACTTTAAATAAGTCTTTCACTCTCTACAATTTCTTTTATCTGTTTCCATTCCAAAAGGAATCCGTCATGCCCAAAAGCAGAAGAGATCTCTTTGTAAACGGCACCAGGAATATGCTGTTGCATAAATTTTTGCTCCTGTACAGGGAATAGACCATCTGAGTCAATTCCTATGCATACAGTGTTGGCTTCTACCATTCCCAGTGCTTTCTCAACACCGCCTCTGTTGCGTCCTACATTATGACTGTCTGTTAGGTTGAGCATTGACAGATATGAATAGGCATCAAACCTGTCTACCAGTTTCTTTCCCTGATACCTCTGGTATGAACCTGCTCTCTGAGGAAAGATGCAGTCCTGGTTGTTCTCAAACTGAGTGGAATTATATCCCTCAAAACTTCTGTAAGATATAAGAGCAATAGACCTTGCCGCTGCAAGACCAGTTTTTCCCCCAAGAGGCTCAATTTTCTTCCCGACAACTTTATTCCCACCTTCTCCTCTTCTTGTTGAAAAATCTTCCCACTCTGTAATTACGGTGTATTCCTGTTTCTCAAATGTGGGGTCTGTATAAAGTGCCATCCTCATAGACTCATTGAATGCACTTCCCCAAGGGGTAAAACGGCAATTGCATGCCAACAAAACAAGATTCTTAATTTTTTGGGGATACATTATGCTCCATTCCAATGCCTGGAATCCACCAACAGAGCCTCCAATGAGCAGATCAACTTTCTCTATACCCAAGTGCTCCAGCAGCATATTATGGCATTGGGCAATATCTCTGACTGTGGTTTTGGGAAAATCCAGAAGATATGGCTTGCCGGTAGCGGGGTTCTCTGAGCATGGTGATGTGCTTCCATAGCATGAGCCAAGTATATTGGCACACACAATGGTGTATTTTCTGGGGTCAAAGAATTTGTCCTCTCCAACCAATACATCCCACCAGTCACATGGATCTGAGTTGGCTGTAAGGGCATGAGTTATCCATATAACCTTTTTGGGTTCCTGCTCTGAAGTATATTCCTTAGAAATATGGTAGCATATTTCCATCTCCTCCAAAACACCTCCACACTCCAGGGTAAATGGGCCAGTATGTTTATAAAATCTCTTCTCCATTTTCCCCATTATTTGCTTATTGAGTCAAGTGCCTGCTGGAAGTCTGCAATAAGGTCTTCTATATCCTCTATTCCAACACTTATCCTTAGAGTGCCAGGTGTAATGCCTATGCTCAAAAGTTCCTGGTCGCTCAATTGTCCGTGGGTAGTGGTTGCAGGGTGGGAGATAAGTGAGCGGTTATCTCCAAGATTGGTAAGCAAAGTGTACAGCTTAAGATTATTTACAAATTTGCCGGTATCCTCTCTGCTGGCCTTTAAATCTACTGTAAATACACCACCAAAACCATTACGCAAATATTTTCTTGCATTCTGATATGACGGATGGCTCTCCAATCCCGGGTAATTTACTTTTTCTACCATAGGATGCTTTTCTAACCATTGAGCCAAGGCAAGGGTGTTGTCGCATGTGCGTTGGCATCTTAAAGACAAAGTCTCACATCCTGTAAGTACAAGAAATGCGTTGAATGGAGAAAGACAGCAACCAAAGTCTCTTAAACCCACGCATCTCAGATATGCTGCAAAGGCAACATTGCCAAAATGTTCTGCAAATTTTATGTTGTGGTACGATGCACAAGGCTCTGTAAGCTGAGGATATTTGCCACTGTCAAACCAGTTGAAATTTCCGCAGTCTACAACAATTCCAGCTAAGGAGTTGCCGTGTCCGCCTATATATTTTGTGGCTGAATGACAGATAATGTTTGCACCAAAATCAATAGGGGCGCAAACGTATCCTGCACAACCAAAAGTGTTGTCTACAATAAAGAGTATCTTGTGCTTCTTGCAGATATCGCTTAACATCTGGAAGTCTGGAACTGAGAAATCTGAGTTTGCAATTGTCTCTACATATATAGCCTTTGTATTTTCATCTATAAGGCTCTCTATCTCTTCTCTATTATTGCATTTGTTCAGTTTTACGTTAATTCCCAATTTAGGCAAGGTTACCTTAAACTGGTTGAAAGTACCTCCGTAAAGTGCCATTGAACTTATGATATTGTCACCTGCATTACAGATAGCTGTTATTGTAAGGAACTGAGCGCTCATTCCGCAAGTTGCGGAAACAGCTGCTGTTCCCTTTTCCAATGCTGCAACTCTCTGCTCAAGCACATCAGCAGTTGGGTTTCCAAGTCGGGAGTATATATTTCCAGCTTCTTCAAGCTCAAATAGTTTCTTTCCATGTTCAACATCTCTGAATGCGTATGCAGAGGTCTGGTATATTGGGGTAATGCATGCACCTGTAGTAGGGTCGGGCTGTTGGCCTGCACGCACTTGAAGTGTATCAAATTTATAGTTTGACATAATATTGGGATTATGCGTTAAAATATTCAGTGATTTTTTTGCCGATGAAATACCTTGTGCATCCGGCCCAAGATAAATCTAAGAGATAATACGAAGCATCTTAGCGATGCATTCGCATAATGCGCATACCCATCATACCCATTGTCATAGAAGACATGGTTGAAATTTGAATGATATGAGGGCTATGGTTCATTATTGCAAATATAATGATTTTGAATAAAAAAATCCCAGGAGTGTAATTTTTTTACTCTCCTGGGATTTTATCTTTTTGCAAAGGTGTATTATCTTTTGTTAAGCTCTGCAGTCATTCTTCTTTGAGAAGTTGCTTTGTCAGTTCTGATTGCAGGACCGGTAGCACAACCACCCTCACAAGCCATAACCTCAATGAAAGGAGCAGGACATTTGCCTGATTTTGCATATGCTCTCAACATTCCAATGTTTTTCTTGTTAAGGTTTGCAACCTGAAGTGCAGGAAGGTTAGCTTTATCCAAGAATACTTTTACAGCTTTGGTTACACCGCCATTCTGTGCAAATCCGTGAGCCTCTTTAACTGAGGTGAACGGCATTGTGAACGGCTCAATTTTAGTAACCTCAAGATCAAATCCGTCAAAGATAGAGCCAAGCTCCTCATATGTAAGAACGTAGTCTACGTTAGGATTATCTTTAGCCTCTTTTCTCTTTGCGATGCATGGACCTACAAATACAGTCTTTGCATCTGGATATTTCTCTTTTACAATCTCAGCTGTGTAGTACATTGGAGATTTTGTAGTAGAGATATATGGTTTGATCTCAGGAATATGTTTCTCAGCAAGCTGGATATATGAAGGGCAGCAGCTGGTTGTCATGAATGGCTGACCCTCCTCAAGTTTCTCCTCAAGCTCGTGAGCCTCTTTCTCTGTTGTAATCATGGCACCCTGAGCAACCTCAATAACATCTGAGAAGCCAATAGCCTTGATTGCACCATAAATCTGCTCAATTGGCTCACTGAATTGGCCAAGGATAGCAGGTGCTACCATAGCAACAACTTTCTCGCCTCGTTTAATGCTCTGAAGAATATCAAATACCTGAGAAATCTCAAAGATTGCACCAAATGGACAAGCATTGATACATTTTCCGCAGTAGATACATTTGCTCTCGTCAATGTGCTCTACACCATACTCATCTTTGCTGATAGCCTTAACCGGACAAACATCCTCGCAAGGTACAGGAATGTACACGATAGCATGGTATGGACAGCTCTGGTGGCAGATACCGCAACTTACGCATTTGTCATGGTCAATCTCTGCCTGACCGTTATTTTTAAAGTGGATTGCATCCTTAGGACAGTTCATGTAGCAACTTCTTGCAACACAACCGCGGCAAAGGTTTGTAATCTCGTAGTTTACCTGTACACAAGATGAACAAGCCTCATCAATTACAGTAAGAATCTCCTCTTTAAGGTTTTTCTCTCTTGTAACAGCAGCCTGTGCATAGTAAGAAAGTGGAGTAAGCTCATCTTTCTCATCTGTCATGTCAAATCCCAAAAGTGGGAGTGATTTGTATTTCCATACAGCGCGCTCTTTGTGAATGCAGCAACGTCCTTTAACTTTTGATTTTCTTGGACTTAACTCAATAGGAAGTCTGTCAATTCCTTCAACTAGTTTGTCCTCTCTCCATAGCTTTACAAGCTTTGCAAGCAAGCCGTGGCGGACAATCATAACATTATTTGTAAATGCCATATATAGTGTTGTGTATTACGGTTTCAAAATTCGGGGGCAAATATAGCAATATTTGCCAAATCTATACTAATTTATATCAAATATATAATCTATATGAATTTGCTTATGGCGTCAATGAATGCCTCAACGGAAGCAGTTACAATATCGGTGTTGGCTGAGAATCCATAATGGATGTTGCCCCTGTTCTCTATCTGTATATGCACCTTGCCAACATCATCGCTACCACGGGTAATGGCCTGTACGAGGAATTCTTCAACAACAATTTTTCTGTTAATTAGTTTCTTGACAGCAGAAAATGCTGCATCTATAGGTCCGTTTCCCTCAGATGTGGCCTGGCAGATCTCCCCATCTATGTTCAGTTTTACAGTGGCCATAGGGACTGAGTTTTTACCGCAGACCACTTGCAGGAATTTTAATCTTATTCTCCTGGAGGCTTCATTGCGGTTAACTCCTACAATAACTCTAAGATCTGAATCGTTAATATCTTTCTTGCGGTCTGCAAGGAGAAGGAATTTCTCGTATGCGGCATTCAGTTCGTCGGGATTAAGATTTATACCCAACCTTTCATAATGGTGTCTGAGGGCAGCCCTGCCACTACGGGCAGAGAGGGTAATCATTGAGTCATTTACTCCCACTTCAATTGGATCAATGATTTCATAGCTCTCTTTGTTTTTGAGCACTCCATTCTGGTGTATTCCCGACGAATGGGCAAAAGCATTTCTTCCCACAATAGCCTTATTGGGCTGTACCGGCATTCTCATAAGTGTAGATACAAGACGGGATACCTTATATATATTCTTGTGTCTGATGTCTGTATGGAATGGGATGTCGTTGTGGCATTTTAGGGCCATTGCAACCTCCTCAAGCGAGGTGTTGCCAGCTCTCTCACCAATGCCGTTCATGGTAACTTCCACTTGCCTTGCACCGTTCATAATGCCTGCAAGAGTGTTTGCAGTTGCCATACCAAGGTCATTGTGGCAATGGGTTGAAATGACAGCTTTGTCAATGTTTGGAACGTTGTTTACAAGAAACTTTATCTTCTCCCCATATTCCCATGGTGTGCAGTAACCTGTTGTGTCTGGGATGTTTACGGTTGTAGCACCTGCAGCAATCACCGCTTCAATCACCTTAGCAAGGTAATCGTTGGATGTTCTGCCGGCATCTTCTGCATAAAACTCTACGTCGTCAGTGAATCTGCGGGCATATTTGACAGCCTTTACAGCTCTTTCAATAATTTCATCTCTGGTAGAGTTGAATTTGTGCTGTATATGATAGTCGCTAGTACCTATTCCGGTGTGGATTCTTTTTCTTCTGGCATAATGAAGGGCCTCCTTTGCCGCATCAATGTCGCTTTCCACAGCTCTGGTGAGAGCGCATATTACAGGTTCTGTAACATTTTTTGAAATCTCAACTACAGAATTGAAATCACCCGGACTGGATGCTGGGAAACCGCACTCAATGATATCTACATTCAGCGCCTCAAGAGACTTTGCAAGTTCAATCTTCTCTATAGTATTTAGCTGGCAACCTGGAACCTGTTCTCCATCTCTGAGTGTAGTATCAAATATAAATATCTTATTCTCCATAAAATCCTGTTTTTGAAAGGGCAAAGGTATAAAAAAACCGTTACCTGAATTCAGGTAACGGCAATATTTTACAAAATGGGGAAATTATTCCTCATCAAGTCTTAGATGCTGTACGTAGATAGCTTTCTTGATCTCCTCTCTTCTAGCTACAGATTTCTTAACGAAAGTTTTTCTGTTTCTAAGCTCACGAACAATGCCAGTCTTCTCGAATTTACGTTTGAATTTTTTCAAAGCTCTCTCAATGTTCTCACCCTCTTTAATTGGAACTATA
>JAZLBB010000100.1:0-14859 GCA_045613465.1 Candidatus Egerieisoma sp.
CGCTCCGCCCATTCCCCGGCTGGCAACGGCCCTGGGTGTGTCTATGTCCGACAGAGACGGACAAACAAGCGTTCTTCTTGCGTGAAACATTCCGTGAAACATCGTGAAACATTGTGAAACATTGTGAAACATTGTAAAACATAAAAAAATAAGAGTCCATTTATAGGACTCTTATCATAGATCATATTATCATGTTATAGTACCGTCAATACTATTGCATTCAACAGGCTGCAATACTAAAGGCCATGTACCGGTATCCTGAGCATCAATTTGCGTATAATTTGAATTGAATGTTGTAACAGCCCATTGCTGATAATTAAAGCCTGTATTTGTCTGAGGTTTGATTGTGATATCACCCTGAATGATACTATTGATGATATTAACCATTGTAGGCTTATCGTTACCGGTATATTGTGATAATAAGAAGGTTGAAGTAGCTGTACTGGTAAATATACAGTTTTCAATATCAATACTATCAATATTGTAATCCCTGCCATGTATATAGAAACATCCGCCGTTTCCGCCTACTCCGGTTCTTAAGAATTTACAATTTTTAAATATATATTGCTGGCCTAATGATCCGCCGATTCCTATGCACTGCATAACAAGTGCGACATTTGAGCTGCTTCTGTTATATTTAAATATGATATTTTCATATCTGTGTACTGTATAATGCAGAGATGAATCACTCAGACTTTCATCATGTATACAGTATCTGCAGTTTTCTGCATCTATGATTAAGTCGTGTATATAAACATTTCCTTTTACATTAAAAGCACTAACTGTATTGCATGATGATGTATGTGCCAGTACTTTAGCTTCAGGTATCTTTAAACTTATTGTGCTGCCATTTCCTATTATCTCTACATTATTCAGATACAGGCTGTTTAAGTTGAAGTCCATCTGGTCATTATCAACATAATTTTCATACAGGCCGGTATACAGATCATAAGAAGGAGCTTCAAGATATACTTTCTTGTATCTGCCATCATCACTGAAGTTAGTAAAGAAGTTATACAGATCAGATGCTGTAGTGATATGATACTCTTCATACTCAACAACAGGTTCTTCAATATCGATTGTTACAGTAACATTATAATTATTTCCCACTGTAGTATTTATCAATAAACGCATATATGCATCTATCTGATAATTTGATACTGTTATATCGTCATTAGCATTTAATGTTTTAACTGCATTAGCATCTTCGAAATACTGAAGGAATACACCTGAAGGCTTATTATAATGTATGTTGTATGATTTACCGGGAATAAGGCATTCAAGCGGAAATACCATACATGTAGCATTATATGAAGCTGCCGTTCCAACAATGGTTATAGTATTCCCTGTTTTTGTAAATGTAAGGCCGTTATCAGTCCATACAAAATCATCATAATTTTCTATGATATTTCTATAGAAATCACGTTTTACAGTATGCTTTATTCCGCTGTTATAATTCAGCAGGTAATGTGAATTGTTGCCGGCCTGGGCCATGTATCTTCCATATTTGGCATTAACTGGTATACTTACATCTGCACCGGCTGTATTTGTACCGCCTACAGTGTTTCCGTAATCATCATAGAATACAACATCTCTGAAGGATCCGCTGTTTGTGTTGTACAAGTCAAATGGTAATACTAAATTTGAATTATCTTCAACATTGAATATCTTACTTGAATACCATATATTAGAAGTTACCGCATTTACACGGCCCTGAGTATTGATAACATAATTGAGCCTTGTAACATCATTTACAGCATTAAATACTGTAAATATATCACCTAATGAAAATACTACATCACTATCAACAGAAGCTGCATCACAAATTGCTACAGATCTTGTGTTTTTCGGTATAGGGATCCAGGTATTTACAATTTTATTAACACCCTCAGCAAGTAATAAACCACTAATGAGGTTATCAGCTGAAGGATTTAAACCATTGTAAAATGCTACATGAAAATATGATGATGAAAGCTGCTGGAAGGTTCCTCTTATCTTCAGAACAGTCTCACCTTTTATTTCCTTTATATAATAGTCCCATCCTGGATTGTTGGTGAAATCACCATCCGATTTGATAACTTTTCCATTAGTCCATGAAAAGGCAACATCATCAATATGTCCTACTGAATCAACTCCTGTATTTGCATTATTAAGCTCATTACCTGCATTGACCTGTGTCCAGTGTGTGGCATCCCATGCTTCAGGTGTCGTTATATCACTTATACATCTGTATAAGTTACCAGAATAAAGTACATAATTTCCGGCATCATATGTATTTAATGAGCTGTAAGCTATTGCTGTATTGTCTCCTACTTTCTTGGCATCAGCAGCTGCACTTGTGATTGATAGTGTATTATCAACAACAGGGGTTGTAGGCTGTGTGATATGTAATGTCAACCAGTCATTTACAGGAGTAACGACAGCAGCACCGATCTGAGCAGCTACAGTCCCTCCGATCTGATTTGCTACAGTCCCTCCGATCTGTGAAGATACAACAGCAGGTATCTGAACAGAGACAACTCCCGGAAGAGCTTCTCCTACTTTTGCATTTATTATAGGTGTTACTATTGTAGCAAAAGTACCATCTAAGATCATGTCATTAATCTTATTATTGATTTCCTGCTGAACATCCAGGTTGTCAAAATAATCATGCACATAATCATAAAGCTGCTGCCACTGCTCTTCAGTATTGTTCCATTCTTCAAGAGTAGCTACCCAGTCCTCTGTGAGCTTCTTTACTCTTTCAATCACCCAGTCGATATTGAGCTCATGAAAATCCGTATAAGGATACTTGTTATAAAAATCTGACATTTTATATCCTCCTTTAATATACTTGTATAAGCAATTCAGAACCGAATACATCAGCCATATGCTCATACAGGTTCCATTTTGCGATCTGGTAGAATTCAGCCAGGATGGATGCACTTGTTGAAACGCCTATATTGCCATAAAGATGGGCCGTGTGCTGGTTGGTATTCTGTTCATCACCGGTAATATCAGATAACTTTCCCTTGTGTACAGTTTCATCAGTACCGGTTGTATTTATTGTATCACTTCCAGTATGGGCCATTGTATCTGTACCTTTAGTGGTTGTAGCATCCGTTCCGCTATGGGCCGTTGTATCCGTTCCTGTGGTTTCATTTGTCACAGTACCGGTATGCTGAACTTTGCTTTCACCATTGTTTACAATGTCCTGACTGGATGGAACATAACTTGCACTGTCATAGGCAGCCACTTTATGTTCTGTTGTGCTTTCCTTTGTCTGTGATGTAGAATCTGCATTATTGAATGTGCTTTCATCTTTTAGATCAGCTGTCCTTGCATCCTTTGTATTCAGGATCCTGTTTTCTTCAGTGTCAGCTGTTCTTTCATCCTTAGTATTAAGTACATGTTTATCCTGAAGATCTGCAAATCTTTTATCAGAATAATCTGCACTGTTGATGGAACTATATTTCTTTTTGTTATCATCCCATCCCTCTTCATAACGGTCATAGTTATAAATAGGATTCCATTCTGCTTTGGTTCCCTTAAGCCATTCACTGAAAGTCCTGAACCACTTAGCACTCCAGACTTTTATTGCTTTTTTCATGAAATCAGGATTGGGATACAATACTTCAAACTCACCCTTTTCAATAAGAAGAGAAGATTTGAAAAGATCTGCATCAATACCGGTAGGAAGTATCATTTCATTAAATATCGTATCATCGTAATTGTACATTCCCATCAGTGTCCATTTTGCTGTTGCCATTCTGTGTCTCCTCCTCTCTTAGATTGAAATCAAGTGTGATATCAGGATAAAGTTTCTTGATATCTTTGATGCTGGATTTTAGGCATTCGATAGCACATGTGATCCGGGCCTGTGAATCATTCCTTCTGCTGTCTGCTTCGGCTGATACGAAACGTTCTGCTTTCTGATAAGGAACTGTATTGATACCTATTTCAGCATCAAAAGCATTGAGTATTGTCTGAAAATCTATCAGCTGCTTGTCAGTGATATAATTATCCTTAAGTTTCTGCAGCTCTATGAACTGCCAGGGCTGATCCTGGTCGGTAGGATCATTTGCCAGTGCTTTGTCAAGAAATACTGCCGGCTCTCCCTTGTTTATCTTGTCAAACATTTTCTTTAATGCTTCAACGGTTGCTTTGTTCTTTCCTGCCAGGATAAAACAGAACTTATTATTGATGATGCTCATGTTTATGGCTGAATCAAGGGCACTGAGCTTTTCAGCATAGTAGCTTATGATATCAAATATGCCCATGTAATCAGGCATGAACTTTAAAAGCTCACCCTCTTCATGCAGCCTGAATCGTGTAGATTTATCTACACCCAGAACATCATATGCCCTGGGATTGGCCAGGATAAATTCTGTAGGCTGATAATAGAAGTCTATACCATACAGGCTTCCGGGATTGAACCAGTAACCTACTCTGTCATTCTTTGAAACAAAAACAAAACCTAACTTTAATAAACAGTAAAGCAGGAAGTCTCTCTTTGATCCTTCCCAGTTTTCCGGCAGCGTTGTTTTTATCTTACTGCAGGCCCTCTGGAAAAGGGATCTTTCCCAGTATGCATAAGTAGCATTATTATATGCCTTTACCATGCTGGGACTGTAATGCCCTGCAAGGTTGTTAAGGTCTGCATAATTTAACGGTAAATAAAACATGCTGCTTCCTCCTATTTAAAATATGGAAGCCTGCCACCTATAACCCAGTTTCCGGCAGGAACATCCCTTCTTGTTACACCCACATCACGGCCCTGAGCTTCTATCACTTTGAACCCGTCAAAGATTCCCATGTGTGTTGCTCCGCTCATTTTATTGAAAACACAGTCACCGGCCTTAAGATCCTTAAGTGCCACTTTGTCACACATTGCCTGTATATCTCGTGCCCTATAGTCTGCTGTAGGTTTGATGGCTCCTATCTTACGGAGTGCCGCTATGCACAGGCCTGAGCAGTCAACAGCCTTTGATTTGCTCATGTCATAGCCTTTTGAATAGCATTTGCTTATATAAAAAAGAACTCTGGATGTGTTCTCCTGGGAAGTCTCCATGGCATTTATGGTATGTATAGAAAGCTTAACTGTATGCTCTCCATTTCCTCCCCATATATAAACACCGTGATTATGATATATATCAACAACTTCATTTACAAAATCGTCAACCTTTGCCATAGGCTTTCTCCTTATGTAACATCAATATCTGCCTGCAGCAATACTTTTATATGCTGGCAGTAGCTGTTTGCGGTTGCATAATCTGTAGAATCTGTTCTCACATTCTCCCAGTATGCATAGGCATATGATTTTACCATTGATTTATTTGGAACCACAGCCACTTCTGAAGCATCAGCGAATGTGGCACAATCAGCCAGCCACTGCAGGGCATTGGCAATACCGGTTGCATCTGCTATCGATGCAGGGCATGTAGAAACAAGTGTTGCTAAGCTTGTCATATTTATCTCCTTCCTATTTAAATAATGCCGGGCCCGGCATATAAAATACCAAACCCGGCTATACTATAGAGGGCTCACCTTAATCAGCTAAATAGAATACAACAAAGTTTTCTGTAGCATCCCAAATAGGATTCTTGTTGATGGTGTTCCATATTGTGCGGTAATGCTTTCTTGCTTCGAGTGGTGTACTCTCAACAGATTCAAGATGGAAATCTACCATGATCGCATCCCTGTCATACATAATGCCAAGTACATTTGCAAGCTGTACTCTGGATCCGACTGTCTGAGCACCGGGTGAAAGTACATCAGGGATTGCAGGAGTAACATCAATCTTAGTAGGCTCATTGATGTTCTGCCAGTAGTCAATCTTTTCAAAGTTGTCAAGCTTCAGATACTGATCATTAAAGATCTGAGGTAAAACTAAAGCTTCTGCATCATTCCAGAATTTTGATATCATCATCATTCTCTGATCTGCTTTCTTTGTCTGTCTGGGCAGATAGTAAGATACACCGTTGACAGTCTTTGTAGGGCTCCAATGATACAGTGTGCTCCTGTTCTCCATCATATCTGATGTAGTTTTAACAGTAGCCACAAAGAATGCCAGGAACTCTGAGAAGTAGGTTGAAAGAAGCTGAGCAGATGTATATGAGGTTCCATACTTTGCATTGAATGCTGTCCTTAAGTTTACAAAAGATCCAGGCATTGATGCTGTAAGATTAGCAACGCCTGCAATAGCATTGAGAAGCGTGAGACGGCTGAAAGCTTCCTTCTCTGTCTCAATGTCATTTGCTGCAGATACTAAGAAACCGTTAAGGAACTCAGCAAATTCTGCACCGGTACGGAATGCAAGCTTTAATGCATTCTCATATAATGTGTATGGATACTGCCATTCAATTCCGCCACCAAACCAGCTCTGCCAGGTAACAGGTGTTGACTGAAGCCACATGGATTCTACCGACATCTGAACAGGAGGTGTTGAACTGTCATAATGAACACCGTTATCGGCACCCATCATAAGGTTTTCACCAAAAAGCTGAGTATTTGATGCACCGGTAGGAACGGCATCTTTTGCATAATATGATATCTTTCTGATTCGATTTGAGAACATGCCTGAATCAAGGGCATTGATAAGACGGAACTTAGCCTGGTAAGGTCTTATTGCTATTAAGTTTCTGCTGGCAACAAGTGAAAGTGTATTGATAACATTTTCCGTTCCTGCCTGCAGGATGGATTCACCAACGGATGCAAAAGTGCTTTCATCTATGGCCTGTATAGTGGCATTCTTGCCAAGCATTTCATCAGCCATGGCATTGATGAAAGCATAACCGTCTGTGGTTGTTAATCGTCTTGCCATTTGTTTTTCCTCCTATTAATATAGTTGTTTAAAAATTTCCTTTACCTTATCCTCAGCACTCTGAGGATCAGCAGGCCCAAGGTTCCGCTGAGTGTTCTGAATTTGAGCAGCCTGCAGCTGCTTTTTCAGGTTCTCAATTTCAGATTCCTTTTCCTGCACTATATCATCACTGGTCTTTTCACCTTCGGTTCCTGAGCTTTCCGGCACCGGCCCTGATGCATTGTTTTGCTCACTGTTTCCCGGCTGTACTTCAGGCTCTTTTTCGGCCATTGATATCAGCTCATTGACCTCAGAGACACTGTAGCCATTTTCTGCCAGCTTGATAACTTCTTCTGTCGGTATGCCGGATTCATTTATCTGCTTGATATCCGATGGTTTAAAACCCTTCATACCCATTTTGATCATGTCAGTCAGTTTCATTGTGATTCCCTCCTATATAAATATAATAAAAGGGCAGGTTAACGGAAGTCACTCCTGCTGACACCCTACAGGGCTGACACTGTCAGCTTTGCCTGCCCTAATTAGAATATACTACATATGTAGTACATAGTCAAGTATTTTATTCATAGTAAAATCCACTATTAAGAAAAGTATTGACCTCATCTTTTTCAGTCGTCATTCCGGCAATGGGTACGGATGCATCTATGCATTTTACATAACCGCTGCAGGTACTTAACTGATGCTTTTGCATACAGGGCCTGCCTGATACTGTCTGCATTTCATTAAGTGATTCAGTTTTCTTTGCAATACAGGTACAGTATACTCTCATACTTAAACCAGTGAAGGCTCTGCCACTTTTACTGCCTGATACTGATGGTGTGACACCAAAAGCAGAAGCAAGAGTGTTGATACCTTCAGAAGCGGCTGCATATTCTGACATAGCAGCATATCTGTTTCCGGGTATTTTTGACATAGCAATGGATGATGCTGTAGATAGAATGCCGGTAGCTGTTCCTGTGACATTGCTTCCAACTTTTCCTACAGGACATGAAACACCGATATTATAATTATAGGTAGCTATCATTTCATCATCATTATTGGTTAGCATACATATTGTATCACCTGTGCAGCAGTCAACTACAAAACCCAATTTCACTGTACCGCTGGGCTCAAAATCTCCGGGATTGATCTCTACGGATCCAAAACCCGGTATCAGTACTTTTGCTGTAGAGTATGGAGCATACCGTCTGAAATCTCCTGCAGAATAATAATGTGGTATATTTATAGTGGCAGAATCAGATAACACAAGCGGGCCTACCATTCTATAACCTGTACACCCGGCAACAGCATCAACACCTATTTCTACAGTTTCAATAGATATGGAAGATCCTGAAACCTTACTTTCATTTATGGGAATCCATACACAGTCAATGATTGATTGTGCGGTCTTAAGAAATGTAGCCTGAAGCCATCCCAAAATATCATTCGCAGCACTTCCCCAGTCAGTGTTGACATATGCTGCAAGCCTTTTCATATTTGTATCATCAATTACATATGAAGTTGTAAATCCTACGCTGGAACCTAAAGTGTTCAATACTGATATAACAAAAAATCCTGTCTGACTAAAAAACGATTGAGCAGAAGCTGTGTTCATATCAGTGACAATATCATTTTTGATTGATACTGCAGGATCCGGGTATGATGCATCATAAAATGTATCAGATCGTTCTATCATTGCCGTATAATCTGCAATATCAGCTTTAAAGGTAGCCAGCACATCCATGCTGCAGGAAATTTCTACAATATTGTTTCTGACTGATGTGATATCATCAACAAAATAATAATGTTCAAAAGCTCTCACATAATTAGCTGTAAACAGATTTCCGGTCAGCTGGAATACAGGCTTTTCTATGCTTGTGCCTTCCTTTAAATGAACATCTGTCACCATTGTAGCCAGTGCTATCAAAGGCTGTAAGGTTGAATTTTTTCTTTTTACAAAATTAGTCCAGTAGTATATTGTCATCTGATCCTTACACTCCTTCCTGCAGGTATGCCCACAGCACCGAATCTGATATCAGGATTCAGGGCCCTAAGCTCTTCAACAGATACACCTGTTTTCATAGATATCTTTGCATAGTTTGTACGCAGAGTACAAACGATGTATTCAGGCTCCTGTGTTATGATCTGCTCTTCTTCAGTTTTTTTCTTTCTTGCCATTTTCTTTTCCTCCTTTCCTAAGTGCATCTTCAATATCATCAAGTCGTGCCGACATGAGCTGCATTGTGGTTGAAATATCATGTAATGTATTTGTCAGTTTTGTCTGCTGGCTGAAAAGGAATATGCAGCAGGCAATGGGAAAACCTACATTGCTGATAAGCTGTATGATCTGCTCCATAGCTCCCACCTCCTTCAATTTCAATATAACAGAAAAAGCACACTTTTGCAAGTGTGCTTAATCTGCTGCCAAAAGATTTCAGGGGTATCATATGAACGGTTGCTGATCTGATACAACCATCACACACATATTATATCAATCCTCATCATCATTGTCAAATTCTGCAAAAGGATTGTATGGCTTGCCCTCTGTCAGGAAGATGATGCTGTTAGGATATACAGCTCCATCCTTCACATTGAGTGATACCTTAACCTCTGCTCCCATATAAGGGAACTTCTCATTCTTAATGAAGTCCTCGACAGATGCATATTCATTTCCTGCAATATCCTTGCAGGGAAGCTCAAATTCTGTGGCAAGGTTTACATAACCCTCAAACTTCTTAACCCATGCCGGTGTGAAATTCTTTCCTGCATCCTTAAATGCATCCTGGATCTCAGACATCTTTTCCTTTGAAAGCTTTACTTCCGCAAGTGTTACATACAGCTTTTCCTTTGATACCTTGCCCTTAAACTCCTTTACTTCCCTCTTACATGTGATCAGTTTTCCTTTGATAACCATCTTGTTATCCTCCTTCTTATATTGTTTTATTTGCTCTATGATAAAGACTTCTGTCTTTTATCCATGCCTATAGTGAATAATACCGTGAGCCAGCTAAAAACAGCTGCATCACTTACATCATGAAACTTATCTGCAGCTACACTCTGCCCGGTAGATAATGCTACATATAAATGATTGTTATTTTCAAACACCAGTGAATATGGATCAACTTTTTTTGATATCTCTCTCAGCCGGCCATGCTCTTTGAATCTCTCAAAATCACTCATAGCTTACCTCCAAATATTCTTATCTGCTCTATGTTGCTATTGAGCATCTTAACAAACATTTTTGTGCTTTTTACTTCCCTATGTAAGAAAGTCTGATGTGATTTGAGATCATCACTCAGATGGATCAGAACCTCCGGAAGCTTCCCTTCATAATCATACTCATTGAGTAGTTTTAATAGTGCAGCCAGCTTTGATTTGGTTGTTGGAAAACATAAAGATACATTGAGCTCTAATCTCATATTGTCTGTGATAAGTCGTAAAATGGGTTTGTCATTTTCTACCTGGTGAAAATAATAAATCATATGATACCTCCTTAAAATTAAATATCCCTTTTTGAGATCCTTCCGATCTCCTTCCATAGCAGCTGTTTGAATCCCCTCTGAATATTGTCCCAGGATTCTATGAATGCGATCAGATCAGCATCAGTGTTATAATTCAGATTGATAGTGAACTTTCTCCGGTTCTGCTTATCATATCTTTTCTGTGCAGCTTTCTGTGCTTCTGTCATATCTGTCCTCCTTTCGTATATAAGTCTAACATATATATGTCAGACTGTCAAGCACTTTTTCAAATATCATAAAAATTTTTATAATTGATGATAAGATCATAATAAGAATACTTTTCAAACTGCATCCTGTCACCTATGCAAGCATCCCTGAGCTGGCTGCAGTGTTCAATATAAAACCGCTTCTGCTGGTTCTCCCTGTTCAGGTCATAGCTCTGTATGAACTTTCCGGGAGTGCTGCACATGTAATAAGTACCGTCTTTATTACTTAAGTATATATAGGCATCGTTGTTTCTTCTATATTTAATATGATACAGACATCTCATGTGCTTCAGCGGTCTTTTGACTACATTTGAAAAATCATTCTTTGAAAACCTTCCTTCAAATGATTTTTCAGCCCAGGCGGTTCCCTTCATAACCCTGTACATATCCTGAAGCTCAATATCCTGCATGGGAAAATCTTCAAAAGTTATGTGATGGAACAGTATGCCCCTGTCAGCATCATAATAGATGTTTTTTCCTGTGGCCTGCATCTCTGCCATTGTGTCAACCACTTCCAGCTCATTGGTGATATGTGTGCTTATCTCTTCGGCATTCGCAAAAAGCATCAGCTTCAATCCCGGCCTGCCCCTCTTCCTTCTGTCACGATTCACAGTTTCGTATAAATCCAGCACCATTTCACCTTCAGCTTTCTTTACAACTTCACCTGCCTGTGGCACAAATTCATCTATGATGATCCATTCTGCTTCAGATAAGTCCATGCCCTTGATTGATTTTATTGCATTGAGTGATGCCACATAATTCACAACAGGGCCTACCGGATTCCCATCCGGATCTGCATCATAGAAAGCACCCAGTCCCTCTTTCAGAAGCCGTGGCTTGACATTGATACCAAAATCCCTGTTGAGCGGAACCCATGGTGAGGGATCAAAATCAAGATCCCCTGCATATTCGCATATTGTCTTTACATCCTTGTTAGTCCTTTTAATGTAAAGCGTTTTGAACTTATGATAAGGATACCTGAGAGCACTGTAAGTCTTACCGGGCCCTCTTCGGCTCCATACTATAAATATTACTGCATCGGGATAATCTTCAAAATCTTTTCCTATATGATAATATCCATCGTTAAAATTTTCAGCCGGCAGCTGTGTCATTATCTTCCTCCTGTTCTTCCTCTTCCGGATCCGGTTCAGGTTCCGGTTCCTGCTGTGAATTTGCTATGAGCATAAAAAGTTTGATAATATCTGTCATAGTTACCTCCTATTCATATATTTGAATTTGTATTTCTTCATTGAACAACTCTTCCCAGTTTACAACATTGACCGAATCAAGCTCATAATCACAAGGAATAAGGCTGATGCTGTCACCTGTCTCATTTCCATTTTCATCAATATATATTTCATTATGAAAATATACATGTGTTTTCTTTCCTGTAGTCTTACCATCAAACACAAAACCAGGATGAAAATTGTTGATATCATCCTTCAGGCATTTTGCACCATCCTCTTTCGGAACTCCGGCAACAGTGATATGCAGCTGCTTGTCTTTCATGCATCTGCCACAATAGCGTTTTGCTCCCATGTACTTGAACTCATAATATGTATCTTTGTCTCCTTCATGCTCTGCCACTCCCAGCCAGTATTCCTTACCGTCACGGATAACAGCATCATATCCGTTTGCCCTCAGTAAGTCCTTGCAGTGCTGGTTGTAAGCTTCAACTTTATCCATATACCAGCCAACACCATAACAGCTGTCTGTGTCCATGTACAGCGGAACCCTGCAGCACTTAGCAAGCTGATGCACATTATAAAATGCATAGCTTGTCACCCAGCATCCCCACTGGTAAGGCAATATGCTTGAAAGCTTTCCTATATATTCTGCATACCGTTCATCCTCATTCTCAGGATCTTCTTTTATAAATTCACCGGTCAGATAATCTTCGATTATATCTTCCCTGATGCTTTTCTGTGCTGTCATTCCGTACAGTGAATTCACAAGGGCCTTGGCTATACTGTACAATACAGCATCATTGCATCCCTTAAGCATACACTTGTTTGTAAATGATTCAAACACATAATCAGTGAACCATCTGGGCAGGTAGTCTTTAGCTGCCATTTCAACTTCACAGCAGATGTGCTTTCCCTTGATTGTGTATTGATCCATAATCACAGCCAGATCCATCTCACTTAAGTAGATTTCGATATAATTGCTTGCGAGGATCCTGCCATTATCAAGGATAGCGTTGACAGTCTTTTCACATTTGGAAAACTGCAGGGCTGGCATCGGTTCACGGTCAGATTTAAGCTCAATGTTTGTAGCTATGAACTTAAAAGCAAAAGCATAGTCATCCTTATTATCAAGAATAAACTGCCATGAACAGTTATCAATAGGCGTGAACTTTTCCATAGGAAATTTCATTGCACACATTACATATGGATATGAGCTGCAGAAGTCCCTGCAGCGTATGTAGTCCTTGAATGTTTTCCATGTGATAAGCGTGTCAACAAAATGCCTGTTGCCATGTGTGTATCCGCCATGAAATATCTTTGTGAACTTCTTATATTGCTGGAGTGTTAAGGCAATAGATAAGAAAAATTCATGTGCTTTCTTTTTACCTCTTTTCCTTGTCTGTTCCCTTGGAATGCCGGTTGCTGTCAGCGGAACCGATGAAATACTTTTTCCCAGGGCTTCCATTGTCTTATCCAGGCACTCAACTCCGGCAAGTGTATCATGCTCAATATAATCAAGCTCAAACTGTGAAAGCGGTGTGTCCTGATTTCTTATGCGGTCATAATCCCACTTGCCAACCTCTTTCTGATGCTCAACCTGCAGATCAGCTGCCCATTTCTCCAAACCTCTCTGAGCTAATATCAGACTGTCTTTTATAATAAGTCCGTTTGCATACTCTGTATAGATGGGATATTGCGGTTTGACATTCAGCTGGCGGATGGGAGTGCCGTACATCCTGTAGGCAAACTGTCTTAAGAATGTGTGATCATAACTGTAGTTATGAAAATAAACTACAGTTTTCTGTCCTGACATATGATCATGTATCCGCTGGATAGTCTCTATCATCTTTGATGGATGCCTGCCATACAATGTGCATATATTATGATGATATGCCCGGATGCTTATAGTCCATGCCACAACATGATTTTCAAATGTTTCATACTTCTGCTTTTTTCGTTCCGGGTGAAATATATCCGGGTGTTTTTTTGATGTTTCGGTATCCGCCATTATGATCACATCGTTATAAGAACTCCGCTGGCCTACACCGACAGTATGCATGAACCATATATACTTAAGTAGGTCATAGTTGAACTTTTTATAATGGCAGAAGATGTACTGCTGAGCCTGTATGCTCCGTTCATACGCTTTGTGTATCAGATCAGCTTCCCTCATAGTAAATCCCCTATATTAAGATTGTTTTCCTTCAGAGCCTGGTTTACTGTCTTTTGTAACATGCCCTTATCTTTTGCATTTATCCTCACATCCTTCTTATCTGCCTTAGTGATAGCATCCTTTATTTTCTTTTTGTTACGCTGCATCACACCGATTGTTCTTAATGCTGTTTTGGATCCAAATTTAGCATCCCATAATTCAGCCTGGCCGGATTCATAATACTTAGCCAGCTGCTGCCATGTGAATTTGGTTTTATATCTCTTGTTTACAGTATCAGCCCTTTTCTTATATACATTTATGATACCCTGTTTAGTTGATGTTGGACTGGATAAAAATGATTTGATATCATTGATCTTTGCTATCAGATCTTCACCCTCCGGCGGTTTAGTGTTAAATCTGAGCTTTGTGCTTTTATTATCTCCCGGCGGTATCCATTTCAAAATGTCCCTGGTTGCTTTTGCATAGGCCCATTCAGTAGCAACATGGAAAAACTTTTGCTCTGATGCTTTTTCAAGTCTTACCATTCTCTGATCGGCTGTCTTTGCTAATCTCCGGTAATACTGCACCAGCGTTTCATCCGGCTTCTGATCCAGGCTGTATCCTTCCTTCGCTGCCATTCTCTTTCACCTCCTTCCATTTATCACATGTTGTCATTGTGATCACACCAGGATCACATGCCTTAGCTCCATCTATGCCGCAGCAGTAGCAGGGACTTGAATACCTCAAATGAATGCATTTAGCACATGATGCTGCAGGATCTTCCGTAAGTCTTTTTGACTTTATCATCCCATCACCTCCGATTTTAAAATATCATAAATATATATGTCTGTCAATATGCAATTTACTAAGTACAATTTATAGGACTTACTGTAAATGTTTCACAATGTTTCACGATGTTTCACGGAATGTTTCACGCAAGAAGAACGCTTGTTTGTCCGTCTCTGTCGGACATAGACACACCCAGGGCCGTTGCCAGCCGGGGAATGGGCGG
>JAZLBB010000101.1:0-6204 GCA_045613465.1 Candidatus Egerieisoma sp.
AATATGAACTACGCTGCAGTTGACAGAGGTGGTGAGTATATTAAAGTTGAGATTCCATTTGAGTGGAAAAACATCTCAAGAGGCAAATTCGTTCCAGATTCATTCAAACGTGTAGCTCCAGAGTGGGTTAAACATGTTGCTGACGTTGTTAACGCACAGTGTGGTAACGACCTTCCTGTAAGTGCATTCAAAGATGCTGCTGATGGTGTTATCCCAGCAGGTACTGCAGCTTACGAGAAACGTGGCATTGCAACTCATATCCCTGAGTGGAATGCTGAGAACTGTATCCAGTGTAACCAGTGTTCATTCGTATGTCCTCACGCTGCTATCCGTCCATTCCTTATGACAGAGGAGGAGGCTATGAAAGCTCCTGCAGCTATTAAGAGAGTTAAAGGTAATGGCCCTCTTAAAGAGTACTACTTCACAATGCAGGTTGATCCAGCTGACTGTACAGGTTGCGGTAACTGTGCTGATGTATGTCCTGCTAAAACTAAGGCTCTTGTTATGCAGCCAGCTGCTACTCAGGAAGCAGAGCAGGCTAACTTTGATTACCTACACTCACACGTTGGTTACAAAGATAATGTTGTTGCTAAAGAGCAGAACGTTAAAAACTCTCAGTTCGCTCAGCCATTGTTTGAGTTCTCAGGAGCTTGTGCAGGTTGTGGTGAGACTCCATATATCAAAGCTATTACCCAGTTGTTCGGTGACAGAATGATGGTAGCTAACGCTACAGGTTGTTCTTCAATCTACTCTGGTTCATTCCCTGCATCTCCATACTGTACTGATAAAGACGGTAGAGGTCCAGCTTGGGCTAACTCATTGTTTGAGGACAATGCTGAGTTCGGTCTTGGTATGAGAGTAGGTTCTGAGAGACTTCGCGAGACTGCTACTAACCTAATGGTTAAAGGTATGGAGTGCGACTGCTGCAGCGCAGAGATGAAAGCTCTATTTGGCGAGTGGTTGACCAACAAAGACAACGCTAAAGCTGCTAAAGAGATTGCAGAGAAACTTGTTCCAATGATTGAGACATGCAACTGCGATATTTGCAAACAGCTTGCTCAGTATAAAGATGTACTAGTACCTCGCAGCCAGTGGATCTTTGGTGGTGACGGTTGGGCTTATGATATTGGTTACGGTGGACTTGACCACGTACTTGCATCAGGTGAGAATGTAAACGTAATGGTAGTAGATACCGAGGTTTACTCTAACACTGGTGGACAGTCTTCTAAATCAACTCCTGCAGGTGCAGTTGCTAAATTTGCTACTTCAGGTAAGAAGATCCGTAAAAAAGACCTTGGTATGATGGCTATGAGCTACGGTTATGTATACGTTGCTCAGGTTGCTATGGGTGCTAACCAGGCTCAGTTCCTTAACGCAATTAAAGAGGCTGAGGCTCACGACGGTCCATCTCTAATCATCGCTTACGCTCCTTGTATCAACCACGGTCTTAAAGCTGGTATGGGCAAGAGCCAGAGAGAGGAGAAATTGGCAGTTGAGTGCGGTTACTGGCATCTTTACAGATTCAACCCTGCACTAGAGGCTGAGGGTAAGAATCCGTTCACTTTGGACAGCAAAGAGCCAGATTGGAGCAAATTCCAGGACTTCATCAAAGGCGAGGTTCGTTATGCATCATTGCTTAAGACCTTCCCTGCTGAGGCTGGCGAGTTGTTCGCTCTAACTGAGGAGTTTGCAAAACTTCGTTTAGCTTCATACAAACGTATGGCTGGACAGGCTGAGTAATCACTCAATAATATAATCAAAAGGGGCTGCATTTGCAGCCTCTTTTTTGTTTATTGCAATGGCACAAAACTCAAACCATAATAGGTTGGGATAATAGCAAAAGAAAACCGGATCAAACTAATTTGACCCGGTCATCTCAACTATTACATTAGTATATCAAATATAATATCGGTTTAGTAATCTTTATTTTGAACCATATTAGGATTTGCATTCAACTCCTCAAGTGAAATTGGAAGTACAGCACGATAGTAGTTCCAATCTACTTCTGTAGTTCTGGACTCTGGTGGATACAATACAAAGTCTGTGTAATTTGCTTTTTCACCAAGAGTAGTATCATCAAATACTACAGTTCTACCCAATCTTAACTGGTCAAAATATCTGTGACCCTCCAAAACAAGCTCTTTACTTCTCTCATCCAAAATCATATCTATTGAGATATTTGCAGCTGTTGCAGGCTCAAGACCAGGTGATCTTTTACGAATTTGCTGCAAGTATGATGCAGCAGCAGCTTTATCTGGAGAAGATTTGCTTAGAGCTGCCTCTGCAGCAATAAGATATACCTCTGACAATCGCATCACTTTAATGTTTGTTGCAGTAGTTGTGCTCTTGCCGTCACCCTGATATTTCATAATAGATCCTTTTCTGCCAGGAATATACAAAGGCTCTTTACCCTCGCCATTGATACCCCATAGAGCATACTCATCCTCTTCCATAATACCCCAACGAACGTCTGTAGCATCCTCACCAAGTCTGTTCATAAATGGCTCAGAAGCAATCCAACAACCAGATGTTCCAATCTTAGTGATTTTAGCTTTAGTATACCAATATGGAGAAGATTTTGCCTGATCTGTACCATCATCCGGACTTACAAACAACTCAAAGATAGACTCTGCACCAAATTGGGTCTTCCATGAGCTAACCCACTCTTCATTAGTATATAGTTTATACTTCTGTGAATCAATAACGTCTTTAGCACATGTAAGGGCATTATCATAATCACCTTTATATAGGTACACCCTTGCCATCTCTGTCATAGCAGCATAATAGTTAATGCGTCCATTGTTTTTACTCTTGGACTCTGCTAATAACGATTTTGCAGTTGTCAAATCATCCAAAATTTGAGTATACACCTGAGCAACTGTACCTCTTTCAGGTTTGTCAAGTGCCAAGGCAACAGTTGTAATGATTGGAACTCCCAATGATGCGCCATTATCTTTCATATACGGATAACCATATAATCTTACCAAGTCGAAATAATATATAGCTCTTAAAGTATACGCCTGTCCCAACACATCATTCAACTTTTTCTCATCAGCTGTTGACAATTTACCCTCTCTAAGTGATTCGCCTTTAGCAATAACATTGTTAACCTGTAAAATACAATTATACATTGTATTCCAATATCCGCTGTAAGAACCATCATTCTCTTCGTGCTTAAAGGCAAACAAGTCACTATCTCCTCTACCTAGAGAGAAAATTGTAAGGTCAGATCCTTTATAATCTGCATAGAACAAGAATTGTCTTCCATAATAGTTTGTACTCAACATTTTAGGATACAGTGCATTAAGCGCAGTCTCCGCACCACTCACAGATGTGATGGCAGTGATTGTGGTAACTGAATCAGAAGGCAATTCAGTTAGAAAATCTTCACAAGACGATAGTGTTATTGAAAATAACATCACTATCAGTAATATAAACTTATTTTTCATAAATAAATTCTCCTATTTATAGTTAGAAAGTAATCTCTACACCAAATGTATAAGTTTTTACAGCTGGAGTCTCCCAACCTTTTGTTCCGTAGATATTAGCTTCAGGATCATACAAATCAAATGCCGACCATGTAAACAAGTTTGAACCTGTTGCAAATACACGTACGTTAGACATTTTAGCTTTAGAAACTATATTCTTAGGCAAGTTGTATGAAATAGTTGCATTTTTAAGTCTCAAATAATCTCCAGGATGCAATTTTCTACTCTGATAACCTTTTGCAGTAATAGCATCGTATACTCTTATTGGATATTTTGCATTTTGATGCTCTGGAGTCCATCTGTTGTCATAATAGTACTTGGTCTGCATATAAACTCTGTACAAACCATCATCGGCATTGTACACCTCGGTATGGTCATAAGTCTTACCGCCAACTGAGTATGTGAAACCAAGATTTAGAGACAAATCTTTCCATGTAACTGAAGTATTGATACCACCATAAACTTTTGGCTCTGCGCTTCCTATAACAACCTCCTCTGCATTACTTCTTGAATATGTAATATCCCTACCATTATACTGACCATCAGCTTTTCCAGCTTTTGGATTATACCACATTGCTTTACCTGTTGATGGCTCTACACCTGCCCACTCATTACCGTAGAAAGCATAAGTAGACTCACCCACTCTGTAAATATACTGTGCTCTGTCATCACCACCTGTAGGATCATACCAAATGATATCCTCACCGTCTGCAAGCTCCATTACCTTACCCTTAACAAATGATGCTGTAAGGCCCATATTCCAAGTAAAGTCTTTCTTTCTTATAATGTCACCATTCAACTCAATCTCCCAACCTCTGTTTCTAATTTGGCCAACATTTGCCAAAATATCTGTGAAACCAGTAGTTCTTGAAGTTTGAACTGGCAATAGCAAATCTTTTGAATCACGGTTAAAGAACTCAACGTTTGCATTAAGTCTACCATCAAACATACTTGCCTCCACACCAATGTTATATGTATAACTTGTCTCCCAAGTCAACTCCTCATTGGCACTACCACTAATATATCCACCAGACTCTCCCTGATATTTCAAGCTGTAAGAGAAAGTAGGGATCCACTCATAGTTACCACTTGGCAAAGTACCGTTAACTCCATATGAACCTCTAATTCTTAGATTATTAAGCCATTTAACATCTTTTAAGAAGTCCTCATTTGTTAATTTCCAAGATGCAGCTACTGACCAGAAATCACCCCAACGAGTATCTGGACTCAACTGAGAAGAACCATCTCTTCTATACGAACCAGAAACATAGTATTTGCTTGCATAATTATATTCAGCCTTTGAGATAACTGAGGCCATTGAATTACCCCAAGTATAAGCGTTAGACTCGGTTGTTCCAGCTACTTTAATTGTTCTTACAATATCATTTGCAAATTGATTACCTGTAGCTCTTACATAATTTGTATGGTTTCTTTCTGCCTCAAAACCAACCATTGCAGATACTGTATGCTCACCAAAAGATTTGGTAAAGTTTGCTACGGTTGACGAAACAACTTTATACTTAGATGCCCTATTCTCATCAATCTGACCACCTTTAGAAGTTCTGTAGAAGTGGGTAGGACCGTACCATGCATAGTCATTAACCTGATAGTTATCAAAAGAGAATGAGGTCTGCAAAGACAACATTTCAGGGATAATATCCAATTTCAATGTTTCAATAGCAGAAATTTTCAATATTGTTGAACTATTTGACCAATAATCATCGTACCATAGTACATTGTATACAGTATTGTTCCATTTCTCAGGAACTAGATTACCCTCCTCATCATATGGCCAATAACAAGCATAAAGTCTGTTTCTCGACATTTGGAAATAGTTCAATGTACCATTATTGGTATCATTAAAACCACTCTTCTTAGTTCTTGTTATTGCCAAATTAGAGGTTGACTCTAACATAGAACCTATTTTTTGAGTTAAATTTACCCTACCACTAATACGTGAGAAATCATTATTTATGTTTCTACCTTCCTCTGTAGTGTAAGCCAATGATGTATAATATCTTGTTTTATCAGTACCACCACTTATTGACAAGTCATAATTTTGGAATACCGCTGTTCTAAACAATGCATCTTCCCAATTAAACTCACCACGTGGATCCTCATAAGAAGTTAGAGTACCGTCTACAATACTTTTGGCATTAGCATCTGCCTCAGTTGGAGTCTGTCCTGCGTTGATATACTGATTGTATCTCATCTCATACATCAACTCTTTCTGCTCCTGATATGAAGCTGGTTCCCAGTTGTCTGTTGCCCAGTCTGGAGATATACCCACATTAGCTTTAAAGGTAATGGTTGGTTTGCCAATCTTACCTTTCTTAGTGGTAATCATAATAACACCATTTGCAGCACGTGAACCGTAAAGAGAAGAAGCTGCAGCATCTTTCAATACTGTAATACTCTCAATATCTGAAGGGTTAATAGTACTCATAACACTGTTACTTACACAAGAAAGTTGTGTAACATCACCTTCCAATACAGGAACACCATCAACCACATACAAAGGCTCATTAGAAGCGTTGATAGAACCAGTACCTCTAACCCTCACCTGGCCATACGAACCAACCTGTCCAGAAGTATTGTTAATCTGCAAACCTGCTACTTTACCCTGAAGAGCATTCTCAAACGATACTGTTGGAACATCTTTAATGGCATCAGATTTTACAAGAGAAGCAGCTCCTGTATAAGATCCTTTCTTAAC
>JAZLBB010000102.1:0-1888 GCA_045613465.1 Candidatus Egerieisoma sp.
TACGTTACAAACGTACATTACAGGCTTATTTGTAAGCAGGTACAGTTCACGGGCAAGTTTCTCATCCTCGGCATTATCAAAGGTAACTGTACGGGCAGATTTACCTTGCTCCAACACCTCTTTGTATTTTACAAGAATGTCATAAAGTCTTTTTGCATTTTTGTCGCCACCAGTCTGAGCCTGCTTCTGAACTTTACTAATACGGTTCTCTACAGTCTCAAGATCCTTAAGCTGTAGCTCTGTATCAATTATCTCTTTATCCCTTACCGGATTTACGTTACCGTCCACATGCACAATGTTTGCATCATCAAAACATCTTAGAACATGCAGAATAGCATCTGTCTCTCTAATATTTGCAAGGAACTGGTTACCCAAACCCTCACCTCTGCTCGCACCTTTTACAAGACCGGCAATATCCACAATCTCAACAGTTGCTGGAACTACTCTGTTCGGTTTTACTATCTTCTCAAGAACTTCAAGTCTGTCGTCGGGAACAATGGTAGAACCAATGTTTGGTTCAATTGTACAGAAAGGGAAATTTGCAGACTGCGCTTTTCCAGAACTAATGCAATTAAAAAGTGTTGATTTGCCCACGTTAGGCAGGCCTACAATGCCGCATCTGAGTGCCATATATCTAATTTTTAAAATTTTAGGCTGCAAAAATAGGGTAAATTTTACGCTGGTGCAAGGCAGAAAACAGAAAATGGAGTAAATTGCATAAATTTTGTAACTATGAAAGAGCTGCTTCTGCTGATAGTAATGTTCTGGAATGTAGAGAACTACTTTGATACCCACAACAACCCCTCCACATCCGACGATGAATTTACCCCAACAGGCGACAACCGATGGAGTTGGAAAAGATTTGAGAAAAAGCGCGATGATATTGCCAAGACCATCTTAATGGCAGCAGACAATTATGAAGCACTCCCAGCCATAATAGGTGTAGCAGAAATAGAAAATTACTTTGTTCTGGAACAACTTGTTACAAATACCCCATTGGCCAGAGAAGGATATAAAATCATACACAAGGATTCTCCCGACAGTCGTGGAATTGACGTTGCACTCCTATACAAGCCAACAATATTCAAACCTCTTGAAACCAAATATCTGGAGGCCAATTTCCGCACCAGAGACATTCTATATACAAAAGGGGTGGTAAATGAATTGGACACTATTCATATAATGGTAAACCACTGGCCATCAAAGAGGGGAAATGATGAGTCATCCGATATAAAAAGAAAATATGTCTCTCTTTTGGCCAGCAGGACTGTAGACTCTATACTTAACGTAAACCCAAAAGCAAACATTATACTTATGGGTGATTTTAATGACACACCAGAATCTGCTCCTTTGCAAAATCTTAATCAGTTGACAAACTTGGCCAAGTATGCTCAGGGTGCAGAGGGAAGCTATAAGTACAAAGAAAGCTGGAGTATGATAGATCAGTTTCTGGTATCGGACAACCTGCTGAAAAAAGAAGAAACCTCTGCATCCAACAGACCTTTGGAAAAATTCTCTCCCCAATGGATATTTGTTTCCCGACAGATGGATATCTTTGCCCCCACCCCTCTGCTAACCAGCGACAATGCAAATATGGGGGTAAAACCCAAACGTACCTACTCCGGACCACGCTACCTTGGCGGTGTTAGCGATCACCTGCCAATAATACTGAAAGTATACAAATAAAACCAGCATAGTGTAACAACATCACCTCGTTTATAACACATTCAGCTCCATTTATGACAAAAAAAGAGGGTGACCCAAAAGGTCACTCTCTTTTGCTTTCATATACCCAACCTCCCATCCACAGACAAGGATTGAAAAATGGCCTTCGGTATGGCTGGCAATCTATTCCAGCTGAACCATAATTTCCTAACTCACAAATGCC
>JAZLBB010000103.1:0-7134 GCA_045613465.1 Candidatus Egerieisoma sp.
GACATTCTTGTAAAATACAAAGAGGTGTTGGAGCAAGGTAAATCTGCCCGTACAGTTACCTTTGATAATGCCGAGGATGAGAAACTTGCCCGTGAACTGTACCTGCTTACAAATAAGCCTGTAATGTACGTTTGTAACGTAGATGAGGGTAGTGCAAAAGATGGCAATAGCTATGTGGATCAGGTAAGGGAGGCTGTAAAGGATGAGAATGCTCAGATCCTTGTAATTGCAGCAAAGATAGAGTCAGAGATTGCAGAGCTTGAGAGCTACGAGGAGAGACAGATGTTCTTGGAGGAGATAGGTTTGGAGAAATCTGGCGTTGTAAGACTTATAAGAAGCGCATACTCACTATTGAATCTTGAAACATATTTTACTGCAGGTGTGCAGGAGGTAAGAGCATGGACCTACAACAAAGGAGATAAGGCCCCAGCTGCAGCAGGTGTCATTCACTCCGATTTTGAGAAAGGCTTTATCAGAGCTGAGGTTATCAAATACGAAGATTTCGTACACTATGGTTCAGAAGCAGCATGCCGTGCTGCCGGCAAACTTGGTGTAGAGGGTAAAGAATACGTAGTGCAGGATGGTGATATAATGCACTTCCTGTTTAATGTTTAAAACATTATATGTGATATAAGAAAAGGGAAGGCTTGAGACCTTCCCTTTTCTGTTATTGCTTGCTATGTAGTAATATTACATAGGATTTGAGCGTTTGTTATAGCTTGCTTCTTTAACAGAAACAAGTGGACCAGAGAATTTTCTTACACTTCCGGTAGGTGGTGTATAGATTACATCAGCAAAGTTTCCATTATTTCTTACAGAAATTGTATAGATACCTCTGAACATACGGCCTTGTAGGATAATGCGGATTTTTACATTTCCTTTTTTGTCGTATTTAACTGTGTACTCTGTGTCCTCCGCAACGTAAGGAGTGGTATTGCTACCACCGCATATTGCACCCTGAACAAAGAACTGCTTTCCTTCACATGAGAAGAAGCGGGAGTTGTCGTTGTTGGTCTGCAATACGTTATCGGTATCCATGTATTGGGTAGGAACTATAACAAAGTTCCTACCTTCAATACATTTGACTGCCGATTCATACTGAGCTTTAGCAAGAGCCGCCTTCTCCTCCTTAGAAAGTTTCTGGGCAAAAGCAGGAGCTACAAGCATAAGCATCATAAATGCTAAAGAAATAATCTTTTTCATGAATCGGTAAGTTTAGTTATTAGTGGATAGTTTTAGTTGTGATAGCAGTATTGATAGTTGCACTAGTTCTGATACCACAGGCATAGAACATATAACCTCTACCAATAGTTAATGTAAAGTTATTATTCCACTCTAATTCCGCACCTTTATTATTTGTATACATCAATACTTTATTGTCTGAGGTAACCATTCTGAATGGAATAACCTGAGAACCCTGTGAAATATGATCCTCTTTAATAACTTTTACTGGAACTCTACCACCTTGCTCTCCAAATGCAACAGGTTCGCCAACTTTAATCCACTCTTGAGTTCTTGAATCCTGATATTCACACTGAAGTGTTCCAGTATAAGGTACCTTATTTGTACCATAATCTTCGTAAAGGAAGTTATAGAACTCTACATATGCAACAGAATCTGTATCAAAAACAGGTACGTTAGCTGTGTAATTTCTTTTAAGAGGGAACTCGAAAGGGAGTACTTTTGGAGCTTTCTCTATATCATAGATAAATACATCCTGTTTACCTTTTTTTGCCTCAATATCAAAATCATAAATAGGATCAACACCACCTCTCCAGCATTTGATATTTACAGTACCAGGTTTAGCAATGTAAAATTTGTTGGAGTTAGGCATTACATTAAATACGCCGAATGTATTAGTATGATTAGCATATAATACACCATTGATGTAAAGTGAATCAAACTGATTGGCAGCCGCTGATGTGGTACCTACAGGTTCCACATAGTGGAGTCTCAATTCAGCCATATTGCTATCCATTTCCTGCTCTCCCGCAAATTTAATATCATGTTTCTCACAAGAAGCAAGGAATATGATAGAAACAATAGTTGTTAAATATTTTAACATTTTCATATTCTAATATTTTAAATTAGTTATAATAATTCAGGTAGAGAAGCAGGATAATCTCCTGGATAAGCAAACCATGGCATTGATGTATGGTAGTTCTTTGCTGTTCCTCTAATAGGTTTTAGAGCATTCAATGATGGTTTGTTCCACATATACTCTGAATTGTAACGAGGACGTACACGATAACATGGAGAACCACCTAGATTATCATTACCGTATTTAGTCTTTCTATTCTGTACCTGGGCAGGTTGCATATACAAACCTTTATAAACTTTAGTAGGATCTGAATCCCATTTCTGGTCTACATATGTTACTGTAAAGCCGTTGTTTTCTGATGGATAGTCTCCTGTGTATTTAATATCATAGTGATATTTTCTCATATCAACCCACGCCTCAGGAGCACCCCATGGATATAGAGCTACCCATTTCTGCATCATAATGTGAGATAGAGAGAACTCATCTGCTGGAAGTGCTTTTACAAATGGACCTGCTAGGTATTCAGCAGCAGCTTGATCAAACAACTCTTTTGTAATGTGATCTCCACCAGGTTTAGCACCGCCTGTAATATCTGAACCAGCATAGCTGCCTGGAGTAAGATATTTTGCAGTAAACTCTAGGTCAAGAGCAACACCTTTTTCCCATGCAGCTCTAGCTTCAGATTTCTTATTAAGTTTCCAATAAGTCTCAGCCAAACAGAACTGGATTTCAGCAGCATTCATTAGAATGTATGGAGCGTCATTTCTGTACAACCATCTACCATTTCCATCATAACCTTCATTTGAAGATGCATTTCTACCAAAGTAAGAAGGAACAGTACCAGTAGGACCTGTTGTGCTGTTGAAGTTTCCTCCTATGTATTGAAATTTCTTAATCTCATTCAAATCTTTAACATGCTTGTAGTAAGGATCACTAGCAGTACCAAGTTTTGCAACCATACGTGGATCGAAGTGGCCTTGCTCATTCACCAATGTATCTGTAATAATCTGTTTAGGATTCAAAGCAAATGGACGGTATTTAGTTGCCTTAGCTGGAAGAATCTTATCACCAGTAACTTCATTATACATTGGAACAGTACCTGTCATAACCTGCACTGCAAAGTCATGCTGGTAATATGTTCTTGTAAGGTTCGCTCTAGAAACACCCCAGAAATTATTATATGCAGAATAAAGAGCCTGTGAACCACCACCAAGTGTCATAACAGTTGCATCGTCCTCAACAGACTGCATAGCAAGAGCTGCATGATCAATAAGATCCTGTGCATATGATGCAGCAAAGTCTGTTTTGTTAGTAAGTGCAGCAAGATTTCTTACAATAACTGAATGTGCAAACTTAATCCATTTAGCAGGATCTCCTGCATATATCAAATCATTTTCCTTAAGCTTGTTACCATAGTTGGTATTATCTTCCATCTCTAGGTACTCAATTGCAGTAAGAGCCCACTCTCTTACCTGAGCCATAATCTCTGGCTGATAATCATAATCATGAGAAAGAAGACCTGTTACGTAAGCCTGCTTCATAGGAGCCTCACCATGGTATTTGGTAAGCAAATCCCAAGAGAATGCCTTAATTGCATAACCAATACCAGCTAGTCTGTAAGACTCGTTTTTCAATGACTGGTTAATCATGTTTTCAAGGTTATAACCCTGCCAGAAGTAAACAAGCTTCCAAATCTCTCCACTGGAGTCTGAAGTTGACAAGTAATCATGAAAAGCTAGCCATTTGAATGTGCTGGAGCCAGTACCCATCATCTGGGTAAGGGGACCTAGGGCTCTAATATCCCAATAGATGCTTTGATAAGCAGAAAGAAGACCAGCCAAATATAGTTCTTCACTTACATAATCTGGAGCGTCCTCATTTTTATTGACATCCAACCAGCTCTCACAACTTGACATTGTGAAGGTCATTGATGCCAATAAAAGTATAGTTAGTAATTTTTTCATAATCTTTTCAGTTTATTAGAATGTTAGGTTAACACCAAATGAGTATCCTCTTGGATTTGGAATACCCCAGTAATCAATACCAATACCACCAGATCCACCTAATGCTGCAGATGTTGCATTACCTACAGGGTCAATACCTGAGTAGTTTGTGATTGTAAATAGGTCTGTACCTGCTACCCAAACGTTTGCATATGAAACGAAGTTTTTAGTTGCTTTTTTCAACCAGCTTGAAGGAACTGTGTATGACAAACGAACCTCATTCATTCTTAGATAGTAAACATCTTTCTCCAACCAATCTAGGTCTCCACCAACATAAGCAGTACCATAGCTTCTATAATCAACAGCAATATTATTAGGGGTTGGATGATCTGTATTCTGGTTACCGTCTTTTAGTACACCTTTAAATACTACTGGAGCCGACTCTCTACGTTTTACAGACTCCCATGATGAACCATTTGACAACATCTCTTTTACAGTACCATTAACTACTGTAGCACCTAATTTACCAGACATTACTGCTGATAGTTTGAAGTTTTTGTATGAAAGGTTTGTAGTGAAACCAACCTCCATATCTGGTTGACGGTCTCCTAATACTGAGTATACGCTACCAACTACAGGAAGACCTGATGCAGGATCAATTAGAATCTCACCATCTTTGTTTCTCTCATAATCACAACCAGTCATAGTAGTTACAGGATTACCTACAGAGATACCATTTCTTAGGCCGCCGACAATCCAGGTTGTAGAGTTGTAGTACTCAGACACGTTTGCAGGAAGCTCAGTCACCTCAGATTTTGATGCTGAAAGGTTCATACCTACATTCCAACGCCAACCGCTCTGTGAACGGATGATATCACCATCAACGTGGAATTCCCAGCCCTGAGTTTTAAATCTACCTACGTTCATGTTATTTAGCACGAAACCTGTAGCGTATGATAGACGGAAACCTGTTACATACTGGTCTTTACAGTCAGTCCAGAAGTATGAGAAATCTGCATTGATTCTGTCATTTAGGAAACGTCCCTCAAAACCGACCTCGTATGAAGTAGTCATCTCTGGTTTCAAAGACTCGTTAGGGCCATAGAAACCGTACTGGAAGCCACCACCAACCCAACCGGTTGATTGAAGTTTAGGATAAATAGCCAATGGATTCGCATCTTTACCTACCTGAGCAGCAGCACCTCTTAGTTTCAAATAAGAGATAGCAGAGTTACCCTGAAGGAATGGAAGCTCTGTTAGAACTACTGAACCCTCTACTGCTGGATAGAAGTAGGAATTATTATGTGTAGGCAATGTTGAAGACCAGTCATTTCTTGCACGAAGAGTCAAAAACGCCAAATTGTTGTAACCCAACTGAACCTGAGCTGAAACAGCCTGGATGCGTTTTAGGCTTGTAATGGTTCTTGCAGTAATGCTCGAAGGATCACAGTTAGAAAGGCCATAGAAATCCTTAACCATAAAATTAGAACCATAAACAGCCAAGTTGTTTGAACCACGCTCCTCCTGGTGATAACCTACCTGCGCATTAAAGTTAAATTTGCCCCAATCATTGTTATAACCTGCTAGTACGTTTAGAGTAACATCCTTCTTACTGTTTTCAGAAAGGTTAAATGTACCTTCATCATATGTAGAATCAGTACCGTTAGGGTCTGCATAATAAGGGTGTGTAGCTATTGTAAACTCCTGTTTAACAATATCCCAACCTAATCTTGCAGTAACAAAAGTGTTTTTAGTAGGTTTGATGTTCACTCCAACAGTTGTTAGGAAACGGTCAGACTCATCATAGTTCTTATTTTTATATAGAGCAAACAATGGGTTCATCAAATCAGTATCAACATATGGTGACGGAACTCTCATATGTACACCATCAGGATCCATATAATTTGATATATCATCTACCATAGGCCACAAATAAGCTTTCTTTAAAGGACCGCTATTACCTTTATTTGTTTTTGTGTTGGTAGTGGTTACAAACTGCATTGAAGCATCAAAATCCAACCATTTAGTAATGTTAGCTCTACCAGTTAGAGTAATGTTCAAGCGGGTATAGTCTGTAGTTTTAACGATACCTTTCTGATCTGTGTATGAAGCAGCACCACGAAGTGTTACCTGATCTGAACCACCCTCTACTGAAAGATCGTGTGTCTGAGAGAATCCTGTTTGAAGGATTGCAGACAAGTTATCATATAGCTTCACATTCTCTGGATACAATCCACCATAACGACTTGTGTTATAGAAGTTGGTAGTACCATAGTTACCGTTAGCATATTTAGTCTGCATCTCTGGAAGACCATATGCTTTGTCAAAACGGAATCTGTTGCTGTAAGATACTTTACCCTGTCCTTTAGAACCTTTCTTGGTAGTAATGATGATAGCACCATTAGAAGCACTTGAACCATAAAGAGCAGCAGCTGCTGCACCTTTCAATACTGTCATTGACTCAATGTCTGCTGGGTTCAAGTCATTACCTCTTGATGCAAAGTCCATATCTCTTGCCAAACCTGCACCACCATCTGTAGCAAAACCTGCCTCTGGATCGAAAGTAGAGTTGTTCATAGGAACACCATCAATAACGTAAAGTGGCTGGTTGCTACCTGAGATTGAAGTGATACTTCTCAATACAACTGTTGTAGATGCACCTGGAGCACCACCTGAAGAAGTTACAGTCATACCTGAGATACGGCCCTGTAGTGCAGAAGCAAAGCTCTCTCTACCTGCATCAGCAATCTCCTGAGCTTTTACGTTCTGAACTGCTGAACCTACTGAACGTGCAACACGTTTCATACCGAACTCAGCAGTTACTACCGCCTCCTCCAACATCTCTGAATCCTCCTCCATAACGGCGTTGATCACAGATCTGTTGTTTACAGGCATGGTAACGGTTTTCATTCCTACCATTGTAAATTCAAGAGTACCTTTTGCAGGAGCGTTCAACTGGTATTTACCATCGATATCGGTTGAGGTACCATTTGTTGTACCCTGTACCAATACATACGCACCAATCACAGGCTCTCCACTCTTATCTGTTACAGTACCTGAAACAGATATGTTCTGTGCCCATGCACTTAGTGAAAGTGTCATAGCCACAAGAGTCATCACTGCTAGACGCAATGAACGACTAAGACTTTT
>JAZLBB010000104.1:0-55447 GCA_045613465.1 Candidatus Egerieisoma sp.
GAGGCCGGGTCAAAAGTAATTTTGATCCGGTTTTCTTATATATACATTTTTCAGGTTCAGCATTGTTCCCACTTCAGAGAAAAGCTCACAACTCGATTTATGCTGCAATATTGAGTGACATATTAGAGCTATTTGCCTTGATATTTACCACCTCAGCAGCCCTTTTCAGCTTCTGAACAATATATTTCCTCAGATTGTGAGCAATGGCCACAAGTCCCCATTCCACAGTAACTTTTCTATGAGATTTAAGTTTGAACCTCTTGAACCCATGATTGAACTTGATGTTTCCAAACACAGCTTCCGGTTCTATCGGTCTGTTGCTCCTGTGACGCAACCCCTCTTTTGAATTGAGAAGTTCCCTTGCTTTTTCCCGATAGCCATTGGCCTTATGGTTGACCTCAATTATTCTCCGGTCACTTTTTCCTTTGTAGCACATACCTCTGAACGGGCAGCCCTTGCAGTTAGGGGCACGATATACAGATACCACAGATTCATATCCCATCTCTGATACAGATTTATTGTCCCTCACATGCTCCAGATGATGTCCCATTGGACAAACATAGTAGTCTTCATCCTTATTGTAGTACATATTGGCCGGCAGGAATGGATTATTCTTATACTTTCTCGTCTGCTCTTTATGGAACATATTGAACTTCACATATGGAACCATGTCATTGTCAAGCATATACTCATAGTTCTGCTCGCTGCCATAACCGGAGTCTGCAACTATTTCCTTACTCTTACATCCATATCTGTCCTCAAAAGACTCAAGATACTCTATCATCGTTCCTGTATCAGTAGGTCTCCAGTATATGCCGTAGTTGGTAATGAACTGGTTCTCTGTTGATATCTGTACATTATATCCAGGCTTGGTCTGTCCGTTGTTCATAGCATCCTCCTTCATTCTCATAAAGGTGGCATCATTGTCAGTCTTACTGTAACTGTTACGTTCTCCAAGCACCTCAAGATGATGGTCATACTCATCCAGCTTGGCAACAGACTCCTCCCTGATCTTCTCAATCTCTTTTCTCGCCTTACCTTTGCTGACACCCATATCATCCATCTTTGAAAGTATCCTCTCCGCCCTACGGTCAAACTCCTCCTGTGGAAGTTCCTGGGCAACCTCTACAGACTGCTCTATATTCAACTCCTCTTCAGCTGCAGACAATACACCTTTTACCTTCTCAATCAGCTTGCCCTTATTCTTTTCCACGCTGCCCTTCCATACAAACGTGTACTTGTTTGCTACAGACTCAATCTTGGTACCATCAATATACTGAACATTCAAGGATACAAAACCCTCACTATTGAGCAACTCAACAACCTTGGTGAATATGGCATCCAACCTGCCATCTGTCAGCCTTTCGCTGCGGAATCTGTTGATTGTCCTGAAATCAGGTCTGCTCATTCCCGACAGCCACATGAAGTGGATATTCTCCTGCAACTGCTTCTCCATCTGCCTGCCGGAGTATATATTGCACAGGTAAGCATACACAACAACTTTGAGCAACATACGTGGATGGAAGCTGGATGTTCCACCACCTTTATAAGTAGCTTCAATGGCGCTGATATCAAACTTGTCAATAATGTCGCTTACAATGCGTACAGGATGAGAAAGTGGAATAAGTTCGCCCAAAGATGGAGGAAGTAGAAGAAAGTCGTTCTGATTATAAGATTTATGTATTACTTTTGCCATATCGTTAGACAAGTATTTTTTTATTTGCACTTTAAATTTACGAAATTCTAGCGATATAAACAATAGCTATTCTCTTGTTAATCAAAAGAATAGCTATCTTTTTTTGCAAGTACACAACCGTACGGGAGCAGACAAGGATTGAAAAATATCCTGAGGGGCGTAAGCAATCATTTCAGATGGACCATAAATTTCCGTGTGTTTGAACAAATGCCTCTTCGTAGACAAACTGGGGCATTTGTGAGTTAGGAAATTATGGTTCAGCTGGAATAGATTGCCAGCCATACCGAAGGCCATTTTTCAATCCTTGTCTGTGGATGGGAGGTTGGGTATATGAAAGCAAAAGAGAGTGACCTTTTGGGTCACCCTCATTTTTATTTCATAGTCTCAACAGCTTTATTGAAGATAGAAATACCTGCATCGGTAAGAGGATGTTTCAAAAGACCCTCAATAGCTGAAAGAGGACAAGTTGCCACATCTGCACCTGCCTCAAGACAAGCAACTATATGATTTGTATGACGGATAGAAGCTGCAAGAACTTCTGTTCCATAACCATAATAACGGTACATATCAACAATTTTGGCAACCAAACCTACACCATCCTCACAAATATCATCCAAACGACCTACGAAAGGACTTACAAATGTTGCACCAGCCTTAGCTGCCAATAGAGCCTGACCAACGCTGAAAACAAGAGTACAGTTGGTTGCAATACCTTTTTTAGAGAAATATTTGATAGCTTTAATACCCTCAGCAGTACATGGAAGTTTTACTGTAATTTTTGGATCGATAGCAGCAAGAGCCTCACCCTCAGCAACCATACCATCAAAATCATTTGCAAAAACCTCAGCACTTACAGGACCGTCAACTATATCACAGATAGCTTTATAGTGAGCATAAATTGCATCTTTACCCTTAACATCCTCTTTTGCCATCAAACTGGGGTTAGTTGTTACACCATCAAGAATTCCCATCTCCTGAGCCTTAGCAATCTGGCTCAAATTAGCTGTATCAATAAAAAATTTCATAATTAAACAGATTTATAAGTGGCGGCAAAGTTACTAAAAATAATCTTCCTTTACACATAGTATCGCAAAAGTATCTGAATATAGATTAAAGGGAAAGAGGAGGATGTATGAAAAGAATGAAAAAAGAAAATGATAATACAAGCAAATAAACGAACAGGTCCTCCTCTCCCACCGCCACAAAAGTACTATGGAGGAAATAGGAAGCTTGCCAAAAAAAGAAAAAGAAATTCCCTCATTTGAAGAAATTTCTTTTTCTGGCATAAATTTACGCCTTTTACGTCGTTAAAGTATACTTGCTATGCATTTACAGTTTTATGATACCAGCATAGAAGAGGCCAAATACTGCCGCACCAATAACTGCAAGGATAATTAAAGTTATAAAGAACTTGCTCCAGAAGCCGATACCTTTTTTCTTGTATGGATCTCTTAATTTAAGTACTGGGAATTTTGCACTGTCGGTAAGTGTCTCACCAAATGGAATACTAATTTTAGCAGAAGCATTTATAGCCCATCCGTTAGCATTCAAAAGAGGAGCAATATTTCTTCTGCGAAGCTTCATCCATGCCATTACCATAGCAGGACCAGAAATAATCATAAGGATAGCAATCAGTGAAAGAAGCAATTCCCACCATTTTAATGCAAAGATTCCTTTAGCAAGTGAAGCAAGGGCTGTACCAATCATACCAACAGCCATACCTACAGCAGCAAAGATACCAGCAAACTTGGCAATATCAAATGGAGGGGTAACAGCAGGTTTAGAGGCATCAGCAGCATCTGCAGCCGGTGCAGCTGGAATTGCTGCCGGAGCAGAATTTATCTTGGCAGTTGCATTTGCCATCATCTTTGCATCTTTATCTGCAGCACTCTTATTGATAAGGTTCTCAACTACTGTTGCCATTCTGCGGTAAGGACTCCAGAATGCCTGTTTTACACTAATTGGATTATCAATGATTTTAGTGATTACAGCATCCCATTCAACACCTTTTGTATCGTAATAAATGGCATTCTTTCCAACAATTAGATCTCCAATCTCGCCAACTGTAACAGCGGCCACAATTTGAACCTTTTCCGCTCCGCTCTTATTTGTACAATCACAGTATACAAGATATAGTCCACTGGAAGCTGCCATAGCATTATGTTTGCCCATATCTGCAACATTCATACAGAATCTGCACTCTCTCTGGTCTATTATAAGTCTTCCATTCTGGAAAATTGCATTGGTCTTCTTGTCTTTGCAATATAAGTCCTCAAATGTTATGAAGTTTCTGAGCAATCTGTAGAAATCTCTGAAAATATAGAGGAATTTTACAACCATCTCCATATTATTAGCCTCTTGGGCAAGACTTGCATCTGAAGCTACCAACTGCAAAAGAGCCTCCTTTTTATTATCCTGCAAAAGCTGTTTTACTTTGTCATACCCTAAAGACTCCACCTCAGCACCTGCCTTTGCACTTTTCCACGCTGTATATGCAGAAATTTTTGCTGCTATGGAAGCCCAGTCTGCCTCTGAAAGGGTTTTACTATCGGGAAGAGCAGCTTTTACAACAACATTGAAATGAGATGCCCATACAGGGTTTACAGGTGCAGAAAGATCTATCTCCGGTTTTCCTGTAACTCTTGAGATTGGATACTGGGCTATCTCCTCACCTTTCTCAGACAAATTGCTTGCACTTATTGCCTCAATCTGTGCACTCTGGACATCAAGTTTTTCTGTGCTTGCTGGAGAGAATGCAGCAAGTTTGCTTCTCATAAAGAAATCTTTAATCTTGGCATCCAATGCGTTGTATGAAGCAATTACATTATCGGTCTCAGCGCCAAAAGGAGCCTCAACAACAGCTTTCTGCCATGCATCATAAGCTGCAAGTGAAGCGTAAAAGCTTTCAATCTGTGCAGCATTTACACCTTGAGCACCACATCTGTCCAAAGTACCTCCGGTAACTGCTACAGCAGCTGCAATTGCATCTTTTTCTTGAGCTTCCTCTGCTGTATTTACAGTAATCACACCGTCACCGTTAAAACGTGTCTGTGCAAATATTTTTGAACTGTCTATTGTATCAGCCAGAGTAATGACAGCATCACTTTTGTTCAAATTATCAAGAATATGTTTTGCTGAGTTGTAAAGTTTGCTTCCAGTATCATTAGAAGTGTTGAACTCATTGATGTTTATGCTGTCCTTTCCTTCAAGGATGAGGTCTGGATTCTTTACTGCATCAGTAATCCATTTTGCAGTTGAAAGGATATCATTAACCCTAATCTTGCCATCGCCATTTGCATCAATATATGAAAGGCTGGTTGCATCAATCTCCAATCCTTGTACCGGACATGACAATACAGTCCATAATTTGGTATCCAGATTATGAAGATTGGCAATGTCTGCACCACTTCCTATTTTAACACGTGGAGTTCCTCCAATATTCACAAACTCCCAGTTATATGCTTTGGATTTAAATTTTAGTGCCATATTTTTTTAGTTTAGATTATTCTGAATTCTCTATCTGTACGAGTACAGAAATAATTTGATAACTACAAATATATAAAAAAGAGAAATAACAGGCAATAACTGCATTAAGAAGAAAATTTTGAATAACTTTGGAATACGAAAAATCAACAAATAAAAAATATAACTATGAAACTACTAAAAAGAGTATGTCAGGCAACTATGCTTATGGCTGTTTTGGCCATTACCGCCTGCAACAACAATCCCCAGGAGAAATATTACAAATCTATTCCCGACGGATTTGAACAAATGTGCCAACGAGCAATTGATGAATGGAAAGTTCCAGGAATGGCTGTAGCCGTTGTAAAGGATGGCGAGGTTGTATTCCTTAAAGGTTTTGGCCAGGCACATCTTGGTGATTCAACAACAGCTCCTGTTCCTGTAACCCCTCAAACCCAATTTGTAATTGCTTCAACATCAAAAGCATTTACATCAGGACTTCTTGCAAATGTAATGGACGAGTATCCAGAGATAAAATGGGATGCACCTGTAAAGAATTACCTTCCTGATTTTAAATTGTATGATCCATGGGTAACTGAGAATTTCCAGGTAAGGGAGATTATGTCACACCACAGTGGATTCAACAGCTATGCTCTTGACGACCTTCCAACATGGGGTTACAACAGAGATGACCTTTACCGCATATATGCAACCGTAAGACCAACCTACAGTTTCCGTACAAAATATGCTTACAATAACAGCATGTACACCATTGCGGCAAAAATCATTGAGAAATATACAGGAAAGAGCTGGGATGATGCACTAGTTGAGAGAATCTTCACCCCTCTTGAAATGAAAAACAGTACAACTGGAAATCTTTCTTTCTACACAGCTGAAAATCTTGCACAGGGATACAGAATGAGAAAAGCTGAGGATAAAGATGAGATTGTTGTTGTTCCAAGAACAGATAAAGAAAATGCTTTTGCATGGCTATCAGCTGTTGCCCCAGCAGGTTTTGTTATTTCTACAGCTGAGGATATGGCAAATTGGGTTAAAATGCACCTTGCAAACGGTACATTCAACGGCAAAGAGGTTATCTCACGCAAAAACCACAAAATGCTGTTCTATCCACAGACTATTACAGGAAGTGACTCTACCCGTCTAACCAACTACGCACAAGGTTGGACAGTTGAGTTTGGCCAGCAGGGCAGATATATCAGACACACAGGTTTGGCATATGGCTATACAGCTCTTGTAGGTCTTGTTCCCGACCTTAATCTTGGTTTTGTATTCCTAACAAATAATGGAAGCACATCGGATCCTCAATCAGGACTTGGTAGAGACCTTATTGAGATGTACCGCGGAACCGGCAGAACAACTAACTTTGACGAGTATATGGCTGAGTATAAAGAGGATCTATTTGCTAAAGATGAGGAGAAACCTGCTACAGAAGAGACACCTGTTGCAGCTCTACCTAACAAGGCATATGTAGGCAACTACCACCTTGATGTATTTGGCACAGCAAAAATCTATGAGAAAGAGGGTGATTTGTACTTCAAACTAAAAGGTGTAGATGCAAAATTAAACCACAAAAACGGCAACGTATTCAAATTCAACCAGCCTGGTTCCGGCACATTTGACCTTACATTTACCGTAAAAGGCAACCGTGCACAATCATTTACATTTGATATAAATGACCCTGTAGGAGATTTTGTACGCAAATAATAACGTCGTCATTTTGTACAAAAATCTAATTATCAACAACTTAAAAAAATAAGGATTTGGAATTCCAAATCCTTATTTTTTATCCACACTAAATATATCAGTGAGATAATCTGTGTTATAAAACAAATAATAATGAATTATTTTATATCTAATTTTTAACTATTTACATAAATTAGTTGTAAAGAAGTGTAAATATTCACATATTTGCAGTCTAAATCTACAAACAATGAGAAAGTTTATTTTAATGACTATTGCAGCCGTATTTATGGCAATACCGGCAATTGCACAAGATGTAAATTCCAATCCCGACAGTATTATTGGAGAGTACTCTACTGACAGGGGTGGAAAGAAAAGTAAAGTGCGGGTAACAAAAAATGCAAATGGTACTTATACCGCTCAAGTATTCTGGGTAGAAAATCCATATGACTCAAACGGAAACAAAAGGAAAGATGTTAAGAATCCCGACAAATCTCTCAGAAACACAGATATTGATCAGGTAGTACTTGTAAACGGCCTCAAATATGATTCATCTGACAAGACTTGGGGTGGTACTAAAATTTACGATCCTTCAAAAGGAATTAAAGTAAATGTAGAGGCACAATTTGAGACACCCGACAAGCTACGCCTGGAAGGGACAATCTTTGGAATTGGAGTTACCCTTTATTGGATAAGAATTAAATAACAAAACAAATTAACCTACCTACAACAATAAGGGGTGGCCAGATTTTTCCGGTCGCCCCTTATTATTACTCTGTATCGTTGTTTACAGGAACATCCCGCTTGGCATCCTGCTTTTTGGGAGGATAAACAATCCTTGCATGATATATTTCCTGAAGATGCTTTTTAAAGACAGCTTTAACTACATTTATCTCTTTGATTGAAATGTCAGCCATTGCCAATTGGGAATCTGAAATTCTTTGACTTGTAATACTGTCAACAAGCTTTGAAATACTGTCTGCAGAATAGTCCTTGAGAGTTCTGGAAGCAGCCTCCACAGCATCAGCCATCATTACTACAACCTGCTCTTTTGCTGTTGGAAGAGTTCCCTGATATGTAAAGTCCTCTATTTTGGAAGGATCTCCACCATTATTACAGTACTGCATATAAAAATATGCTGTTTGGGAGCGTCCGTGATGGGATGTAATGAAATCTCTTACTATCTGCGGCAAATTATGCTTTTTGGCTATTTCTACACCATCTGCAACGTGCTTTATAATCTCCCTTGCACTCTCCTGAGGAGACAATCCTTTATGATATTCAACACCAGGTGCCTGATTCTCAATAAAGCACTGTGGATTGTTAATCTTTCCAATATCGTGGTACATTGCACCAACTTTTACAAGACGTGAATTGCCTCGTATAGCCAAAACTGCCCTCTCAGCAAGGTTGGCCACCTGCAATGAGTGCTGAAATGTTCCTGGAGCTTTTCGTGCCAATTCCTGTAACAATCTGTTATTGGTATCTGATAGGTCCTTAAGGGTAGCTACAGATACAAGTCCAAAAATCTTCTCCAACAAGAATACCAGTGGATATGCCGCAACTACAAGAAATGCATTGCCAAATATCATTGCAATAAGCAAATAATTTGAAGTGTCAAAGAAACCTCCCTCAAGCATTCTGAAAGCAACATGAATGACAAACATTCCCACAAAGATTATAAAGGAGTTCATAAACTGAAGCCAGCCTTTATAAAGGAATGAGAAAGACACCAGAGCTATACCACCTGCAACGGCATTCAACAAATACAACTCCACTCCATTTTCTGATATCACCAACAACGGCAAAAGGAGAATCATGTATATTGGAAATACCAGCTTATTCCTGAAAAATGCCATCATATAAAGGGCAAATACAGCATAGGGTACCATATACATGAAATTAGGGGAGAATTTCCTTGCAATAACAGTTACAAGGAAGGACATCAGCACCACCAACAATATAAAGTTGAACCTGTTGCTCTCTGTAAGAATATTAAAGTTTACAAAGTATATTGTAATGTAAACCAACAACAATACAACCACAGAGAATATGATGTGTGCAAACCTCAATTGCCATATATTTCCGGTGTAACCATAACTGAACTCGTATTCTGCCTTGTATGAATTCAACAGTTGCTCAATATCTGCAGTAATGGTTTCACCTTCAGTAACAATCAACTGACCTGCATACACCATACCTTTTGTAGGAGAAATATAGTTTACAGCCTCTTTATGCAAAAGATCGGTATTCTGCTGGCTAAAAATAAGATTAGGCTGTACAAGATCATAAAGCCTGTATGCTGCAATAAGGGAATCTGTATTGTACCCCGGTTTGTTTATCTCAAGGTCACTCTTAAGATATTGCTGTGCAGACGTTATGGTAAACAATGTTGACACAAGCTCCTCCGAAGCCCTTTTCTCCCTCTGTACCATCACATAACTGGTACCACTTGCGTTGGTCTCAGAATTGTCGGGAATAATACCTTTCTCATATATGTGCGAAAGGGCATCTGATATCTCCTTTTCATAGTCTACCGGAATGGAATACTTGATTTTTAACCTTGCAAGTGCAGACTGCTGGGCAAGGGCAGCCTTTTCATCATATATATAGTACGATATAACCTTTGATGCGGCCTCATCTTTCTCTGCATAAAGTTCTTCCTGAGTCTTTAATATTGGAAAATCAAATGGTGCTACCAGTGTTTCATACATCCAAGGACGTCCCTTATGATACTCATATTTGAACTTTCCTTCATTTGGAAAGAAAAATACCATTATCAAAAATGCAAGCGCCAGGCTCACGTAAACAGACCTCTTCTTTAAGATGGCCTTATTTTTATTTACATTTATAATTTCCATATTGCAAAATTAGAGTAATTTTGCAGACTATAACCAAAAATTAACTTTTATTGTCATGATTCGTTTTGCAGTTGCACTGATTGCACTCTTCATGGTGTCAATCAACGCCTATTCACAGGAGCTTGTTGTAATTGAGAGCGCAAATCTCAAATGCAATGATTCAATCCTTATTTTCACCCCTAAAAATGTAAATGAAAACACCTCCACCCTGTTTTTGCTGCACGGTTGGAGCGGATGCTACAAAGATTGGAGCAACAAACATAATATTCAGGAGATAAGCGACAGAACAAATTTCAGAATCATTTGTCCCGACGGTTTTTACAACGGTTGGTACCTGAACAATACCAATCCTGAAAAGATGCAGTGGAGAACCTTCTTCTGGAGCGAGCTATTCCCTATGATGGAGAAGAAATTCAACCTTGTACCTGAAAAAACCTTCATCACAGGTTTGAGTATGGGTGGTCACGGAGCAATAAATCTTTTCTTGGATAATCCCGACAAATTTAAATCTGCAGGCAGCATGAGTGGCGTACTTGACCTTGAACTCACTCCATTGAAAAACAAAGGAGAGAACAGGCTTCCTGAAGTAATCGGTGACAAAGTAGAGAGACTTGCACAGGAGAGCGCCATAAACCGCATTCACAAACTTGAGGGGAAAAACAAACCTTTTATCATCAGCTGTGGATACGATGACTTCTACGTAAGATGTACCGACCTGTTCTCAGAGAAATGCCGCTACATGGGCATACCTCACTTTGTACTCATTACTCCAGGCAAACACTCATGGCCATACTGGGGTTTTGCCCTTGAGCAGCACATCCACTTCTTCCAGACTTTATTGAGAGGAGACAATTTAGGATACTAATTTTAGAAACAATTTAAAAACTCGTGTCAAAAGTTGACAAAACGCCTAGATAATTTTGCACTGTAAACAAACAGTACAAATCTTAAAAACTAGGTGTTATGAGAGAATTTCTAATTAATGCAATGGGTTACGCAACAGTAGTTGCAATGTTAATTTCGGTAATTTATACCTGGGGAGAGATAAACAAGGAACTCAGGAAAATGGAAAAAGCCAAATAATGCTTTTTAGTAGAAACTTCATATTGGTAAACTTGGGCAACTTCTTAATGTACAACGCATTCTATATGTTGTTGCCCATTTTGCCACTATATCTGGCAAACGAATTAAGCGCCAGCGAAGCCCTAATTGGCACAATATTGTCACTATATACCATAGCAGCCCTTATCACAAGACCTATAGCCGGATTCTGGCTAGACAGGCTTAACAGAAAGCCTCTGATGATGTGTTACTATCTCTTTTACATCTCAATGTGCCTGAGCTATACACTGGCTGCCACAATAGGTTTATTCTTTGTTATAAGGTTTGTTCACGGAATAGCATTTGGCTCATCTACCGTGGGTATAAATACAATGGCTGTGGATATAATCCCAGAAGAGAGACGTGGCGAGGGGCTGGGCATATACACCTCTTCAACCAGTCTTGCAATGGCTACCGGTCCAGTAATCTCGTTGTTCATGCACGAAAACGGAATAGATTTCAATACAATATTCATAACAGTATTTTGCGTAGGTCTTACAGGTTTTCTTGCAGCTGCCAACATAAAACCTAACAAAGAAATTGAACGCTCAACCAAACAGTTCAAACTATCTAACCTCTTTTTAAAAGCAGGACTACCGGAGGCTGTCATTATGGTACTCCTTACATTCGGATACGGAATAATTACAGTTTACCTGTCAATCTATGCAAAAGAGGAGGTTGGTATAACCCAGGGAACAGGATATTACTTTTCAATTTTCTCAGCCGGACTTGTTACTGCAAGACTATGCTCTGCAATGATTCTCCGCACAGGAAAATTCATTACAGTATTTGCAATAGGAATATGCTCCCTTATTATAGGGTTCTTTATTGTTGCATTTATACACAATCCTGTGGCTTTCTTCTGCTCAGCAATATGCATGGGTGGAGGATACGGACTCATCTCCCCTACCGCACAGACAATGATCATAAACCTTGGTAAAGACACAGAACGTGGCGCGGCAAATGCCACTTATCTTACATTCTTCGACCTTGGAGTTGGAGCCGGAGTATTCTTTGGCGGTATAATTGCCCAGTATACCAACTATTCAACGGCATACGCTGTGGCATTTGCATTTACTATTGCCGGACTTGTGTACTTGTTTGCTTTCATAAAAAAACATTTTTACGCAAACAGATTAAGGTAGTATGAGAGTGCACATACTCATAGACAATTTGCCAAGCCATGATTTGCCACTACTGCATCATGAACATGGTCTTTGCCTGCTCATCTCCATCAGTGGGAAAAACTACCTTATTGATACTGGTGCCAGCGGAAAAAACCTCAATAATCTGGAGCTTTTAAGGGAAGATAACCGCGCTTTACCATCTGCTGAAGAGATAGATGGTGTGATAATATCACACGGGCACAACGACCACACCGGAGGTCTGAGAAGTTTCTTTGAATCCAACACAACAGCACCAGTGTACCTGCATTCCGGCATTCAAGGTAACTGGTTCTTCTCTTGCCGTCCAAAAAATAACATAAGGGAGGCCAGAAGCATTGGAATGGAGCATGCGCTGTTTGCAGAATACCCGCACAGGTTTAACATTGTAGACAAACCGGTTGCCATAACCCCTCAAATAACTCTTCTCACAGCCTCGGAACATAAGAAATATACAACCCCAATGGGAAATGAGTTCCTATACATGAATGATTTTCCCGATAATTTCTCACATGAACTCATAACACTTATTGAGTATTCCCCATCGTGTTATGCTGTTATATCTCCTTGTTCCCACAATGGAATTTTAAATATTCTGGATGCATGTTCCGAGTATATCAGAAAATTGTCGGGAAGAAGTACAGATGAGTGCTTTGCCATGATAAAATATTTTATTGGAGGGCTCCATTATGTAGATTATCTTAAGATGGAACAAGGAGAAAAAGAGACCGCCTCAATAATTGAGACGGCCAATCTTCTTAAAAAGAAGTATCCTTACCTTAATATTTTCTCCGGACATTGTACCTGCCAGAAAGCTGGCGAGACACTTAAAGAGATTCTAAAAGGGCAATATAACCATTTCTGTACTGGTACTGTAATTACAACACCAAATCCTCCAATCCCAACTTAGGGACAAAATGGACCCCATCCTTGCGGTAATAGGTCTGACTCTCACCCTCTTTCACTCTTGTAAGCTGGATATTTTCGGCACCTTTACCAATTGCAAGCACCAGAACTGGTTCATTCTTGAGTGAAAATTCAGCTATAACTTCATTTTTATTGAAAGCTCCTATACAAATTCCATTCAATCCCATCTCTACAGCTTTAAGAAGCATACTTTGTGCAGCAATACCTAAATCAATGTCTACCCATTTGTTTTCAGGTACTGTAGAACATATAATTATAAATGCTGAAGGTTCTGTTCCTGGGAACGGAAGATTTAGCTGGGGAAGTGCTCCACCCCATTTGGTATACTGTTGGAGTCTTGGGGTATCCTCACCTGCTACAAGCTTGAACCTAAGCACCTGCTGATTTTTTGCACTTGGTATTTTTGTACATACCTCAACAATTTGATTCAGTTCATCTATAGAAACCTGCCGGGATGGATCAAACCCTCTATAACTACGGTTTTTAAGCAATAAGGAATTGAGGCTCAGGTTATTAGAAGTATTTTTATTTCTAATTATATTCCCTTTACCAGAATGGAACTCTTCAAATTTCTTTTCTAGATAATTGTCTGCCATAAAATTTATTTTGGTAAAACCATTCAAAAGTAGCAAAATTCACTTTAAAACCCTAATTTTGTGCTAACTGTAAACCAATAAGATACTCAAATGTTACAAAAACTATTTGGATTTAAAATCGGGGAACATAACGTACGTACCGAGATCTTTGCCGGTATTACCACTTTCCTGACAATGGCCTATATTCTAGCCATAAACCCAAACATTCTTGGTGATACTGGAATGGACAAAGGTGCCCTATTCACAACAACTGCTATAATTGGTGGTGTTGCAACAATATTTATGGGACTTTATGCAAAGTTGCCTTTTGCACTAGCTCCGGGAATGGGATTAAATGCTTTCTTTGCTTATACAGTATGCCTTATATTAGGATACAGCTGGCAATTTGCACTTACTGCCGTATTCCTTGAGGGTATAATTTTTATAATATTAACCCTTACAAACATTAGGGAAAAACTTGTTTACATGATTCCAGATACCCTCAAGAAATCAATCAGTGCCGGTATTGGACTGTATATTGCATTCATTGGTCTAAAGAGTGCAGGAGTCATTGCCAACAATGAAGCAACACTGGTTTGTCTTGGAAAAGTAACTGAGGGTCCTGCATTACTTTGTATTATTGGTCTTCTTGTTACTTCAATATTGCTTATAAAGAATATTAAAGGTGGATTGTTGCTTGGTATAGTTATAACCACTCTTATTGGTATTCCAATGGGTGTTACCAAATTCAGTGGTCTTATGAGTACCCCTCCTTCAATTGAACCTATTTTCTTCAAATTCCAGTGGGACCAGATATTGACCAAAGATATGTTTCTCATTGTATTCACATTCCTATTTGTAGACCTTTTTGATACAATTGGAACAATCATTGGAGTAACAACAAGGGCTGGTATAGTTAACAAAGATGGTACAATTCCAGGCTTAAAGAAAGCATTCCTTGTGGATGCAGTAGCAACTACAGCAGGTGCAGCTATGGGTACAAGTACTGTTACAACATTTGTAGAGAGTGCTGCTGGTGTAGAGCAAGGGGGCCGAACTGGTCTTACAGCTTTTGTTTCCGGTTGCTGTTTCTTGCTTGCATTGTTCTTTGCACCGTTCTTCCTTGCAATTCCTGCCGCAGCAACATCACCGGTATTAGTATTGGTTGGATTGATGATGATTGCATCTGTAACTCAAATAGACTTTTCAAACTATTTAGAGTCTATCCCTGCATTCATATGTTTGATTATGATGCCGCTGACATACAGTATATCGGACGGTATTGTTTTTGGACAACTTAGTTATGTGCTTATAAATGTACTTAGCGGAAACCACAAAAATGTAACGGTTGGAATGTATATACTTTCTGCCTTCTTCCTTTTGAAGTTCTTTATATAACATCAGAAATTATAACCATAAATATGAGCAGGAAAATGGACATTTTTGTGCCTGAAATTGGTAGAAAATATATTGTAGGCAGGATTTGGGGCCTAATCCTGCTTAGAATGGATTGATTTTAGAATTTGAGCAGGAAAAGGTAGCTTTTCTTGCTCGGAATGGGTTTGAAATGCATTTTGAGCAGGAAATAATGCGTTTTTCTGCTCAAAATGAAAAAGGGCAACCCATTCACTTTTGGGTCACCCTCTTCAAAAATTATCATGCACTACTTTATAGCAGTACCCAATAAAAATACAACCTAGAATGTTATACCAAATGACAAACCTGCATAGACTCTGTTATTGAAGTCTGAATTATCAGGCAAATAACACTGGCATGCACCCTTTACAAACAAAGATGTTGTATTGTTAATGAGTGTAGAGTAAGTAAGCTCTCCTCCTACAACTATATAATCCGAAGACATATATTTGATATCTTTTGCATACATATCAACTACAGGCTCAGACTCATCGTAACCGCCTGTGTAGCTATACTCACCTTTTTTGTTATCATTATAACCAAGATTAAGGCCTGCAAGCAAAGAGCTCTTTCCTCCACCAAAATTAAAGTTTCTCTTGGCATATACATTATCAAAGGCATTCTCAACCTTAAGGAATGCAGATGGAAGAAGATACTCATCATACTTTTTGGTTAAGGTATAATCCCAACCAAATTTCCATTTATAGCTATTACCCTCTTTGATATAATACTCATAATTGATATTAAAAGACTTATACGAGTATTTGCTTCTTAAATATTTTGCAAGGGTAATCCAATCTGATACTTCAAACGAAGGATCCATTTCCTGTACATACTCAATACCATCAGTTTTACGGTCGGTATATGAGAATACCAGCTTTTGCATATTGTCATCATCTTCTGCCAATAGCTGCAAAGAGGCATTCCACATATTCTGTTCTGTAGACCCCATGCTCTGTTTCTTTGTAGGATTTTGGAACGCATCTTCAACTTTATAAGAATAACCGGCATCCAACAAAGCTGAAAAGCCTGTTCCAGTATCAAAACCATACTGTAGCGCACCACCAATCCTGTTACCTTTGTAGAAGAAAGTACCAACACCTACAGTTCCAGAAACTACATCAGATGTATAGTTACCCAAACCTCTCATAATGAATACAGGATAGTTAATCTCAGTATCGCTTCTATTAAAAGTACTTCTTTCATACATGTACTCGTAATTTATTGATAAACCAAGATTACTTCTCTGAGAAAGTTCAAACACAAAAGAAGGGACAGCTTTAACAGTAAGATAGTAGGTTACAGAACGTGGATCTCTCTGTTTTGCACCAGTATTAGTATTGTACTGCAATTCACAACCAGGAGTTACAAAATTCCATAACTGAGGAAAAGCAACCTTCACTCCCAAATCATACGCCTGCTTTTTAAACTTGCTTGAAACGGCATCTGCCACATAATATGGCATATCCCTGTGTGGATCATAAAGATTGGTAATATATTTTGTACCATCCTCTACAATATTTCTGTAATCAAAATTTCCCCACAAATAAGTGTTACCAATATTTGTAGCTCCATTTGTGTTGAAACCAAGCGAAGTAACTTTCTCTCCATCTTGAGACATTTTGAAATTACCATCTTTCATCTGATATGCAAAATCCAAAATACTGTATTTTGATAGAGGAATAAGAGACATACCAGCTACGTTGTTGCTGTTGAACCACAGCGAACGGCTTAGATTCATCTCAATCTCAGATTGTCTGACAACTTGTCCTTCCTGGGCCGAAGCTGTAAAGGAAACAGACAAACCAATCAAACCCAATAATAAATATATTTTTTTCATAATCAATTCCATATTAAAGTGCTACTATTAGTTTGCCAACGCTTTCCATGAAGGTTGTTTTGCACCATTTCTTCTTACAACCGGTGTATCATGAATCTGGAAATCATCAAGACTGTTGTTTGTATCCTGATAAATTACTCTACCATCAGCTGTAGTCTCCTTAATTTTTCTGCCTACACTTTTTGCATTATATGTACCACCAGTCCAGGTTGCACCGGCATCCAAAATAGCAGGCATACGTTTCTGTGTAATCTTGGACTCATTGAGCATTAGCTCCACAGCATCAACAATACAATCCATGAAAACATCCTTTCCTTTATTTGTCTTATTGCCAAGTACCCAAGTTGAAGAATATATCTGCTCATAATCCGGATCATACATCACTGCAGCCATTTGCTCATCTGGATAAAAGATTGCCAATGCCGGACCATTGATAGAAGGCATCCATTGTGCAGTTGATGCACTTTTCTTCCAATAAGCAGGAATCATATTATCACAATCGGTATTATCAAAGGTATTGGCAGTTGTCTTCAAGTAAAACTCAAACTCAGCATCTTGCAAATTTACTGGACTGTCGGGATTAAAGTTCTCAGCAGTATGATCAACAGCCATCTGTGCAAGAATAACAGACTCTCCTGGTTGAAGAGGGTATTTCTTATTGTTTGGATTGGTTCTGTCGAATGGTACTTGCCAAATTGACTCAAAGTATACATAATTGTCGGCATCAGGTCTCTCCCATGTATACTTGTTAGATGTGGCATTTATAGGGAACAGATTACCAATACACAAACCATCAAGATATTGTACTTGATTACTGTTATTGTAAAGTTCGTAGAACTGGTCTCTGAAGTAGTTGGTTTTACCACCTTTCTTACTGCCACTGTAGTAAATCTCCTTAAACAGGATACTGCCTGATCTTGCAGCAGCCATTTCCAAATCCAATTGCTTACCGTTATCCAGAACATATACATTGGAAAGGTTACCATTGAACATATAAGTGAAACCATTAGCAGTAGACTCACCAGAAATGGCTACTGTATAAATTCCTGGAATAACATCGTTAATATTCAAAATATCACCTGCCGGAATCTCTTTTATAATCTCAATATTCTCAGCATAATTATTCAATTTAACCTTATAGCTTGCAGGTGCAGGAACCGACGAATCCTTTTTAAGTGTAATATTCACTCCAAAAGATATATTCCCGATAGGCTCCACATCTTTAATCTCATCAAACTGCTCACACGAAACAATCGCAAATAGAGCAGCAATATATAATAATGTCTTTTTCATTTGTACGCCTCCTATCTGATGTTAATTTTAAGGTCAAATCCAAAGAATGTAGGAATACCAAGTTCTACATATGAACCTGGATACATCTTTTTCTCATACAATGGTCTTGTATTGAAAATATTGTTCGCAAAGAACGATGCAGTTAAGAAGTCGCCAATCTCTTTGGATACGTTTAGATTGAAGATTACATAAGGATCATATTTTTCTTTAATGAACCTTCTGTCATTTGGAGTGTCAAACAAGTTTGCGAACTCTGGAAGCTCTTTCATCTCAGAAACAAAATCATAAACTCCGCCGGCATTGTAAGTCTTGCCATTGTAAGTAAAGTCTTTGTATGAGATAAATTTCTCAAACATAGTATCGTTTCCGTACTCTGTCCAGGTCTTTGTAAACCAGTTTGCTTGTGCAGCAAGGGTAATTACGAAACCTACCTGTGGTATATTGTGTGTAAAACGGAAAGTGGTATTGAACACTTCATTAAAGCTGTGCTGTACACCTTTCTCATATACACCAATATGGTGTTCTAGCTGATTACCACCAGTTGAGGAACTGTAAGAATAGTTATTGTTGAACTTCTCCACGTGCATATATGCACCGTTAATATTGACGCTTGTTCTAATTGCATCAATCTTACCAAGATTAAGTTCATACTCTATACCCTTGTTAATGGTAGAAAGAGAGTTCATTGGGGTTGAATGCCCTACAAATATATTGTTGATCTCATCTACCTCAACTGTATAACGGCCATTAGCATCTTTCTGAAGGTTCTTGTAGGTAACGTAAGGGATAAGGTGGTAACCGCTGTAAAGGTCTGTGCCCATAGCGTAACCGTCTTTAAGTTCCTCATAGAATGCAGTTACAGAAAGACCCATTTTCCTCTGTCCAAACTTCAAGTCAAAGCCCAACTCAGATTTAGTATTTTTTGCAATCTTAAGATCTGGATTCTCTGTCTTGAATACTCTTGTAGTACCAATAAGCAGCTGCTCATCCTCTGGTAGTTTGGTATCTCCCAAAGTATTATAGTTCACAAACTCATAGTATGCATTCTGTGGATACAAATACAATGATGTAGGAGCTTTAGCCAATACACCCCAACCTCCACGGATAAACAATGCCTGAGGAATCACTTCAAATGAAGCATTGAAACGTGGTGTAAGGATGCTCTTACTGTTAATTTGGTCGAAACGGGCACCTGCAGTAAGCTTAAGTTCATGACTTCCAAACTCATGTGAGAACACATCCTCTACATACAAGCTGGCCTGATTTACAAAAGGGATATCCTTAAATGCCCTTGGACGGTAAGCAGAAGAACTGCTGTTGCTCTGTGGAGGAGTATTTATATCATAAACAGTACCTTTACCAAGGTTACCGTCTGTCTTGTAATCAAAACCTACAAGGATATTGTTACTGGTATTCTCCCATCTCTTGCTGAAGTGAGCTTTTACAGATCCCTGGAAGTTCAACTCTTTACCATAAATATCATATCTTGAGAAATAGCTGTATGGAAGATATGTTCCAAAATAGCTCTCCTCTCCTACAGGGATATTTGTAATCTCATTACCATCTGTTCCATAAATTTTCAAACCTGGAACACTAGAAAGAATAGCTCCATCAGTAGAACTCATAAGGTAAGGTGCGTAAGCATTGGAAAGCATACTCTCCCTATACGACTTTTTGTCGGTATATGAGAATGATAGAGTATAACTCAATCTCTTTAGCCATCCTGCATTTGGAGTAGTGAAAGAACCATTGCTGTTCAATCTGAAACCAATCTCCTCTGCTCCGTATGCGATCTGAGAACGCTCATCATCAGGATTTTTCTCCCTTGTATCTTTACGTAATTTAAGATCCAAAGAGGTGTTGGTAGTAAGACGGTCAAAGAAAGTCTTGGTCCACAAACCCCTAAGTGTAAATCTCTGATAGTACTGGTGTGCCATCTCCTGTTGACGTGCATCGTATGCATAGTCGCCACTAATAGAAAGTGCACCACCTTTCTCGCCCAACTGCATACCTTTTGATGCAGAAAGAGAATAGGTATAAGGGTTAAGGTTAGCTTTAATCCTTAAAGGCTCTTTTCCTGCTTTGGTTTTAATGATAACAGCTCCCGAAGTAAGGTCACCATACTGAGCAGAAGGAATACCACGGATAACCTCAACACTCTCAATATTATCAGTTGAAATACCTCTCAAATCTACACCTGCTGCAGGGGTTGATCCTACACCTACGTTAGCATTTACACCCTGCATTGTAGATGAAAGCATCTGCATGTTTGCATTGTTTGACAACGCTGCACCATCCATAATCACTGCTGTACCCAAACTGTTCATATTTGCATGTGCATCATCAGTTGCAGTTGTTGCACTGCGGGATGTGCCTGTTGGGGCAATAGTTCTGATATAGATGTTGTTTGCTACAGACATATTTGAGTTCTGAAGACTTGCTCCTGGAAGAAGCTGCATAACATCCTTAATTGTTGATGCCTGAAGGTGGTCAATAGCCTGACGCGAAATATTTGAAGCTGTTGCCTCACCTGCCTTGCTCTGCTCTGCAAGTACTGTAACTTCAGTTAATCGGAAGTTTGTCTCATGCATAACAAAATTGAAGGTATAAGTTTGGCCTGCCGCAAGATTTACCAAAGTATCTATTGTCTCCATTCCTACAAATTGTACAGAAATGGATGTTTTACCCGGCTCAATATTTTTCAATAAATATGAACCGTCCAACTCTGTAGATGTATATACATCTTGAGGTAGAAGGTGCACTGTGGCAAAACCAACTGGCTCACCTTGTGCGTTTTCCATAGTAACCTTTCCTTTAATTTGTGCAAACTTGGCCGACGCCTCACCGTTCTGGGCAAAAAGTGCAATTGGCAACATCATTAAAAGAAAAGCTGCTGCTGTTCTTAGTTTCATCATATTCTTTCTGTTAGAAATTATTTCAATCTATTTAGAGTTTTTAGGAGCTCTGCCTTTGCAGCCTCATTGCTCTCCTTAGCATATAGAGTCTCACACTGTGCAATCACCTCATCTTTTACACTCGAATACATATACCATCCAAGTGCCTCAATTGCAGTAAGTTTAAGTTCCTCATCGTTAGTTGTGGCAATCATATGAACCAAAGAAGGAACCAATTTTGGCTCGCAACCGTTTCTGCGTGCACGTGCAAAGCTCTTCTGCTCTTTAAGGCTCATTGAACCATCCTTGATTGCAGCAATTTCAGCTTTATACTCTTTATCATAGCTGTCAATCATTTTAATAAGCTTGCCAAAAGCAACCTCGCCTTCCCAATAAGGAGCTATTGAATTCTGTTTAGTAAACTCATTCTTAATATCCTCACTCTCAAATCCTTTCAAGTTTCCTTTAAGCTGGAAGACAACTCTATCAGTGCTGGTAGGATCCATATATGCAGCAACTACAGCTGGAAGCAGCTCATTAGAGAAGTTCTTTCCAACATACATTGCACTCAAACGCTGCAACAACTCATAATCATCATTAAGACCCATTATGATTGCTTTAGGGAAATTTGCATCTGCAATTTTTCTGTTGGTATTGAAAGCCTCAAGTCTCAACACCTTGCTGGTGCTGTTCTTCTGAATCTCCAAAAGTTCCTCAGAAGTTATGGCATTATTGTTATATAGCATTTGGATAGCCAAAGATTTGTAATCGCATGCCAGTTCATCTGCGACTTTTGCATACAATACTTTTTTCCAGAAGTTTACATCATTTTTCTTGAAAACAATAGCCTCATTTACATTGAATTTCTCTGCACCAAAACAAGCAGGAATATTCTGTCTGCCGAACTCATATGTTGGATCTCCAAACAAATGAGACTCCAAAGTCATCTGACCCTTAGCCCAGTTACCGGCACATACACCCCAGTTCAAAAGACCTATAAGTTCAGTTGTCCAGGTATCCTGCAATGTATTAACACTATTTGCCTTAACCACAACGGTATTGCCAGGATTGAAGATATAACGTGCAGCAATATAGTCATTCATATTAAAGCTTCCGTTATAGCAAGCATCAAGTACTACCATTCTAGCACCTGAAGAATAGCCATCCAAATCAGAAAGGAATATATCCATACTGGCAGCATAAAGACTGTCCTCTTTTTCCCTTTCTGGGGTAAATGCATCATCACACCATGAAGCAGGGATATCATACTGCTCCATAAAACGGCTCTTAGTTTTCTCTTTATCTTTAGCAGAACGCATCTTAGTGCGGAAATAATTTCTTGCCAAGTCTACCCAACCTTTAGGATCTGCTACAAATGGGGAACCATTAAGATACTGAGTATCATCTGCACCATGATGATGAAGCATTGCAAGATCCAAATCCTTATCTGCTACAGCAGCCATAAGGCGTGTCTTAACAGAGTTGTCGTAAGTGTGGTCGATATAGTTCAAATCAGCGTTTTTGCCATTAAGGAACTGGAAATGCTCAGCAAAAGCTACAGCCTCATCTATACGAGCCTGCATACTCTCAGAGTTATATCCATGGCCACCAAAATGAAGCAATTTATCCATAGGGGCACTGTTCTTTTTAGATGCAACCGCCTTCTCCAAAAATGCAGCTATCAACTCATATTTATTATCTCCTTCAGGTGCTTTTATTCTCGACGAATATATCTCACATACAATCTCCTGAGTACCTTCAGGCAACAATGAATAATAGAAGAACAGTTTGTTCTCCTCATCCTGTTTGATAAACTTGAAGTTTAGGTCAAAATCATCATAGAAACGGTCTGAAGGTACAGATGATCTCTGAATCTTCATTTTCTGGTTCATTTTGAACGCTGTTGTAAAATGCTGTGCATCTCTAAGCATAGGGATTGGAATATCACCTACAAACACAGCACCCTCAAGATGCTGCTGAGTGTACATTCTGTAAAGCTCAGCTTTAATTGAGTCTGGATTGAACCATTTGTCTATCACCAATATTCCTTTTCTGTAAGCATTGTCAACAGACTTCACATAAGCATCAACTGCAGACGGTATCTGCTGATAAGTTTTCTCATCAACAACAACTGCAACTGTTGTAGCACCTTTCTTAGCAATGGCAGAAACCGAAACCATCAATGCAAGAACGGCAAAAGCAAATCTTAAAATTTTAGTCATATAAAAAAAATATAAATAATTATTCTTCAACAAGTTCAAGGCCCATATCAATACCTTTATGAGTAACAGGAACACCATATTTCATCCATACAGGCATAGGTGCACCTTTAAGGAAATGATCCATAAACTGCGACAATCTTATAGTATAGTCCAAAGCATTTACGCGTTTGCTTATGTTATGGCTCTCTCCGTTATACTGGAGCATCCACACTTGTTTACCCAATCTTCTCAATGCTGTAAAATACTCAATTCCCTGGTACCATGGAACAGCTTCATCATTATCATTATTCATAATCAGAAGTGGTGTATTCACTTTATCTGCAAAGAATAGAGGAGAGTTCTCAATATAAAGTTCAAGTCCACCCTCATCCCACAAAGTCTTACCAATTCTGCTCTGTGTATGCTCGTACTGAAAATGTCTTACTACACCACTGCCCCATCTTATACCACCATAAGCACTGGTCATATTTGCAACTGGAGCACCACTGCCGGCACATTTGAACATATCTGTCTGAGTAACAAGATAAGCTACCTGATATCCACCCCAACTCTGACCCTGGATAGCTACATTCTCACTGTCAACCCATGAATTCTTGCAAAGGGCTTCAACTCCCGAGACAATACAGTTATATGCACTCTTTCCTGGATGCCCTACTGTATAATAGATATCTGGCATAAATACAAGATAGCCGTTGCTCACAAAATATGTAATATTGATAGTAGAACGGCTTACAGTTGGTTTTCTGTAGGCATGTTTGTACTGGCTGGAAGTCTCATAGAAATAAACTACCATAGGATATTTCTTTGATGAATCAAAGTTCTCAGGCTTATAAAGAAGTCCCTCCAACTCCATCCCGTCATAAGCTGTCCAGTAAACAGACTCACAAGTACCCCAGTTATATTCAGCCTGCTGAGGGTTTGATGCGGTAAGTTTCTTTGAGGTCTTGAACATATCAGTTGTAACCCAAAGATTAGTACTCTCTACAAAGTTATTTTTTGTATAAGTTATCACATTTGCCTTTTTAGCCTTATTCAGATATCCAAGGGCAAAGTCATTCTCCATAATAAGCTGTTTCATAGGCTGAAGTTTACCCCTACGGCTCTCTCTCATGAAATATCCGTTGCCTTTTGATTTATTGTCAAATGCAGTAAAATACACATTGTCTTTTTTACCAATAGGTGTTTTCTTTACACCTGGTGTACCGTCGGGAAGCTGCATTGCATCCCATCTCATCATTCTAAAAGTATATCCTTTCTCTCTACCCAATCCTTGAGTAAGCATTTTAGGAGCCTTTACGGCAAGAGGATCCACTTCCCATACATCATATTTGTCGTTGATGTAGTATGTTGACTCATCCTCACTCCAACCGCCATTTCCATAGGCAGGTGCCATCTGAGGCTTGTCATGGTTCTCTTTCCAAAGTGGGAAATTTATTCCTCCCGATATCTGTACAGGAGCTGCTACAGAATGAATTTGCTCACCCTTACCTTTATTAGCCTCTCTCATATCAAGTGAAAAATACTGCTTCTGCTCAGGATTGTACCATACAAGGAAGTTCCCTTTTGGAGAAGTACTGATATTTGAAGCATATATTTTCTCAGCAACCATTCTTGAAGAACCGTCTTTAAGCGAAATGAGATACAGGTCGCATATTGGATTTGCATTCCACTGGCTCTGAATATTATAACGCTCACTGCTAAAACAGTATGCGTAGTTACCGTTCCATTCAGCTGCTACAGTAACTGTAGGGTATTCAGGCTGGCCAAGACGAACCATTTTCTCAGATACAACAGCATGTGAAACGGTATCAAGTTCAACATAGCTCACATAGCTTCTCCTTAGCATCATATTTTTCATATGCTGCTGTTGAGTGGAAATGAAAGGATCATTGTAGTGCCATACATCCAATTTAGCCTGCTCCTCTTTAATTGTAGTATCTTTTTGAGGTGGCAATGTGGTAATACCAAAGAAAAGTCTGCTACCGTCTTTAGTAAAGTTGATTGCACGGTTACGAGAAAGTAGCATACCCTCTGGGATGCCTGGGGTATTGTTATCAGCAACTACCTGAGGCTGTGCATTCTCTTTGTAAAAATCATATGTATATACCGACACATTCTCATCAAACTTTTTAGTTGAATCTGTATTGGCATAAAAAGCTATGAATTTTTCATTTGAAGAAAGATATGGTTTAAGGATATCACCTTTCTTTCCAGTGGTAAGGATAGATGTGCTTTTTCCGGTAGCCGGATTATAAGAATATAGTTCTTTACCTGCATCTGTTTTTGTAATACAGAAAAGATAGTCACCCTTTTTGGTAAATGAAAGGACATCTACGTTTTTAAGAGTGTCTACAACTACATTCCTGTTAAAATCATAAATGAGAGTTATAACCTCTGTTTTTGGTTTAGCCTGCTTTGCCTGCTTTTTCTCATCATTTGATTCTGTTTTTTTGCTATCGGGAAGAACTTCTGGTTTATATTCAACTTTAAATGCCATAAAGTGTCCCCCCTCCCTTGGTATCTCAATACCCTTAAGTGCAGGGAACTTTACAATATTTCCTGTTGCAAGTTCAAGGATTCCAAGTGTATCTTTTGGAAGTTTGTCACCTTTAAGCTTCTTTATTTTTGCCTCCTTCTGCTGTGCATGGGTTGGTCTGATTGTAAATGTAAGGTGTTTTCCTTCTGGTGTGAACTTTGTTTTTGAACCTCTCTGAATTTCAACCTGGCTGTTTGTCTTAAGATTCATTACTACAACTTTACCATCATTCTCTTCTCTGTTGCAATAGTATGAAATCCACTCACCATTTTCGGTGATAGCATATCCGCCAAGTGTCTCCCACTTGTCATAAACAGAATGGTCAAGAACTTTCTTCCCAACCTGATTTGTATTGGTGCGCTCTCCCCCATTTGGCTGTGCCAAAGCTGTAGAAACAGATATAAGGGACATTGCTCCCAATAGGATTGTTTTAAATATTTTTCTCATATTATACCTATATATAAAAGCGGGCGCAAAACTACGGAAAAGTTTTGCCCCTTGCAAGGGGTATAAATAATAAGTTTTGGTGATTTTTTTAAAATAAAATTTGCTTTTTGAAAAATATTTAATACTTTTGCAGTCCCAAAACGGGATGATTCGCTAGCTCAGCAGGTAGAGCACAACACTTTTAATGTTGGGGTCCTGGGTTCGAGCCCCAGGCGGATCACAAAAAAAGCCTTCAGAGAATTCTGAAGGCTTTTTCTCTTTTAGAAAGTTATATTGTTATTTACATAATCAACCCAATCTGTAACTGTTATAGGAGATCCCAATATCCCTTTCTCAACATCAATTTGAGGATTCACAGATCCAGGTTTTGATATTGTTACCGATATCGTATAGCAATGGTTTCTGATTATCCCTTTAATTGGAATTGGGTAATAATAGGTTGTTCCATTCAACTTGCCTTCAATTACAAGTTTTGTAAACTTCTTGCCATTCTCCTCCTCTGTATATTCATTCTCGTAACAATAGAAATAATGGGAAACATTATAACCTTCATCGTTTATACTGTCAGTCAAATTATCTGAAATAATTCCATCCATGGCGCATGATAGAACATCAGACTCAACATACTCACCATTATTAAGAATTGAAATGTCATTACCAGTATTGTTATAAATGTATTTTGCTCCTTGAACATTTATAAGATAGGCTTTTACATCTGTTAAAGGAATGCCCTGATATACACTCCCGGCAAATGCTGTTCTCACAGATAACAACTTTATCCTGGCAACCATTCTTTTTATAGTGATTGGTACTGTTGAGAATGTAGTCATTTCCACTTGGGCACTACCTGTCATGGTAAAGTTCTTTACATTTTCATCTTTGAGATATGCCATCTGTTGTTCAAACAACACCCTGTTGTTTATTCCAGCCCAATTTTCCCTATGAGAATTGGCAACTATATAAATCATCTTTTTTCCAAGGGTTGTATAAACCTGCAGATCAGACAATCGTTTCAATTCTTCAGATGAAAATTTCTTATATACATCAAGCGCCCCGTTGTCGGGATTACCTTCATTTATTCTGAATACAAAAATTTCAAGTGTTTGGATTGTATTATCATCCGCTTGAACTCCATGTTCAATTCCGTATGCTTTGGTACATGTTTCGGTTGAAAGAGATACCGACAAAAGTGCCTTCTCCCCGTCTCCCACATCTTTTAAAACTTCATCTTTTGTGCAACTGGTTACCAGAGCAAAAATGAGTGATAAAATCAATAATCTCTTCATAATAAATAGTTTTTAAAATTAGTAATATTTTAATTCTGGGTTATCTGTACTGTACTTTATATGGGTAGGAATAAACCAAACATTGCGTTATTTGTTCCAATTTTTAAGAAACTGCATACCGGCTTTATGTGGGTGTTCCAACTGGTTTTCTTTATGCGAAAATAGCTTCACCATTTCACGTAGTTTGCCAGAAAAAGCAAAACTTCCTATCAGTAAAAAAACTATTTACAAATTCAGAAAACATAGATTCTTTTTAGAAACAGAAAAACCTTTTTATAAATTTTTAATTTTTTGATATGGAAAAAAAACATTGGTGGAGCCCCGTAATTTTAGGAATTATCCTATTGGCTCTTGGAATTGTAATTTTGATGTTCCCTCAAGTAAGTTATCTTACAATGTCTGTACTTTTTGGTATTGTCATTGCCCTGTCGGGAGTAATGTATCTGACAATGGGGTTCAACAGAGGTATCAAAGGGCGAGGATGGCTGATTGTATCTGGTATTATTGAGATTGTATTGGGTATATTCCTTACCTTCTCCCCTGCAATTTCGGCATTTACACTCCCTATTTTCCTTGGATTCTGGCTTTTGTTTAAAGGATTTTCATTATTTGGCTTGGGTTGCGTATTGAGTTCGAGAAAAGGGAGCGGCTGGGGACTCACCCTCTTTTCTGCTGTAATGCTTGTAATCTGCGGATTTATCATCCTTGTCCAGCCCTTACTTTATGGGGTAGAAGCTGTAATCCTATGGACTGGCGTATCTATGATTATTGGCGGTTGTACCTACCTGAACTACGGATTCAAACTAAAAGAGTAGATTTTACGTCGTCTTTTTGTACAAAAAACTGTAAAACACATAGTTATAAAAATAGGATTTTAGAAATTTCTAAAATCCTATTTATTAACTATCACAAATACAATAGATTGTACAAAAAGACGACGTAAAATTAAAAATTAACCCGTAGGGATGCTTGCAACCTGTTATTGTGTTTTACTGTATCGTCAATATTTTTTCTGCTTCCCCACAAATACTCAACACCTGTAGTAAGAACCGGAGAAATCCTGTAAATCATATTGCATACAAAATAAAGGGCCTCTTTATAGGTTCCACCTCCCATATCTTCATATCCATCAGGCATAAAGCATTTTACCTCACTAAAAGTAGCTGAAGTTGAGAGTTTCTTATTGATCATATATTGTAGTCCCAAATAAGAGGCAACAACCTCTACCGGCCTCATCTTGCCACTGGCGCCATCTACCGGAACCATATCCATTCCCAAGCCCTGTAAATCTTGCACATATGAACCAATACCTGTTCCAAATACCGACTGGCTGTAAAGAGTCAGCGACTCTGTCAGTGGGCCTACACTACTGAGTTTCACAGCAATACCAGCCTCAGACGAATTTTTCCCCGTAGCAAGATTATGATATTGCATATCTCTGAATAATCCCGACAGTCTTATCCAACCCTTACCCTCATGCCAGCTATACTGCAAATAAACCGGAATATCGGGCACCCTCTGATTCACAGCCTGAGAATTTGCACCATAAGTTGCATTTACTGAAGGCATCTCCAAACTGACTCCCATTTTCCAATGATCATTAAATTTCTTCTGATAAGAAATTACAGTATTAAAGAGAAATGTCATTGCATTAGGCCCCTGCTGGTCTATTGTCTGGGCTGCTGCCTGACCATCAGTAAACAAACTGGTAGAATATCCCGCCAATAAATTCCTGTATGTTAGATACGCAGCCTTCAAGCTCATACCATAAGAGGACAATCCCTCCGCAAATCCAAAATCTATATAAGCACCCACTTTATCTTCTGTATGAGGTAATGCAACAAAGTTCAAAAAGAAATTTGATGAAGCTGCACTCATCTGCACAAGGGAACTATTACCCGGTTCTTCCATCATAGGGATAGCACTTGTTACAAAATACATTGGGCTTTCAATAGGATTACCCCAATCGTATGACAAAGAATTTCTTATATAACCACCAAGGCCAAGATAAAACTCCCTTTGATTTCCTATAACTGAAAATCTCGGCATACCCGGAGCATTAAAATATTTGGGAGCATTCTCTTCCAATACCTTAAGTACAATTGTATCCTGCCCATTTACCTTTAGGGTAGAAAAAGTGGCCGCCAAGAGGCAGGCCACCATAATTTTTGAAAATTTCATAACAACTAGTCTTTATCTTCAATAACTACAACTCTGTTAAGCTGAGGCTCTCCAAACTTCTGCTGTGTAGCACCTACAGCATCAATAGACAACTGTTCAGGATTTACACCAAATTTCTTAACCAAAGTATCAAATACAACCTCACCTCTCTTCTGGCTCAATTTCTGGTTGAACTCAGCAGAACCTGTCTGTTTGTCTGCAGAAGCAAAAATCATAAAGCGTTTATCTGGATACTGTTTAAGGATATTTGCAAGGTATCCAAGATTTATAATTGACTTCTCTGTAAGTTTTGCCTTTCCAATCTCAAAGAAAATTGCAAGATTTGGAAGGATAGGGATTGTAGCCTCTACACTCTCGGCCTCGTTCAAAGCTTTCTGCTGGTCAGCAATAGTCTTCTCAAGAGCAGCTCTTTTCTTATCGGCCTGAGCCAACATCTGCTCAAGTGCGGCAATTGTTTGAATATACTGTGTATTGTCCTCAATCACAATAAGATCAGAAGCTCTCTGGAATCCTACATTATTGAATTTATAAGCAACACCAACAGTTATTGTACCCAATACATTTACACCTTTACCTCCTGTTGTTTGTGCAAAACGCTGGTTCACAAACATGCTTCTCATATCTACATTTATATCAAATGCATCTGTAAGCACAATCTTATGAAGCAAACCTACATTGGCAGCCAACTCATTTTTATGAGATCCGTTAGCCTCAGAACGTGCCCAGCCAAAACCAACATAAGGGACAAAATTCCAAAGTCTGTCATTTCTTTCACCTCCAATGGCATTTGAGATATTCCACAATAAATCGCCATGAAGGTTCATTGTATTGAATTTCTCGGTATAATAACCTTTGTTGTCACCCTTACCGTGAGAATAAGGGAGCAGACCATCTGTCCATCCTTTTGCTTTAAGGCCTGAATACTCCAATCTCAAACCCATTGAAGGGGTAATCCACTTCCCGACAGAAATATCCAAAGCCGGAGCCAATCTGTCGCCAAAATCGCCGTAAGTGTCGGTTTGGCCAAAATAAACCTGAACACCACCACCTACAGATACAAACCAGTTGTCCCATAAACCTGCTGTAACATACGGGCCTTTTTGATTTTGTACTTCTATAATAGTCTCATCCTGTGCAAATGCAGGGAAACATAATACAGAAACCATTAAAATTGCGAATAACTTTTTCATAATAACGAAATTTAAATTGATCCTTACGCTTAACTCAACACACATATTCAAAAAATGTTTTCCCGACAGTGAAAATATTCCCCATTTTAGGGGCAATAAGAACATTATCACTCCATTTTTTGTTTACAGATGAAATATTTTAAAGAAGCTGTAAAATGAAAAAGATTTTAATGCTATCCGTAGCCCTACTTACCTTACTTGGCTTTTCAAACTACGTACATGCACAAGAGTTTGGAGCTGAATCAACAATGACAAAACAAGAAGCGAGAAGAGCCGCACGAGCTGCCCACAAGAAAGCCATGGCAGCAGAGCAGCTTAAAGAGTTCCAACAAGCTGTAGAATGTATTAAAAGCGGATCATTTGTAATAGAGGTTGATCAGCTGCTATTTCCTCAAGGAATGTCAAAGTTTGTTTCAAAAATAACCAACTTTATATCAATGAATGAGGGAAACGCAGTAATCCAGATTGCAACAAGCTATTTCAATCCGGGGCTTAACGGATTGGGTGGAATAACTGTACAGGGAAAAGTATCCAATATAACAATGAGTACCGACAAAAAAGGATTTGTATACTATAATTTTATGGTACAGGGACTGATGGTATCGGCTACTGTAAACATCCAGCTGCTTGGAAACGGAAACAGGGCAACAGTAACTGTTTACCCTAATTTCAACAACAATAACCTCACCATGACAGGAGAAGTTGTACCATACAACCAGTCAGAGGTGTTTCAGGGGAGTACATTTTAAACAGATATAATCTCATCAGCTGAGATATACCACAGATATCCTTCAACATTTTTGAATCCCATTCCGGTGAGCAGGTCCATATATCTGCTCACCTGTTTTTTATATCTGTTCAATTGTTGGGTATCTTCCTGGGCAAATGCTCCAAACTTATAATCAATAATAATGGCGTTTGTGCCGTTTACAAGCACTCTGTCCGGTCTTTTTTCTTCACCGTCAGCAGTAAGTATACTGCACTCGTTCAGAACTTTCCAAGAAGTATTAAACCAGCCGTAGTTTTCTACTGATTTGATTTTTGCTGTTACCATATCCAACAGCTCCTGCTCACTGCAATTAGCAACCCCCTCTTTACATGCTCTGGCTACAGCATCAGGAACACTATGAACATAATCTACCAAAGAGAAAACATAATGCATGGCAATTCCATGCTCCCTAATACTCTCTCCACCCTGTAAAGAGCCACTTTGAGCTGCTGTCTTTATCCTGTTATCTTGCAATGGTGAGCTGAAAACACCTTTAAGGAAGAGCTTACCGGAAGTATCTTTATCAAAAGTTGTACAACCACTCTCTCCTATTGTGTATACATTGTTCCAATTGTCACCACTGGCAGAGTTGCAAAAACGGTAAAGTATATCAGAAACTGCACTTAGGGCGTAATCTCCAGATTTAAGCAATGAAGGTTCCGGAGCCAAAACTACCATTTCCTTTTTAGCTCTGGTAAACGCCACATAAACGGTATTTAGAGCATCAATGCAGGCACAAAGTTTCTCCCATCTGTACTCTTTTTCAAAATTTGTTTCGGCAAGAGCTTTAACATATTTTACAGGAACAGGCATTCCATTGTAATTACACCATAGTGTTGGCGGCATAAGAGGCTTATGGTCAAGATCTTCTTTAAGAAATGGAATAATTACTACATTAAATCCCAAGCCTTTAGATTTATGGATTGTCATTACTTTAATGGCATCCATATCGTCGGGAGCAGAAATTGTACATTTTACACCACTTTCATCCCACCATTTTACAAACTGGGCAATATTTGAACCTTTGGTATTGGTAAATTCCAATACCAGATCCAAAAAACCTTGAAGATAAGCCATATCCTCCTGCTCATCCTGGGTAAGTGACTCCCTTATAATAGCCTCACACAACTGGTATAGCGAATAGTTTCCAATATTCTCGAACGGTGGAATATGCTGGAACATTCTCAAGATTCTGAGGGAGTCATTGTTAGGATTATCCGCCTCTCTAAGAACATTTACCACTTTCTGAACCCCTTTAGATGAGCAGATATATAAAGAATCACTGGAAATTATATCATAACCGCATTCAATAAGTTTCTCAGCAACCATATTACCCTCTCTACCTGTTCTTACCAGAACTGCTATATCTTTCTTGGAATATCCACCGTCTATCAATTTCCCAACTTTTTCCGGAAGAGCCTCCAACGCCTGCTCATAAAAGGTCTTCTGCTCGTCTTCTCTCAAAAAACTCACTTCCACATATCCTGGATTCTCTTTACCACTATCGGGAACTTTCTGGTATTCCCCACCATACATCTGAATAATATCCTTTCCGTTCTCATCACAAATACCCTGAGCAACCGAAGAACAGAATTTAAAGAATACATTATTGAAGTCAACAATATTTTTTCCGCTTCGGTAATTGAATTCCAGTTCCTCTTGCTTGATATCACCTTTGCGAAACTGCGAATAAAGATCCTCTTTAAGTATTTTCCAGTTAGATCCCCTCCATCTGTAGATACTTTGCTTTTCATCCCCCACAATCAGATTCTTGTTGCCTCCAGCAATACCGTTATCAATACTGTTATTCAGCAGAGGATAAAAATTCCGCCACTGCAAAGAAGAAGTATCCTGAAACTCATCAAGCATATAATGGTCTAATTGTACCCCTATCTTCTCATAAATAAATGGGGTATCACTTCCATCAATTATCCTGTTGAGCAACTCTGTAGATTCAGACAACAAAATAATGTTCTTCTCCCTACAGTACTCCACAACCTTGGCATAAATATCATTGAGAATACCCAGAACATTTATATTTGACAGGAGTGCAATAGCAGTGGCATACTCCCTGTAACTATCTTCAAACAAATCAATTATCTTCCCGACAATTACATTGAGAACTGGGTACACCACCTCAATGCCATTGGGACATTTTTTACCAGTGAACCATTTATCTTTACCATCCCTCAATGCAATGAAAGTTGCTGTAGGAGGGACAACTCCACCCTTGGATGATACAGCTTTTTTGAGATAATTCATTGGAGACCTGCTTCCTCCTTTGAAATCAGACAACTGCATACCTGCTGATTCTATTGTCCCAAGAGCATCCTTTACAAACTGTGTCAACTCCCCCTCAAAATGGTCAACTGTTTTTTTAAGAGAAGCTTTGAGGAGAGCTACATCCTCAATTCCAATATCATCAAAGTGAGTATTTGCTTTTTCCTTTGCCAACTTGAATTCTTCACTGAAAAGCTGATTCCCCAATTTAAGAATTTCACCTTTAATATTCCACGAACTTCCCTTATCTACCGCATCTAACGAATATTCAATCAACCAGTCCAACAATCTCTGGTTCTGAGGTTCGTCAAGCTGTGCAAACATCTTATCTACAGCTCTGGTAAGGACACTATCCCTGTCCAACTCTACATTATATGTAGCCATTCTACCCAATTCCCTTGCAAAAGAGCGCATTACAAGTTGGAAAAATCGGTCTATAGTACTTACTCTAAAAGATGTATAATCGTGTAGAATAGAAATTAGAATCTCTTTGGCTGTACTCCTTACCCAATTTTCGTCTTTACCAGTGTACACCATAATCCTTTGGAGGTAATCTGATTTGGCTCCAGGCTGTGAAAGCAGATGCAGCTGCTGCAGAATACGCTGCTTCATTTCATCTGTGGCTTTATTGGTAAATGTAACTGCCAAAATATGTTTAAAGGCATATGGCTGTGCAAAAAGCAACTCTATATACTCACCCGTAAGTCTATGTGTTTTTCCAGCTCCTGCCGATGCTTTATAAACTTCAATCATTTCACGCTCCTCCCTTATTTTCTGCAGATTGCTGCAAGTTTGCAATATCCGCAATTTTTCTCCTGCGGATTAGAAAAAAATGGAATATCCTCATTGAATATCTCCTCTACACACTCAATTAAAAGGGCCTTGAATGCTACCAGATCATCATGTTGCAGAAGAATCTGAACCGGATGCTCTTTTGCAATCTTTTTCAACTGATAAATGGTAAGAAGGGCATCATCCACCTTCTCCCCTTTCAAGAGTTTTTCATCAAACATAATGAGTGCATACAGATACAGTTGGGCAATAGCCTTATGTTTTCCATCCTTATCTTTATCAAACAGTTGCGACAACTCAAATTTACTGTCGGGAGGCATAACCGAACCTGTCTTATAATCTATGATTCTGGTAAGATTCCCCTCTACAAGAGTATCAATTCTGTCTACAAAGGCCTTAAAGTTTACATTTAGGTTTCCCCCTTTTATTGGGAGCTTGTACCTGAAACGTCTCTCTCCAGCAACGTACCTGAATGGGGCAACCTCAATATCCTCCATCAAAGCAAGGTTTATGTACTTTCTAAGCAAAGCCTCAATAATTTTATGCTGCCCTTCAAGAGTATCTGTGTGCATATATTCCACAAAACCTTTAAGGATGAGTCTCCCAATATTTTTATGATTTTTCATCTGGGATACAATATCATCCCTGGTAACCCTTTTTCCCTCATATTCTTTATATATACCCTCCATCACATAGTGGAAAATACTTCCAAACACATTACTCTCCACACTTTCTGCAACCTCCTCTTCCTGCGCCAATCCTTCAACATTTTCAACATAAAATTTAAGAGGGCATGAGATATAATTGTTCAATGCACTTGCCGAGAGAGATTTTGCTCCATCACCTGTAAACATCTCAAGCAACTTTGACATCACCTCACCCTTTTTCTCTATCATAAGTCCTTCTCCATGCTCTCCCAATGATGGAGTAGCAGAAACAGCAGCCTCATTTATCTGAACCCCAAAATGGTACTTCAGCTGCTTTACATAACGGCTTACCTCTCCTCCCGACAACCCCTCGGAACGGGTATCATATACCATATACACATTCTTGGCCCTGCACACACTTCTATAAAAATGGTAAGCAGCAATGCCATCTTGAAGTTCATATGTAGGAAGGGAAAAACCTACCCTCAAATTATACGGTATTATTGAATTGCCAATGTTGGATGAGGGAAATTTTCCCTCATTGGCACTAAGAATAATTACATTATCAAAATCCAGAGCCCTCGTTTCCAAGGTCCCCATTATCTGCAATCCTTTAAGTGGCTCACCTTTAAACGGCACAACAATTCCACTACATAGCTGGTCAACAAGTTTTAAGGCAGTTTTTGTTTCCATTGGTATATCCAGCTTAAGTAATCTTCCTACCCTCTGGTGATATTGGCATACAAACTCCCTGTCCCAACTGTCCAGTACGGAATCGAGGTATTCAAGCAATTCAAGCAAGTACTCCAGCATTGCCTTAGAACCTTCGGCATGGGTAAAAATTCTCTCAAGCAACTCTCCATTGCCCACAAAAAGATCATCCTTACCATCTACATAAATCATATTTCCTTCCAAAATCCTGGACTTTATAACAGCAGCCCTTTCACCACACATTTTCTTTACATATTCATGTGAAAGGATATCCAAAATTGATTTATGATAGAACGTATATTTTCCATCCTTAACCCTTACATCCTGTTGTAACTGCCTTATCAGAGAGATAAAAGAGGCCAAGGATGTGGCACCAATAGGATACCCCATAGTGACATTTATAGAATTGAACTTCTTGGGTATAGAATTGAGAACCGGTAGAAGAAGATTTTCGTCGGGAAGAATTATAGCCGTTGAAAATGCCTCCTTATCTGAGACCTCCACATTAGGAAAAAGGTCATCCAAAATTTGGGACAATACAAATGCCTGACCTACTCCCGACGGGGTTGCATATACATTATATTTTTGTTCCTTTACATTGAGTGCTCCACCTCCAGCAGCCAAAGGGTAAACAGATGGAAACTCCTTTGCAAATTCACTTATTATTTCAGATGCACCATTATTGCTGTCAGTAAGCATCTCACCGAAGAAATCCCAATAGAAATCTCCAAACCCAGAATCTCTGAGATATTGCATCACCTTTCGCTCACATTTGTTTGGTGCATTAAACCCTATAAATACAACCTTGTGAGTAAAATTGCAGTCAGTAATATTCTCTGCTGCCTTTCTATAAATTTGTCCTTCGTAACCTATCCCTTTTGCCTGCAAAGCGGCATTGAAATTAGTATAGAGGTTGAACATAATTCCCCAAATGGAAGCAAACAACTCTTTCTTGCTGGAAAGTGTACCTCCTTTAAGATAATTTGTCCAAAAACTCTTCACTGCATCAAATTGCCTTGGACTCAAATATGAAAAATCCCCCTCTATCTCCTTGAGGTCCTTTATGTTTGTAAAAAGCTGAACCGGATTAACCATATATTTGTCTATATCGTTGAAATCCTTAAGAAGGGCATCCCCCCAATGAACAAACTCATCAAAGGTGTCCTTCCCTGCTTCCTGGATTAATGATGTATTTTTGTACTTTAATGCAATATACTCTTTATATAAAATATACAATTGCTCCACCGGATCTGCCTGATGGAGTCCACCCAACCTGGTAAAAAATTCATTTATAGTTAATATTTGAGGAGAAAACAGCGGTTTGTTATAAGTCTTGCCATACTCCTCGCCCAAAAATTTCTGAAAAAACTTCATGGAACGTCTGTTTGGTAAAACAAACTCACAACTTAAATCATTATTTGCAACAAAAGCTGCTGCTACCTGCCTTAAAAACTGATTCTCCATATAGCCAAATATTAGCTCAACTCTTTTACTCTCTGTTTCTCACCAACTACCCATACTGTATCTCCTGCCTGGATTATTATTGCAGAGGTTGTCCTTATAAATGAATTGCTCTGCTCCCCTTCCAAACCTACAAGCAAAACCCCAAACTTCTCCCTTATATTGGTAATATTGGCATTCTCACCAACCATAGGAGATGTATCACCTAAAGTTATCTGGAAAAGTTCCATCTCTGTATTGGTACCTTCCCTTGGTTTTACCCTCTCTTCTGCAGCCTCTTTAAAATCCATTATCTGTTTGTCGGTACCTAAGATGATAAGAATATCCATTGGGAAGATAATCTCCTTATTTACAGGCAAATCTATTACCTCCAAACCTCTTATCATCTGTATTACAAGAGCACCGGTTTTCCTGGCCTTATGTATCTCCGATATTGTCTTTCCTGCAATAAATGAGTTAGGTTCAATCTCCACTTTCTCTATATGCATCTCATCAGCCAATTCCCTTGGAAGTATCAGAGAGCGTCTGCCTCCCTCACTATTAAGATTGGTAAGGAACCTGTTCTCAATCATAGCATAATACTCCTTTATCTTCTTGGATACCAATACTACTGAAATGATAAGTGTACATATTGTAAGTGCAGCTCCATAACCCATTGCAAAGTAAAAGGATGAGGTAATGGAAATTGCAATTATGGCTATCAGATACTTAAATATCATCATAAACAGAAGCGGTCCTCGCGCAAACTTCTGGTCCTGCCAAATTTTATCAAATGCGCCGTCACTGTCCTTTCTCTTTAATAGTCCCCACAAGAACGGCATCATGGCAATCAAATTAAGTATAAATGAAATTATCCTTATATGTCTTGCCTCTCCAAAAAACTTGACAATCACAGGATAAATCAATTGTGTAAAAAAGAGACCAACAAACAGCAACCAACCTATAAATACAAACAGTCTAATGGCATAAGACTTAAGCAACTTGTTCCACTCTCCCTCCTTATCCAAAGTTTTCCTACCTGTTCCAAGTCTCTCAATAACCGTTCTCCACTGCGGTTTTACACTTCTGTAAATGAGATTATACAATGGCTCACCCAACTTCATCCAATAAGGGGTAATGAAAGTAGTGAGAATTGAAACAGTTACAATCACAGGATAAAGATGTTCCGGCAACACATTATGGTCCAGTCCCATCTGCACAATAATGAAAGAAAACTCTCCAATCTGGCACAAACATATTCCCGACAATATGGCATTCTTTAAAGTCTGTCCCGAAAACAAAAGGCCTAAAGTTGCAGCAAGCGGTTTGGCAATGATAATAACAACTGAAATTAGTAATATCTGCTCCCAATAATTGACAATTGCCATTGGATCAACCATCATTCCTACAGATACAAAGAAGATAGCTCCAAAGAAATCTTTAATAGGCTTGGTAATCTTGATTATCTTCTCACTATGCATTGTCCCACTAAGGATGGATCCCATGACAAATGCACCAAGAGCCTCAGATATTCCGGCCTTTATGGTAATTACAACCATCATGAAACATAATCCCAACGACACCACTATCAAAGTTTCTCCCGACAGGAAATTCTTAATTTTTCTAAATATGGTGGGGATGAAATAGATACCTCCGGTAAACCACAAAAGGAGGAAAAGGGCCAGATTTGTAATCTTATCAGCAAGTTCAATACCATTGAATGAAGAACTTAGGACAAGAGCCGGAAGAAGTACAAGAATAAGGATTGCCACCATATCTTCAACCACCAAAGCCCCAAAAACCATTTGTGTAAATTTCTTGTTCTTTACCCCCATATCATCAAATGCCTTAATGATAATGGATGTTGATGAAATGCTCAACATTCCACCAAGAAAAATTGAAGTTACCCAGTTCCAATCCAACAGTCTGCCTACAAAAATGCCCATACAGAACATCATCAGCACCTCAGTAAATACAGTAATGAAACCTGATCCTCCAACTTTTTTAAGTTTCTTGAAATTAAATTCCAGGCCAAGGCCAAACAAAAGGAAAATAACACCAATCTTTCCCCAGAAATCTATACTCTCAACATCTGCTACTGTAGGAAGGATAGTTACGTGCGGTCCGGCAAAAATACCGGCAACTATATAACCTAAAACAACCGGCTGTTTAAGTTTTTTGAACAATACAGTTACCACACCGGCAACCATAAGGATCAAAGCCAAATCGGATAAAAGTGCATTCATTCTACTACTCTACTTTCAATTGTGAAACATTCTCCAATGCCTGTATGAATACAAACAAGCCGTTCTGTTCCCTATGACCTCTGGTCTTCATCACTATCTCTGCTCTATACACTAATATGCCTCCTATTGTCTCTTCGGCAGAACTATAAGAAACCAGATGATATTTTTTATTGTGTATCTCCTCTACAACTCTCTCAAGGTTAGATTTGTCGGGAGTATAAAATGTTATTGAAATGGAACTCAAGCCTACCTTGCCAAAAGCCAATGTAAGCACCTCAAGACCTATAAGTACAAGAATTGTAGCAGCTACCCCTAGAAAATACATTCCTCCACCTATAGCCATACCGATACCTGCAGTTGCCCACATTCCTGCGGCTGTAGTAAGACCTCTGATAAACTGTTTATGAAAAATAATTGTACCGGCACCAAGGAAACCTATGCCGCTCACTATCTGGGCAGCTACCCTTGCACCATCATAATTGGCACCATTGGCCATTACAATCTCAGCAAATCCATACTGAGATATGATCATAAAGAGAGCACTGCCAAGGCTCACCAGAAAATGAGTCCTGAACCCAGCCTCTTTAGCTCTATACTCTCTATCCAGTCCAATAACTGCCCCAAGCATACCTGCCAAAAGCAGTCTCAATGCCAAATTCCACTCCATACTCAAAATTTATAAAAGGGGTAACTTTTTAAAGCCACCCCTTAGATATACCTGATCTTATTCAAAAAATTACAATCTCTCGCGGATAGCTTTTGATGCCTCCTCATATCCAGGTTTGTCCAACAGGGCAAACATATTCTTTTTGTAATCCTCAACTCCTGGCTGATTGAAAGGATTTACTCCCAACATATAACCGCTGATACCACATGCTATCTCAAACATATAGAACAACTGGCCAAGGTTATACTCATCAATCTGATCTATCTCAATCTCAAAGTTTGGAACTCCACCATCTGTATGTGCAAGACGGGTACCAAGCTGAGCCATTTTGTTAACCTCCTCAACACGTTTACCTGCCAAGAAGTTCAAGCCGTCAAGATTCTGCTCATCACTCTCAATTGTAACAGTATGGTAAGCCTTCTTTACAAGAACATTTGTTTCAAACAATGTTCTCTCACCATCCTGAATATACTGTCCCATTGAATGCAAATCTGTAGAGAAGTTAACAGAAGCTGGGAAAATACCTTTACCGTCTTTACCCTCACTCTCTCCGTAAAGCTGTTTCCACCACTCTCCAAGATACTGCAATTTAGGGTTATAGTTTACAAGAATCTCAATTTTCTTACCCAAAGAATAAGCAGCATTACGTGCAGCGGCATAAAGGATAGCAGGATTACTTGCCTCTTTCTTAGCACACAACTCCTGCATATCTTTTGCGCCCTCAACAAGAGCCTTGATATCAAAACCTGCTACTGCAATAGGAAGCAAACCTACAGGGGTAAGAACAGAAAAACGTCCTCCAACATTGTCTGGAATTACAAAAGTTGTATATCCCTCCTGGGTAGCCAAAGTTCTCAATGCACCTTTAGATGCGTCAGTAATTGCAACAATTCTCTCTTTGCAGATCTCCTTGCCAAATCTCTTTTCCATATTCTCTTTAAGGATACGGAAAGCAATGGCAGGCTCTGTAGTTGTACCTGATTTTGAAATTACTATTGTAGCATATGTTCTGTTGGACAAGAACTCCAAAAGCTCGCCGGTATAATCCTCAGAAATATTATGTCCTGCAAAAACAACCTGAGGATGTGTATTTGGCATGCTTGCAGCAAAAGTATGAGAAAGAGCCTCAATAGCACATTTTGCACCAAGATATGAACCACCAATACCAACTACCACAACAACATCTACCTTTCCAATCCATCTTTTTACAATGCTATTGCAAGCATCAATCAAATTACCGTCAATTTCCGATGGAAGGTTTACCCAACCCAAGAAGTCGTTTCCTGCACCATTACCAGCAAGGACTGTATCCAAACCAGTATATGCTTTCTCTATCTGCTCATTGAGCAATGCCTCTGAAATAAAGCCTTCAGCAGCTTTTAAATTTATTGAAACCATTATATCTTTTAATTTTTAATTTTCTTCCCGATAGTTAATAAAAACACTCCGCTAGAACAGTTGCTCTGTCAACTGCTTGATAACAAACGGAGGATACCTCTCTTCATACAGAATCATATATACAGCCTCTGCTATAGGCATATCAATTCTGTACTCCTTATTGATTTCATGTATACATTTGCTGGCATAATAGCCCTCTGCAACCATGCTCATCTCAACCTGTGCACTCTTTACAGAATATCCCTTGCCAATCATATTTCCAAAGGTTCTGTTTCTGCTGAACTGCGAATAACCTGTCACAAGCAAATCGCCCAAATATGCAGCAGACTTCACAACTCTGTTTGAATCTGGATGAGTTGCATTAAGGAATGTTGCAAGTTCGTTAAACGCATTGGTCATAAGTACAGCCATAAAATTGTCACCATAACCCAAACCATGACAGATACCGGCTGCAATAGCATATATGTTCTTAAGCGCAGCTGCAAACTCCACTCCATATATATCAGTACTTGGAGTTGTTTTTATGTATCTGCAAGTGAATACATCACACAACGCTCTTGCGACTTCTATATGTTTGCTGGTTAGGGTAAGATAAGAAAGTCTCTCCATAGAAACCTCCTCTGCATGACAAGGACCACTGATAATACCTATTCTGTCAAACGGAACCCCATGAACCTGATTAAAATATTCCGCAATTGTAAGATTGTTTTCTGCAACGAAACCCTTGATTGCAGAAATTATGAACTTGTTTTCCAATGAACCTGTAAACTTGCTCATTACACCCATGAAATAAGCAGAAGGAACAGCAAATACAAGGACATCTGCACTATCAATCACCTCATTGATATCTGTACTCATATTTAATCTTGTAGGGTCGAGAAGTACAGACTGCAAGTAAGACCTGCTATGGTGATTTTCCCTTATATTGTCAATATTCTTCTGGTTACGCATGAACCAGGATATGCTCTGCTGATGATTAAGAAGCAGTTTTACCAATGCAGTGGCCCAACTTCCGCTACCAATCATCGCATATCTGAGATTTTCTCTCTCAAAAAATGTAATCATAACATCTACTTTTGTACAAAGTACAAATATAACCCTTTTAAAGGATAATTGAAAGAAAATCAACTTTATTTATCAGCTGATTAGAGCAACTGGGCAGACGCATCCTCATAGCCATCATCAACAGAGAGCGAAGATGATGTTGCAGCCTCAACAGCCAACTGGTCACACCTTTCATTTTCGGGGTGACCTGCATGTCCTTTAATCCAGAAAAAACGGATCTGATGTTTGCGGGAAACTACGAGAAAGCGTTCCCACAAATCTGAATTTTTTTGTTTATGCAACCCTTTTTTAAGCCATCCTTGCAACCAACCTTCATTTATAGCCTTTACAACATAGGATGAATCGGAGTAGATATTCACCTGGGCATTTGGCCTTTTTATGGCCTCCAGGCCAACTATTACCGCCAACAGCTCCATTCTGTTGTTGGTAGTACATCTGAAACCTCCGCTTATCTCTTTTCTATGAGGTCCACAAGAGAGAACAACCCCATAACCTCCAGGGCCGGGGTTTCCTCTTGATGATCCGTCGGTATAGAGATTTATAGGCTCCATTATGCAATAACAGGCTTACCTGGCTTCTCTTTTTGAGGCGCCTCAAACTCTTTCACTTTCAAAGGATTCGCATGCATTTGAGCGAATCTCTCCCTATTCCTTACAACATCTACTGCTAGATAGATTGAACTGATCATAGATTGAGGATTAGCCTTATTCTCACCAGCAAGATCAAAAGCTGTTCCATGATCTGGAGATGTTCTTACTATAGGCAATCCGGCTGTAAAATTAACACCGCTGTCAAATGCAAGAGCCTTGAAAGGTATAAGTCCCTGATCGTGGTACATAGATAATACAGCATCAAACTTATACTGCATATTCACACCAAAAAAACCGTCAGGAGGATATGGTCCGTAAGCAAGTATACCCTCTTCATTAGCCTGTTTGATTGCTGGTGCAATAATATTCAACTCCTCATCACCCATAAGGCCCTTATCACCCGAGTGAGGGTTAAGGCCAAGTACGGCAACTTTAGGTTTTACTATATTGAAATCTTTGAGCAAAGATTCGTTCATTATTCTAAGCTTGCTTACAATAAGCTCAGGATTAAGAGCTTCTGATACTTTTGCAAGTGGAATATGACCTGTTGCCACTCCAACCCTCATCTGACCTGAACATAAGAACATAAGTCCATCTTTAGCCTCAAACTCATTTATAAGATACTCAGTATGTCCAGCATATTTGAAAGTCTCTCCATTTACAGAGCGCTTATTGAAAGGCGCTGTTACAATTGCATCCAAATGACCTGCTTTCATCTCCTCTACAGCTTTCTCCAAAGAGAGAAGGGCCGCTTTTGCACCATCATTAGTACATTGTCCCGGTTCAATCTGAAGGTTGTCTGGAAGACAATTTACAATATTTACCCTTTTTGGATGTACATCTTTTGCCGAGGAAATTATATTTGTGTTAATATTTTCTGTTTCAGGGATATCCTTTCTATAAAGACCAAAAAACTTGGAAGAGCCATATACTACAGGAGTACATATCTCAAGAATTCTGGCATCAGACAATGCCTTGATTATCACCTCATACCCTATACCATTGGTATCTCCCTGTGTTATTCCTATTACTATCTTGCGTGTCATATAATTCTGTTTAAAACTTTGCAAGTTAATAAATTTTGAGGAATTATCCCACAGGAGATAGCATATATCTGCAATCTTTAATCAAATAACCCCACTAGCTTATTTGCGAATAGTCGGTTGGAGCCTTACCGTCTTTCTTTAGAGCAGCAAGTTGGTTTCTAAGAATGGTATTGGATGGATGCTCCAATAAAGGATCCGATTCCAGCACAGCAAGTGCAAGCTGACGGGCATCTTCCAGAATTTGTGAATCCTTGGCAAGATTTGAAATATGAAGATCTATTGCAAGTCCACTTTGACTGGTACCTTCCAGATCTCCCGGGCCGCGCATACGTAAATCAGCCTCAGCAAGTTCAAATCCGTCATTTGTCTGGCACATCAGATCTATCCTCTGGCGGCTCTCCTTGCTCACCTTGTAGCCTGTCATGAGAATGCAATATGATTTTTCACTACCTCGTCCCACACGTCCACGCAACTGATGCAACTGGCTCAGGCCAAAACGCTCAGCACTCTCTATAATCATTACTGAGGCATTAGGAACATTCACACCCACCTCTATTACAGAGGTTGCAACAAGTATATGAGCACGTCCCTGGGCAAAAAGATTCATATCATACTGCTTGTCTTCATTTTTTTGTTTGCCATGAACAACAGCAGTTACATATTGTGGAGCCGGGAACTCCTGAACTATTGTTTCATACCCCTCCTGCAAGTTTTTGTAATCCATTTTTTCACTCTCCTTAATGAGTGGATAAACTACAAAAATCTGTCTTCCTGCCGCTATCTGCTCTTTCATAAATGAAAATATGCGCCCCCTTTGATTTTCAGTGGCATGAATGGTCTGAACGGGTTTTCTCCCAGGCGGAAGTTCATCCAGTACAGATACATCCAGATCTCCATACAAGGTCATTGCCAAAGTACGCGGAATGGGAGTAGCTGTCATTACAAGAACATGTGGAGGTACAGACGACTTTTCCCACAAACGTGATCTCTGCTCCACGCCAAAACGGTGCTGCTCATCTATTACAGCCAAGCCCAAGTTCTTGAACACCACTACCTCCTCTATCAACGCATGTGTTCCAACCAATATTTTGATCTCCCCAGAAGCCAATGCTGGAAGAAGTTCTTTTCTATCTTTGGTTTTGGTACTTCCGGTAAGGAGAGCAACTGAAACACCTGTAGGAGCCAGCAATTCTGAAATTCCTTTGTAGTGTTGCTGGGCCAACACTTCAGTTGGAGCCATAATACAGGCCTGAAAACCGTTATCTACAGCAAGCAAAGAACACAAAACAGCAACCAGAGTCTTACCGCTTCCAACATCCCCTTGCAACAGACGGTTCATCTGCTTTCCACTCTTCATATCTGCATGCATCTCCTTTATCACCCTCTTTTGAGCTCCTGTAAGTGGATACGGCAATGATGAAAAGCACTTATTGAAAGCATCTCCTACTTTAGGCATCAGCAGGCCTCCGTCATTTCGCATACGTATGCTCTTCTGTTTCAGAAGTCCCAGCTGCAGATAAAACAACTCTTCATACTTAAGCCTTAACTGTGCTCTGGCCAATGTTGCATTATCTGTAGGGAAATGGATATTTTTAAGTGCTTCCTGCAGAGAACAGAGCTTTTTCTTCTGCAAGATATAAGACGGCAAACTGTCGGGAATAGAATTCAGATACTTCTCCAAAATGGTAAGCTGGAATTTTGAAATCTGCTTGTTGCCTATTCCATTATTTTTCATTTTCTCTGTGCTGGAATAGACCCCCATCATGGTACTCCCCCCGTACATAATCTCATCTGTGGGGAGATTAAGTTCCGGATGTACCATATTTATAATTCCATTAAACTCAGAAGGTTTGCCAAAAGCTATATACTCCTGTCCAACTTTTATCTTCTCCTGAATCCATTTTATCCCCTTAAAAAACACCAGATCAATCCTGCCGGTAGGATCTTGAAGCGTTGCAACAAATCTTTTGTTTCTTGGGGAATCCCCTACTGTGGATACCCCAACAATCTTACCTCTGACTTGAATATATGCCATAGTGGGCTGCAACTCCCTTATGGTATATACTTTACTGCGGTCTATATACCTGAACGGGAAAAAGTACAGCATATCCCTGAATGTAAAAATACCAAGTTCCTTCCCAAGAAGTTCCGCCCTCTTAGGACCTATTCCGGTCAAATATTTTATCTCAGTATCAAGAATATCCATGCCTTCACCCCTCCATTTGTCTTCCCGACAGTTATTTCTCAAAACTCCTCAACAAATTAAGCTCATCGGCCCAGATATCGGGATCTGGAGTCTCCAGAATCAATGGAATGCCATTGAAACGGGAATCCTTCATTATCATCTCAAAAGGGACCATTCCAAGCACTCCGTTACCCAGCGTACTGTGACGGTCAACCTTACTTGCAAGAGGCTTCATAGCATCGTTAAGATGCATTCCTTTAAGATATTTAAAACCTATCACATTCTCAAAATGCTCAAACACCTGAGTAAATCCAAGTTCTGTTGAAAGATCATAACCTGCAGCAAAACTATGACATGTATCAATACAGACACCTACTCGGCTCTTGTCCTCCACCTGATCAATAATCTGGGCAATCTGCTCAAATGTATAGCCCAAATTACTTCCCTGTCCTGCGGTATTCTCAATAACAGCAGTAACCCCTTTTGTCTTATCTAAAGCCAGATTGATTGAATGGGCAATAGTAGCCAAACACTCGTCAACAGAAATCTCTTTCAGATGGCTGCCAGGATGAAAATTCAGACGATCAAGACCAAGCTGCTCACAGCGGTGCATCTCATCAATAAATGCTCCACGTGATTTCTGCAACCCCTCCTCTCTAGGACTGCCAAGATTTATAAGATAGCTGTCGTGAGGTAAAATCTGGGCAGCAGTAAAGCCATACTTGGCACAATTATCTTTAAACAGTCCAATCTCCTCATCTGTAAGTGGTTTTGCCACCCACTGCTTCTGATTCTTTGTAAAAAGGGCAAACGCTGTAGCCCCAATATTATGTGCATTTAAAGGCGCATTCCACACACCTCCACTAGCACTTACATGTGCACCTATATATTTCATTACAATATCTCCTATTTTTCTGCTAAGATAACAAATAAACTGCAGTTGCCAAGGATATCCATACCAAAACAAAGGGTGACTCAAAAGGTAGATCTACCTTTGAGTCACCCTCAATATTAGGCTGTCGGGAAAAATACTACTTCTTAAAAGTATCTTTCAATCCTGTTGTCTTATTGAATACAAACTTCTCTGGTGTTGAATCCTGATCTTTTACAAAGTATCCAAGACGCTCAAACTGAACTGCAATACCGCTATTATCTTCCAACAATGCAGGCTCAGCATAACCGGTAATAATATTCATTGAGTCTGGATTCAAATAATCTTTGTAATCTGTACCCTCTGGAATTGCATCCATAAATGGCTCTGTAAACAAACGGTCTACCAGTCTTACCTCAACCTCCTTAGCCTCTGAACAAGCTACCCAATGAATAGTACCTTTAACTGAACGCCACTCACCTGCTCCTGGTTTTGATGTAGGATCGTAAGTACAACGGATTTCAACAATATTGCCGTTCTCGTCTTTAATAACCTCTTCGCATTTGATAATGTAAGTATATTTCATTCTTACCTCACCACCTGGTTTCAAACGGAAATATTTCTTAGGTGGCTCCTCCATAAAGTCGTCACGCTCAATATACAGTTCCTTGGCAAACTTAACTGTACGTTTTGGACCATCCGGATCTGCAGGATTCAAAGGTGCCTGGAACTCCTCTACTTTACCATCTTCCCAGTTGGTAATGACAAGTTTGATAGGATCAAGCACGGTCATATATCTGTTTGAACGTTTGTTCAAATCCTCTCTTACGCACCACTCAAGTAGTGAAAGATCAATTGTGTTATCACGTTTTGCAACACCTACTTTCTCTGCAAACAGACGGATACTCTCAGGTGTATAACCTCTTCTTCTTATACCACAGATGGTTGGCATACGAGGGTCATCCCAACCACGTACATAGTTATTCTTTACAAGTTCAAGAAGCTTACGTTTGCTCATTACTGTATAAGTAAGATTCAAACGGGCAAACTCGTACTGATGAGAAGGGAAAATCTCAAGTTTCTCAATAAACCAGTCATATAGAGGACGGTGTACATCAAACTCCAAAGTACAGATAGAGTGTGTGATACCCTCAATTGAATCGCTCTGTCCGTGAGCATAATCGTACATTGGATAGATACACCATTTATCTCCTGTCCTATGATGGTGTGAATAGTTGATTCTGTACATTAGAGGATCCCTGAACATCATGTTAGGATGTGCCATATCTATCTTTGCACGCAATACTTTCTCACCCTCTTTATATTTACCCTCACGCATCTCCTGGAACAGTTTAAGGTTCTCCTCAACACTACGGTCTCTGTAAGGGCTGTTTATACCAGGCTGGTTTACAGTACCACGAGTAGCTCTAATCTCCTCCTGGCTCTGGTCATCAACATAAGCAAGACCTTTCTTAATCAATTCCTGTGCCCACACATAAAGCTGCTCAAAATAGTCTGAAGCATAGAACTCGTTGGCCCACTCAAAACCCAACCATTTTACATCCTGTTTGATTGAATCTACATACTCCACATCCTCTTTTGTAGGATTGGTATCATCAAAACGGATATTTGTTTTTCCGCCATACTTCTTTGCAAGACCAAAATTCAGGCAAATACTCTTTGCATGACCTATATGCAAATAACCATTTGGCTCTGGTGGGAAACGGGTTAAAATACTCTCATGTTTTCCGGTTGCCAAATCGTTCTCAACAATCTCTTCAATAAAGTTCAACTGACGCTCCTGCGCCAACTCGTTTTTAACTTCTTCCATTGTAGTATAAATTAACAAGCAAATATAATAAAAATATTGGAATAAGCCCATCTGGTTACAACTAAACTCATCACTCAGGTTTTACCTGTGTATAAAATTGCTTACATTTGCAAAAAATAACACAGCATGGTAAGATCAATGACAGGCTACGGGAAAGCAGAATGTATTCTTCCCGACAGCAAAATAACAATAGAAATCCGTTCCCTTAACGGCAAGAATGCAGACATAAGCATAAAGAGTTCCCTTATTCCTAGAGAAAAGGAGATGGCCGTAAGACAATATATAGCTAAAGAACTCCAAAGAGGAAACATAGACCTTTTTGCAACCATTGAACAAAATGCAGCAGACTGTGCCAAGAAAATAAATATGGAGATGGCTATGGATTATTATAGGCAGATCACTGAACTTGGCAACAATATTGGAGCATACGGGCTCCCTGGGCAGAACCCTAATGACCTCCTTGCAATGATTCTAAGAATGCCGGATGTGGTTGAGACAAAAAAACAGGAAATGACAGATGAGACTTGGACACCTCTTGAAGAGGCTATCCACAACGCAGTTGCAGCATTGAACGATTTCCGCGCCAAAGAGGGCGAAATATTGTACAATGATGTAACCTCACGTGTAGCCCTTATTGAATCATTTGTATCCGAGGTTGAGAAATATGAAGCAATCCGCGTAGAGGCAGTAAAAGAGCGTATAAAAGCAAGAATAGATGAGTTGGGAATAACTCCAGATGCCAACCGCCTTGAGCAGGAGATTGTATTCTATGTTGAGAAACTTGATATAAACGAAGAGAAAGTACGTTTGCGCCAGCACTGCAAATACTTTATGGAGACCATCAACTCCGAGCCATACCCTGGCAAGAAGCTCGGCTTCATAGCACAAGAGATGGGCCGCGAGATAAATACCATGGGTTCAAAGGCCAACCACGCTGAGATCCAGAAATGGGTAGTGCGCATGAAAGACGAACTGGAAAAAATAAAGGAACAGAGTCTGAATATCCTTTAGAAATACCAACAAAAAATCTATTGGAAACTGAATCCCTCCCATTCCTGCGGAACGCCCCCCCGTTCACAAGGTCACGGTCGACCACGGTTTTCAATAGATTTTTTATTCCTCTCAGAGAGACATATTCACCCCTATAAGATACTCCGCACCTCTGAGTTTTGTTATCCTGCTCACGGTAGAGGCCCCGCTGAAATAAGTGTAATTGTACTCTTTTGTATCAAGTACATTCCTCAGAATTGCATATAGTCCGGTTTTCTTACCCAATTCATACTCTATTCTGAAATCCAGGAACGGTAAGGAAATGTCTTTGTATCTGCTGTCATTGAACTTCTGCCAATAATTGTACATCTCCCCTTTTAGCAGCAACCGCTGAACCGGATACCAGTTGACAGTCGTTTTTGCCGTAATATGGTCAATTCCCCTAGAACTGCATGATTTGAATATGCTGTGGGTATATGACCCAGAAAACACCAATGAAAATTTCTCACATGGAGTAAACTCCATATCCAAATTGCCTTTTATCCCTTCTGTCCTGTAACGGTAAAACTCCCCCTGCAAATACTGCTCCTGCCTGTTGGATGAATACTCTCCCCCGCCACGCAATGTAAACACACTCCCAAAAAGTTTCTTGACACTTGCCCCAACAGAGAAACTCCTGTTTCGGGTATTTTCATCAACGAATGTAATCAGGGTATAATCCTTCAAATAAAGTTCCTCCTGTGCCAAAGATGAATGGAACACATTATAATGCACATTTACAGAAGTAAAGAGCATTCTGCGGAAATTACTGTGAGACAACATCATGCTATAATTCTGCGAAACTCTCTCTGGCACCGCACCGTATCGGTAGAGATTCCTATACCCGGTAAAGATGTAACCTTCTCCCATGGTCCCAATACCTCCAACCTTATTCCCCACATTGGCACTACCTCTTAATGTAAGTGCATTGGACAGATGATGCTCCAGGGAAACTGCAGGGGAATATATAAAGTGCATCTTTGCATCACCGCCAATGAAATCACCCCTCAGGGCCAACGGAACAGCAATATCCACTTTCATCCCCCTGAACTTCTTATAGTATGAAAAATCGGCATAAGGCTGTACCAAAAAAAGATGCAGATTATTGTACATGGAATCTGTCCGGGGCAAAACCTCAGATTCATAACTATTGTACTCCGCTTTTAGGCCTGGGGTAAATGTAAACGCCCCCTTTCCCACCTTGCGGACAACAGAAGTGTATAAATTTCCCCTCAAATTATCTGTATAGAATTCCTGCACAACCCTGTCCGTTCCAAAAAGGGAACTTAAATTGTCGGAAACAACCTCCATACTCTGGTTCTGTCGGGAATAATGCATATCTGCATTAAATTTTCTCACCTTCCCTCCCCTCTTCCCGACGACTGAAAGTTTATCCTCAAAAATGAATTTGGGCAATGAATAATCCTGTACATATCCTCCCGACGAACTGCTTCTCACCGCACCGGCTTCATTGAAATGAGCCTTTACGGAAAAGACATTTTCCAGATACCGTTCCCTGGAATTTGAAGTATATGTCAACTCAGCCTCCAACTGCTTGTCTGTACGCTTACGCATCATACTGTCCGATATCACAATTGCAGGCTGGTCCCCGGGCATGACAACACTCTGCGTAAAGACATCATCCCTCCTTATATCTGTAAAGAGTACCACATTTTCCTTCAATGTTGCATTTTGGGAGAATTTATTGAGATTATTTACAGATAAAGCATTGGATCTGTTGTTATAGTAATAATTCTGAGGCACAGGGAGCATTACAGCACCTGTAGAAAACAGGTCATCCATACCACCTCCCTGTAAATCTGAAAGTTTGTACCCTCCAGGTTTTAGATTCTGCATTCTGGTCTCAGTTATGATATCTTCTCCGGAATTGTCTGTCTTGGCAATTGCCATTGCCTGGCGGCTGCTTCCAAAATTCATTGCACTGGCTTTCCCCTGATATAAAGAGGGAATGCCGGCAAGGGCACCCAAAGTCCACACCCACCTGTTTTTGGCTTTCTCCTTAAGTTTGATATTGAGTGCTGCCTGATTGCTCTTTTCAATTCCCTCCAGCGCTTTTATGGGTTGGTGCTCATAGTACACACTAACCGCAGAAATATCTGCAGGACGGATATTCTTTATGGCCAGTCCATAGCGCGCTCCCAACAGATCCATATCCTCAATATAAACCTTGTTCACGTTTACACCCTGAACCTTTACCTGCCCTGTTGATGCAACACTCACATGTGGAAGGCGGTTTAGCACCTCCTGCAAGGTATTGTCCTCCTTTCTCACAAATGCAGTGGCATCATAGGTTACGGTATCTCCGGCAACCTTAACCGCCACAGGTTTAACTGTAATTGACGGAAGTTGGAAATTGCTCTCCTCCAATATTACATCCTTTACAAGGGTTGATGCCCCCTTCATATCCACCCTTAAGGTCACCCTCCTGTAACCCATCAGATAATAATCAAGAGAAGCCCCCCCCTTTGTTGTTTTCAACTCATAGTGCCCGTCACCTTGTGCTATTGTATAGGAGACAATCCTGTCATTCTCATAAACTGTAACAGTTGCTCCCGGCAAAGGATTCCCGGCAGCATCCGCAATCCTGCCGCTAACCCTTATCTGCGCAAATACAGAGAGACAGAAAAGGGTACAAATCAATAATAAAAGTACTCTTTTCATATTCAGCCATTTATTTTACAAGATACAGAGGTATATAGTACCTTTGGGGAATTGGTGGCCCTTGCACTTCTCCAAAACCATAGACAGACATAAACTTCTTGGGATCCAATTCATACATTGTTTCCGCCCTAACTGCCCCAGCCAAATCCATTGAACGTGTATTATTGTAATCTCCCGACAAGAGAACATAATACGAAGGTGACAATTCTCCCACATTGTCACAAATAAACTTGAAACACCCTGTAGAATCCTCAGCTTTAAGAATCAAACCTGGTAGTCCCCATAGCAACCAAGGTCCTTCATTTAACTGAATATCTGGAGTATACCACACAATCCACTCCCTACCCCCGGCAACACCTATAGCTTTTTTACATGTAAATCCGTTAAGTATAGTTGTATCGCCCACAATCTCCCATTTTGGGAGTTCCAATTCCCCTATTCCTCTAAATACATCCCAAACAAGTTGTGTATAATACATAACTTTCGTATCTGCATATCTTTTATCAATATACCATACCAGACCTCTTGGCAAAGAACGTATTACCTCTCTTGCCTGATAAGCATCCATACCCTGAGCCAAAGATGCTTGCTTGACAGAATCCCTATATTGGGTAATCCTACTATAAAAGAACGAATGTCCACTCTTACAAATATCCAAGAAATAAGTATCCATAAGATACCCTGTCTTGGTTGAATCCCTTTTATAATAATATGAATACTCCACTCTGTAAGATGCTTCATTTGAGAGAATTTCTTGTGAATATCCCTTCAAACCTGCAATCACAGCAATAATGAGAATAATGATACCTCTTTTTATATACATAATACAACCCTTTATATTTTATCACAAATATACCTTGCTATATACTATAAAAATACCCCTTTAAACTGGTGTTTAAAGGGGTTGTCAGATGTATCTTATTTATTCACAACATTATACAAAATCACTGTTTACCTCCATCCCATGAAAAGCGCAATGGCAAAGAACATGTAACAGGAACAGGACTGCCATTTTTCTCTGCCGGGACCCATACTGGAGAGGATGAAATCACTCTTAAAACCTCATTATCCAACAACGGATGAACACTTTTAATGATGGAAGGATGTTCAATCTTACCTTTATCCGTAATTGTAAATGAAACCTGTATTTCTCCTGATATTTTGTTTTCTACAATCTGTTGAGGCAATTTTATTGAAGAAAGTACCCAATCCAAAAAATTTGACATTCCCCCACCTTTGAATGTTGCCGGTTTCATTGTTTTATTAATATTCCTAAAAACAACAGGCATAGTATATGTGACTGACACCTTTTTACCATCCATAATTGCAGGCTCCCATTTTGGAGAAGATGAAACCAGGCGAACAGCTTCAGAATCCAGTGATGGCATAAGTCCATCAAGAATCTTTACATCCCTTACATATCCATCTTCACATACTTTAAAATTAATCACAACACGACCCTCTACCCCTTTTTCCAATGCATCCAAAGGATAGATTATATTATTGGATACCCAAATAGGAAATACTCCTGCATTTTTACCATCGAACTTTGGACCACTTTTAATCTGTGCTAAAGAAGGAATATACAAGAATAACAATATAATAAAAATAAGGATTCTCTTCATTACTGGGCGGTTTTAAAAATTCGTAATCTCTTCATGTAAATATCTCTCATCTCAGATTGTTTAATCTTTGATCTTACCCTATTTCTCACTGTTCTCACAGTATTTGCATTAGCACCCAACAACAGCGCAATCTGTGCATTTGAATAACCGTTTTCCGTCAACAATAGCACAAACTTTTCCTGAACGCTCAATATTGTCAACTGTTTCAAATAAGGATAGGTATTGTAGAATTCTTCATCATTCATTATCTCTACAATCCCATTCTTGTGTTCCCGCTTTACTTGGTCTATCGCATCTTGGAACTCATCATAAATTGATTCCGACAACTTAATGCTTTTATTGGAAATGGCATTAATCCTATCTATAAAATTGGGCATTGCAGCGGCCTGTTTGCTTAATAATTTGTTTGCCAATTGTTCATTCTTTACCCGCATCTTGGCAGATCTGAGAATATAAAAACATGTCGAACCTGCTACAAGAATAATAAAGACAATTGCCCACACAAGAATACTATTGGTCGTCTCAAGTGTATCCATCTTTACGACTAATGCATCCATTTCGTACCTATAAACAAACGCTGGAGAAAGTGTATCCTGTATTGGTTCTATCATTATCTTCAACTGATTTCTTTTATATATTTTGTAAATATAGCATCCTTTCCTTTACAATATTCCATTTGTAGGGCTGTTATGGAGGAAACGCTCTTAACACTCTGGTATCATTATACTTATGACAGTCTTGTTTACAGGCATATATGCCTAACCCAATCGAGTGAAGGGGAC
>JAZLBB010000105.1:0-20334 GCA_045613465.1 Candidatus Egerieisoma sp.
CTTCAATCTTGTCTTTTGCCTCTTTTTCAAAGCAGCTTGTGAAGATGAAGGCTATTGCCAATAATAAGATTTGAGTAAATTGTTTCATAATGTCAGTCTGTTTAATTCCCATTCATTTGCAATAAACGTGCAAAAACCGTAATTACTGCCCCTTTGAACCAGATTTCTTGCATAAACTCTTATTGTTCATCAATGCATTATTGAATTTGTAGGGTTCTCGTTTGCTGCACTCCATGAACGGAGAGCTACAGTAAAGATCGTAATTAACAGAATTGCACCTACTACCGCTGCATATACCCACCATGCCATAGATGTGCGATAAACATATTGCTGTATCCAGCCAGAAATGATATAATGACTTGCAGGTATTGCCACTGCCGAACAAATTGCAACTATTTGTATATACTTGCGGTTAAACAGTTTCAGGATTCCACCCACAGAAGCACCGTACACTCTCCTGATTCCTATTTCCCTGCGGCTGTATTGTGTTTCAAACAGCACCAAACCGAACACCCCTATGATGGATATTACAATTGACAACAGTGAGAACAATGCAATAAGTACCGACAGCTTGTCTTCACGTTGGTAAACGAATTCCAGTTCCTCATCAAAGAATTTTATCTTTATCTTCTCCGGATCTGAATCAGGTGACATCTCCATTATTGAGTTCCTGATATATTCCTTTATTTGAGCAATATCTGCACCAGCATTAGTACGGACATAAGCATGTCTTGGAATATCCCAGGAATGCTTGCCAAAAACAAGAAAGGCATAAGGATTGATATTGTACTGCGCAGGCTGGAAGTTGAAATCCTCACATATGCCAACTACAGGTGTAGTTTCATCTTCCATATGTCCATGAATTGTTGTTTCAGTTGTTATTCCCAAATCCCTGGCTGCAGTCTTGTTGAAAATTAAGGCACCTGTTTCACTTCTGTCATCTGAAATCAGGAAATCCCTCCCTTCTATAATATCAATGCCCATTACTTTAAGGAAATTCCACGATACCACATATACATCAAATACCTGATGTGAGCCATCTTCTATCTGCCGGCTCCATTGCATTTGGTCGGCAGCAACAAAATTTCCGCGTCCTAAAGCAATATCCTTAATCTGGGGATTCTGTTTCAGGCGCTCAAGTACAGCATCACGCTTTGAATAATCTGTATCATAATTCCATTTTGCATTTACGGCCTCATATGGTATTGACACCGCCAAAAGATTCTCCTTATCAAATCCCATATCTCTGGAAAGCATATATCTGTGCTGTCTCCATATGAACAATGCACAAACAATCAAAGTAATGGAAATAGTGTATTGTATCCCAACCAGTATATAGCGCATGATGCGGCCTGAACGTGAGGCTGAAAAATCTCCTTTAATGACAAATGCTGGGGAGAACCTTGTAATGTACCAGGCTGGATACAGTGATACAAGTATTCCAAAAATCAAAAGACCGATGGCCATAAATGCAGCAACCACCCAATTTTCCACAATAGATACAGGTGCGGAGATGTAATTGGCCAACCATGTACCACTGAACAACACCACTATTACTGCAGCAACAATAAGTGCCACCACAATAAGCCCTACTGTCTCTAAAAGGAAATTCAAACGCATCTGGGTAGTCGTAACTCCAAAAATCTTATAATTGTTTACAGCCCTTATACGGCTTGGTATCAATGCAAAGAAAAAGTTCACAAAGTTGATGAATGATATTGTCAGAATCAGCGCAGCAATTGCAATAAGAGTATAAGTAGTGGTTCTGCTGCCGTGCATTGATTCAGCCATCGTATCATCGGCAAAATACAGATCTGCAATTGGCGTCAGGCGGGGAGTTGTGCGGGCAATTTGCAGTTGGGCATCTTTTCCCCGTAGTCCCCTCTTTCTGGTATCATCCACCAGCCAGTCATACATCTGTTTTTCTACCTCTTCAGCCGATGCCCCATCACGTAAAAGCACATAATATGTGGTATTCCAATTCTGTACATCATCAGCAGTGGCCTCAGCCATACAAACATATCCTTCACTCATAGCCATTGTAGATGGTTTAGGGAAATCCTTGTATATTCCAATGATGGATATTTGGGCATTTATTTTCGCTCCTCGGCCATAATTCAGTCTATCCCCAACTGAGAGATTAAAGCGGTTTGCAACCGTTTCAGAAATAATCATTCCATCATCTGGCGCGAATCCATCCAATCCTCCTTGCGTAAACTCAAACGGAAATACAGCCAAAGCTTCAGGTTCGGCACCACCTACTCCAATAGTAAGATTCTCTATTGTAGAATTGCGCACAATAGAATACTCATCCTGGTACATGCTGTTATATAGCATATCAATTGACCCGGATGTCTCTACCAGTGGACATGCCGCACACATTGCATCCGGCATCTGCCTGTTCCAGGTTGCCCACCAGCTCCCGTTGTCTGACCATGAAGGATACTCCAACCGGTATATACGTTCAGAATTTGGTATTACACGATTGAAAGACAAATCAAATTTAACTTGTACAACAATAAGATATATTGCTGCAAAAGCCACAGCCATACCCACAATGTTCAACAATGAAGATGAAGTATAGCGTTTAAGCAAGGTTATAAAGTTTCTTATATACATATTCAGTTTATATTATTCAAATCAATTCAATTATCCACTCTCAAGCCCTTTACAGGATTTGTACGGGCTGCTTTTGCACAGCTCAATGTCACTATCATATTACTGATAAACAGTACAGCCACATAAGTACCGGCGAATATCCACCAGTATAATGGTATCCTGTATGCAAATGTATTGAGGTACCCGTCAATTATATAATAGCTTACAGGTGCTGCCACAATAAAGCAGACGGTTATGATTTTAATGAACCTTATGTTGAACATTTTAAGGATGCTTCCAATATCCGCACCCAAGACTCTGCGGACGGATATCTCCTTTATCTTGGAAAGGGATTCATACATTACAAGTCCAACAACTCCCAATAGGGATATGCAAATTGCAATAAAGGCAAACAGGGCAATTAGTCTGGAGAACTGAATCTCCTTGTTGTAGAGGGTTTCCATGCTCTCTTTATAATATTGCACTTCTACAGGCTTGCGGTTGGGATCTGTATCAAACGCTTTGGCTGTTTCCTCTATCAAATCCATAACTTTTTTCACATCTGTTCCTTCATGTGCCCTTACATACAATTGGTCCATAGGTGTCCACGGATATTTCCCGAATACATAAAATCCCAACGGCTCCACTCCGTACTGCAAAGGTTTGTATTGTGAGTTTTCACAAAATCCTACAACATCTGTCCAGTTTCTATGGCCTATAATCTTATTATCCAATCCAATGCCCAGTTCCTCCATGGCTTTTTGGTTGAAAACATACAGTCCGTCAACTGAATTTTCATCTGACTTTTCAAATCCGCGTCCCTCTACAATTCCAATTCCCATAAAATCCAGAAAATTCCAGGAAACGGGAAGAATATCAAACTGTATCCTGTTTCCATCCACCTCGTCAGATTCCATCATTTTTGATACACTTACAAACGAGCCGTAAGACCAGGCTGCATCTTCAATTTCCGGATAAGAAAGCAACTGCGCCTGAAAGTCCTCAATATTGTTTTTTGCTACACTCGCAGGTATCTTGGCAGTATATAAATTTCCACTGTTGAATCCCATATCATAGTTTATCATATATGAATTCTGCTTTATGAGAAACAGTGTGCAAATTATAAGGACAATGGAAACTGTAAACTGTATGCACTGCAGGATATATCGGAGCCCCATACCGGTTTTACTCACGTTCGTCATTCCTTTCAGTGCAAATGCCGGCGGGAATGATGTAATATATCTGGCAGGATACACTCCTGCAATTACTGTTACACCCAATGCAGAAAATACTGTAAGGAAAATTACTGCCATATTTTCTGAAAAGCCGACTTCTTTGCTTACGAAGTTTGCAATGTTGCTCCCCTGGAACAGATGTACAATTGTCCCGGCAAAAGCCAAAGATATAATTACCAGAATTGCCGCCTCTGAAAGGAATTTCAGGACTATTTCCTGTCGGGAAGCGCCCATTATTTTCTGCGTATTTACAGACTTTATCCTTTGGGGAACCTGTGCAAAAATGGAATTGATGAAGTTGGTAACGGTAATGAGCAGAACCACAATGCAAAGTATGAACAATGTTGCCGTGGTAACAGGATTTCCTATCTTCCCGACAGGTTTTACCGGCTCCTTGGAGAAATATAAATCCTTGAAGGCTGCAAGATGTATATCCCTGCTCTTGAAATGCTCTTCCTTTTCCTCATCTGAAAGGGATTCCAGTTCATAATGGTTCCACCATAAATCCCTTATTGCTTTTGATGCGCTTGTCTGAAAATCCTTTACACTTTCCGGCGAATCCAGCCTTATGAAATGGGTGTAATCCCAACGCCTCCAGGCTGCAACTTTCGGCTGTTCAAAATATGAACACTTTACAGCATCAATCTCCCCAAGGTCAGATGCTTTTGGAAAATTTTTGAAGACACAAACAACAGTTGCAGGATCTTTCTGCCCCGCTTTAAGGCTTATAACATCCCCAATACCCAGCTCAAGCCTCTCAGCCATTTCTTCCGATATGGCTATTGTTCCCGGTTGGCCCAACTGATTCTTATTACCGGATGTGAATTCAAATGAAAACACATCCAGTGCAGATAATGTGAAATCAGAAACAACAGCCTGATGCTCCTTTTCCTCCTCACCATCCAAAATAAAGACAGGTACTGTTCCATTATCCTTGTTCAGCAGTTCAGCAGCTCCTCCAGCTATGACCGTTGGTGATGAATATATGGACTGACCCAAGATCTCCCTGCTCAGATATGGTGTGTATTTCCCCTGATCAAACTCGCTGGCCATTGTAAGGACATATATATTGTCCACATTGTTGATGCCATGCTTGTTATACCCCAAATCATATACCAGCTGCACCATAATTATGTATAATGAGGCAAATGCCAATGACATTCCCAAAATATTCACCAAACCAAAAATGGAAAACAGTTTTCTCATACTTGTATAAGGCCTGTAAAGTTTCTTTACACTTTTTGTTAAAAACAAGGTTAGACACATATATACTAACAAAACCGTGCCAAGAAGGGTATTATCCTTATTCTATGCAAGTTACATATTTCTTAAAAAGAAAAGACTGTAAAGTATCCTTACACTTTACAAAATATGTAAAGTCAGAAAAATAATAAAAAAGCAGGGATGAAACCATTTCTGGAAACATTCCTGCCGGTATGCCGAGGTGAGAAGCCAACCGTTAAAAAACGGTAATAGTCCGTTTGGTATTATATGACATCCCCTCAGATGTTTCTATAATGTGAGCGGACTTTCACTACCTTGTCATTGATCATACGTGTATGAGCTTTAACAAGGATTCTTTTAGTGGATCCAACTTCAATGCGAAGTCTTACCTGAATCGAAAGTTTTGTTTATAGTTCCGTAAAAGTTCCCCAAAAGTTCCCCAAAAGTTCCCCAAAAATGGGGTATTTTTCAATCATTTGGAGATATCTGGAGGATGAGAATTCTACATAAAAACCTTGCTATCAGTCTATGTTAGCAAGGTTTCTGTGTTTAATTTGGCTTTAATCGGTATCTTCTAATAGAAATATTTCATCTGCATGCTTTCCAAAGTGTCTGGCTATTTTCAGGGCCACTACTGTAGAAGGCATATATTTCCCCGTCTCAATGAAATTGATTGTCTGTCGGGAAACTCCTACTGCTTCTGCAAGTTCCTGTTGGGTGATATTGAGTATTGCCCTTTCTACTTTAACTGTGTTTTTCATGCTATGCCCTCCTGATTTTTGCCATTTCCAGATTGAATTTTATTATGACCAGGATGAAGCAGATAAAAACTGAAGAGAATGCAAAGTAAAGGAAAGCCATGTCGTAAACAAACAGGATACCAATCAGCTCAACCGCTGCTGTGCACCAGAAGCTCCATACAAAAGACTGCATTCTTACTACAGCTGTCATCTCATCTTCGTCCTTCTCTTTGGCCAAAGCCATAAATACAAGGGAAACCAACAGGCCTGTCATGCAGATTTCGTTTATAGGATCTGTTACGGTAATTGCAAACCATTCAGATGTGCTTGCCAAATCCAATGTGAAAAGAGCCGGTACGTTAATCCTGAACCAATCCCCCTCGCAAGGGCCGGCCAATAGCCATATGCATAATACAAGAAATGGAACAAACATAATCATTCCAATTCTCTTGAAACAATTTGGAAGCAGATAATTCTTTCTCATGACTTTTAGTTTTAATGTTAGACATTTTAGGAATTCCTGCTGCAAAGTTAAATATATTTTTCTAAAAGTAAAGCAAACTTTACATAATGTTTAATTTATTTGATGTTTTGTGGGGATATAAGGGAAGTTGTAATATTCTTTCTTATAAGTAATGCCAATAAAATTTGAGTATTTTTGTAAAACAGCTGTAGTTTTTTTGAGGGTTTGTTGTTTAACGTAGAAAACAAATCCACACAACCTGATTTATGGAAAACAACGAGAGAGAATTTGCGCGAATTGTAAAGGAGAACAAGAGGAGGATCTACACAGTCTGCTATATGTTCTCCAAAGATTCAGAGCAGGTGAATGATTTGTTCCAGGATATACTTATAAATATATGGAACGGCCTCAAGTCTTTTGAGGGGGACAAGCATCTGAGCACCTGGATATGGAAGGTGAGCTTGAATACCTGCATCAACTATTCAAAGAAAAAGAAAAAAGAGGTGCCTACTCTGCCTCTGGATGTAAGCTTTAATCTGTATGAGGATACCGATGACGATTCCATGCAGATCAAGCAGCTCTACAACAGAATCAACAAGCTGGGATTCATTGACAGGAGTATCATTCTAATGTGGCTGGAGAATATGAGCTACGAAGAGATTGGAGCAATCTTGGGAATCACAGCAAACAATGTTTCCGTAAAGCTGGTAAGGATAAGGGAGAAGCTTAAACAAATGTAGAACTTCAAAAACAGAGTAAGATGAACAATAAAGATAATTTTGAAATATCTCAGGAACTGGAGCAGATGAGGGAGCAGTTCAATATCCTTTCACGTAAAGTGGAGGCTGAGAACATTGTTACAGATTCAGTATTGGACGTTGCAACATTAAAGAAGAATATATATGCAGTTGACAGGAGCCTTGAGCACAAGCGTATCATGTGGAGGGTTGTGTTGAGTATAATGGTAGCATATTATATGGTAAAACAAATGTATCCTCTATGGAGCTGCATTGTAATCCCTGCACTTTGCCTATTGAATGCAGCTGTATATTATTACAAAAGGAAAACTCAGGATAATCTGTTGGATTATTCCGGTGATATAAAGGAGTTTGCATGCCGTGTGAAAATCCTCAAATCACATCATATTTATACCTCAATATTTTCAAACATTATAACCGTTACAGCGGTAGCCCTGTTTATATGGGTACACATGGGTCTTAACCCTGGCCTGTCACACTCATCCATTACCAGCATTGCAATCTTTATCATTGTCTTTATAGGTACTCTCATTTGGTATGAGATAAGGAAACTTAATACTTTGAACGAGATCATTAAGGATATTGAGCAATAATATGAAACGTATACTTGTAATTATTGCCTTTGTGCTGCTGGCAGTACAGTCTGCCAATGCCCAGCTTGTATGGAAAATATCGGGAAGAGACATAGAGAAACCTTCATACATTTTAGGCACTCATCATGCAATTCCGTTTACTTACTGTGATTCCATTCCCGGTCTTATGAAGGCTTTTGAAGAGGTGGATTTTGTGATTGGGGAGTTTGATATGGTTAAAATGGGTGAGATGACTCCTGTCCAGATGCAGAACATGCAGAAAATGATGATGATGCCTGCAGACACAACTTTGTTGTCATTATTCTGTCGGGAAGAAAAAGATTTATTGGATGCATACCTGAAGGAAAATGTGGGGGCTGAGTTACAGATGTTTTCTACAATGAAACCTATGACCATAATGGTTACTGTGCAGAACAAGATACTTATGGATATTATTCCCGACATTGCATCAATGACCGGCATGGACAAATACATGCAGACATTGGCAGTGAGCCAGGGGAAGAAAGTTGGAGGACTTGAAACAATGGAATACCAGATGAGTCTTCTTTACGGAAGTTCACTTGAAGAGCAGGCTGATGCCTTATTGGAAATGGCTCAAAACAGTAACAGTAAAGAGTTGATGATTGAACTTACAGCTGCGTACAAGTCACAGAATCTTGATGCATTGTGGAGCGTTTTCAAAGATCAGATGACGAATTATGAGTATGACGCTCTTGTTTCAGAGAGAAACCGGAACTGGGAAAATCAGATTGTGGAACTTCTTCCTGTACAATCCTCATTGTTTGTTGTTGGATCTGGGCATCTTCCTGGAGAAAAGGGTATGATAAATCTCCTGAAAAAAGCAGGGTATAAGATAAAGCCTGTGAAATAATAAAAGCAGGGATGAAACCATTTCTGAATGGAGATGAAGCGTTTGATTGCAATTTATACATCTTTGAGATTTAACAATGGCTATAAATTGGTATAATTTATGTAAATTTGTGAGTCATCACTTCTCTATAGGGAGAATCCTCCTATATAAAATGAATATAATGAAACAGCACTTCAACATAATCATGATAGAGACTTCCATGGATATGGGGATTGGGGACAGACGCAAGTACTGGAAGTGTATAGATAGCGGCGAGCTGATTGCCGGAAAGTCATTTGAAATTTACGGCAATGATTTGTCCGTTGTGTCGATAGATGAGAATGAGATGGTTTTTACTTATACGGGCAAGACATTCATGGTCAATCGTTATTGGCAGGTGTTGGGAACTCCTGAGTTCAGTATTCCTAATGAGCGTATTTCAAAACAGGGCAGATATGTATTTTTCTTCAGTAAAGACAAAGATACAATATGCGAATGGACTGACGGATACGCTGCTGACCTGGTAGGACGGATGATCAAGAACAACAAAGATGGCTATATTTGGAAGAATATCCCTCTTATGCGCGATTTCATTCATGAACTCAAGGATGTTGCTCCTTTCAGATCAGAGATCATCAATCCGGCCTATAAGGCACATTTCATCGCATCCATGCTCGAAAATGGCTATATCGACAAAAGAGAAACACCACGTCTTTTCCATTCCTTATGCGAGCTGTACAGGATATATCGCGACTTTGAAGTTGCTGCCGATTATGATGATTACCTTCAGGAACATTTCGACAGATATTATTTCAGACAGGTGGACAAGTGGATATACAACTTGGCCATGATTGTCCGTGATCCGCAGTGGAAATATGCCCTTCAGTGTTGGGACAGCTTGGGTGGAATGCTCAAGGTAGATCCCGTCCAGGCTACTTTGCAGTGGGAAGAGGTTATTTATGAGGTAGAAAAGGAGGTTGATGAGGAGCTGAAAGACGAACCTCGCGGAATGGGATTCTGCTTCTCTTATTGGAGTGCGAAGAGAGCGGCCCTCGCACGCAGAGGTATCGAATGGAGAAGCCCTTCAGCGATGAATCCTAGAGTTATGTTTGACTGATTTGATTAAACAATAAAGCTATGAGAAAGTTTTACACCCTAGCTGGTATTCTCACCCTTTCGGAGGAAGAAAAGGAATTGATCAGGCAGCAGGCCCTGGAAGGTGATCCTGTAGCTTGTTACAAATTGGCGGAAATCCATCTGCATCTCCATGAGTGCGAGGATTATGCGGCATCTGCGCACGAACTGCTGCAGAAGGCGAGCGAAGGTGGCGTAGCAGATGCAGACGCCACTATCGCAATAATGATGTTCAGGGGAGAAATCGAGCCATTCGATCCTATAGCGGCGGCAAAGCGCATGGAAAAGGCCATCAATAACAGAAGTGATCGCGGAATAGCGTTCCATCTCAGAAACCTTCTGTATGGCAGATACGGACACGAGCAGAACATCGACCTTGTCAAGCAGACGCTGGATCAGCTTCTCTCACAAGGCGAAGATCCATATTGGTGCGCCCTGATGGGAAACGTTCTCATGGCCGAGGGAAAGATAGTGGAATCACAACAGTGGTACGAAAAGGCTGTAGCGGGCGGAGAGAATAGCGTCTATGCGGATCTTGCGGTGGCAAGAGGAATAAACGACGACTATAGCTTCAGAGACTATGAGACATATAACGACACATTGATGGAAGGCAATGATGCCATGGACCCGATGTGCATGTACTACTTCCTTCTTGACAAGATAGAAAGCTACTACGATATCGATCCGGAAGACACTCAGGCTCGCGATGAATACAGGCAGTTGATAATACAAGGATTAGAAGAGAATATAGAGTGCTGCCATCCGATGTCTATGGAACTGCTTGGAGACATCTACAGAGAGGGAAAGATAGATATTCCTGTGGATCCTGTCAAAGCATGGGGATACTATGTTCATGGATCTGAATTTATGCAAGCATCGTGTTTCGGTAAGATGTATGACATGCTGTTGACAAACGAAATCCAGCTTGAGCAGATGAGCAAAGAAGAGGCTATGGATCTTTGCATGATAAATGGTGCAAGACTGCATGAGGCCAGGCTTCTTGTTGCAACCGTTGAAGCTTACAAGCATGGCCGACTGATGCGGTTTGCGCGAGAAATAGAGATGTTCCACATCCCAGCCTATGACGCCATCCCTGATGACGAACCTCTCGACGATGAGGATGATTATCCGGACGACGACGGAAGATTTGACCCATGGATATAAGAGCTACAGGAATGGATTATAACCAAAACCGATTATTACCATTGTTATTACACCTGTCCTTGCTGTGGGCACAAATGGGAAGAGCACGATGAAGATTTTGTAGAACATAGGGATTATACACGACTATAATTTCCCTGGTCAATCCGTTCTCAACAGATTCCCAGTGATTTTGGAAATTTCTGACAATACGGATTCGAGATCTTCCTGGAAATGGAAAGAATAGGTGTCGTATTTGTTGTCCTCAAGGGCAATGATTACGGCACCTCTGATTTCTGATCCACGTCCGTATATGATAGTGCCGACTGAATTATCCGCCAAGTCTTTGGCATACCCATCTCTGTCAACGTACATAGCCAACTGATATCCCTTAAAGCCGCAGTTCTTTGTGATTTGATTCAAAGGCTCTGAAAAATGGATGGCATCAAGTCCCTCTGCACCAATGAGCAGAGCCATCTCACGATAGGACATCGAGAAGATATCAGCCTCGACAAAGGACACCACTCCTGATGGCTGAATGATCATCGCAGTCGGATCGATCTGAGTCTTAGGAGCAGGATGTTTCTTTTTCCATATAGGCATCCATGTAGACTCCATATCGTCTCCGTATCCCATCGCGACATATGTATCCTTGTTCTTGATTATATAGTCAAGCTGATTATCAACGCCATAGCGCAATGCATCGTACTTGAGCCTAAGAAGTTCTTCATCCGACATGAATTCAAGGTCCTGGAGAGTCTCAGCAGCCTCAATCAAAAGACTCGCAGCATCGCTATAGCCGTAGGTTAGTGCTATGTCGGCATACTCCTTACCCTTGACAAAATCAATGTCAAACCCGAACTTTCCGTTCAACAGCACATCGGCCATAAGATGTGCACAAAATGCACTGCCCAGAAGAACGCCTTCCGGCAGATTCCTCTTCAGTCGGGCATGAATTTTTATCTTGTCATGATCGTCCAAAGATTCCCAACATGACTCCTGCTCGAATCCCAGAGCATAGCACTCAGGAATCTCGAGCTCCATTCCGATTTTCATCAGAGTTTCATAGTATTCAAAGTCATCCTCATCAAGAGCAATCAAAGCCAGGTTAAATATCGGAACATAATAACCATTGACTATGCACTTATCATATGCATTGACAGCCTTCTCTGTCTCACCTTCCAACTGATAAAACCATCCAAGCTGTTCAGTCCAGAGAATCGACTCGCTGAAAATAGCCGAGGACTCACGTTCCGCCACTGCAATGGCCGTTTCTTTATCCGCATTAAATTCTGCAGTGCCTAAATACAGGTCTTTGTTGCGTCTGAGCTTGGCAGTAATACTGCCTTTTTCTATCGCCTGAGCTTGCAGTTCCATGGAAAGCTTACGGTCCATCACAAACTTTCCGACATTCTCGTCATATGCCTCGCCAAGATAATACATCCTGGAGAGCAACTGAAGGGCATCTGCAATGCCATTCGCAACCGATTCCTCAAAGATCTTGAAGGCCGTTTTAAGTGATTCACTGTCTTTGTGAGTCAGCCAAAGCCATACTCCATACCCATATCTGGCACATGGTTTTGTGCTTCTCTTAAGTTTTGAAACCATCGATTTAGGCAACTTTCTAATCGCCTTGAAATCATGGAAATAAGTTAAGAACTTATCGTCTTCAGTAAGTTCAAGGTTATCTGCTGCGTACTTCCCGCGAGTGTAGTCAAATTTATGAGAGGCATCATCATTCCTCCACCATCCCCTGAACGTCTGATTCCATGAATCAATTACCTCTTTACGAGGGCCAGACTTCGTGTTGGGGTGAATCAATCTGCCGCAGCTGTCATACTCTCCCATCTGCGCCCATTCCCATGGCTCATATTCGCGGATGAACCGGATGGTCTCATACCATACTCCATAGCCTGAGCGCACTCCGTGCTCGAAATGTCCCTCGTACTTGTATTTCTTTTCTGTCTTTGTGTAATATTCCATGATACCATGTCCGTGAGGACGACCCTCGTCATCCTTCTGGCCCTTGTAGCTCTTGCCTGTAATTTTTGATGGGTTTTCCGGCAGTCTCATATGATTTAAGTTTGGTGGGTGTCAGGTTTTTTACTCTTTATTTAAATATCCGTTAATATATTCCACCATCTTAGGGGCATTTTTGCATCCCAGCATATATTTGTGGCCATCTTTTAACTCTACCAGGAAACAGTCACTTGAACGGCCATAGTAAGCAAAGTATTTGCCAAGATCACGTTCCTTGAACCAACCCCAGTATCCAAAAAATCCACCGCTTCCACAAATACGGATAGTGCCCATAGTTGGCTGACACATTTTTACGGACAATACATCCATTAAGGGAATAGCCTTAATTTTTAGACTACGGTTAATGTAGATTGCATTTTTATCGGCATAAATGCTTAATGGCATATAGAACAATGATGCAAGAGCTGTTATTCCCCATATAACACCAAGTGATATTTGAATATATGCCGGAGGATTGTTTATGAACATAAGGCTTATCAGCAGTGCATTGCTGGCAATTGTTACAATGATGCTAAATCTGCTTAGAACTACTTGTTGTTTCATAATGTATGATTGAAATATTAACCGTATAAAGTTAAAAAAAATCGGTAATTTCTACATCATCATTCTGAACATAGCGTTCTGTGCACTTCTGTTCTTGGTTGAGTTCATCTTTCCAAAGTTTATGGTTATACCAAGGAGTATGCGCTGCCCAATGATATTTCTATAACTGTCCTCAACATAATTGGTTGATGTAGTACGGCTGAAGCTGCTTGTCTGATTGAGGATATCCCTCAAATATAAACTTAAGGTTACAGATTTTATACTTTTGTGAACCTCCATGTTCCATAGGAACGATGGTTGTGCAAATCCCTTTGCATATCCGTCATAAATATTGTATTCCATCTGAGTTATTATACTAAGGTTCTTTTGGGAATCATACTGGAATTGACCATTGAAATTGTATTTCCAGGTATTCACATTGGCATCTTTGTTTAGGGTATACTCTACAATCTCCCTTCTTATATTTGACCCAATCTTTGCTGTGAAAAGTTCATGCTTGTATCCCAGGTTAGCATAGAAGGTTGCAGCTACACTGCTTGTTTTGCTCTCTTTAAATCCGCTTTGGCCACTGTAGAACCTGTCTCCATGGGAATTACCCCAGAATTGTTGCATAAAATCTGTATAATCAAAAGTGTCTATATCAATATTTGCAACTTCTCCTACATTCTGGTATCCGTATGCCATGCCGTACCTCAAACTGGCAATTATATCAAAAGCGAGTGATCTCTCTTTATTTAGTGGGACATTTGACCATATTTGTTGGAAATGCATGTCAAAATTTCTTTTTCTGGAGTTTACGGGTACATTATACTGTACACCATTTTTATCAAACCAGTTGGCGTTTACTATACTGTTGGCCGCATGTGATATTGTAAAAAATGTCTGTGAAGAACTGAAATTGCTCATGTTTGTATATGCATGCAGTGCCGACAAATTGTTTATGAATACTGGCTCAAGATAAATATTTCCAATACTTATGTTGGCAGGGTTCGAGACATTTGGAACAGTTGAAATCTGTGAGTTTGTCAAGTTAGAAGAACTGCCAGAATAGTTGGCATTGAAATATCTTCCGTTCTTGCTACTATAACTTACTTTTACAAAAGGAGACCAGTTCCATAAATTTTCACCCATTCCCGTCTTTTGGGCAATGCCATAAGACTTGCTATAGTTTTCATTGGTTGCAACTTCTGCTGCACCACCCAAATGAATGGTTATCTTACCTTTATATTGAGCAAGAAGTTTGGCGCTGCTTGCTGAATATCTGTAATCAGAAACCGATGAAAAGTAATCATCATAAGTTCCATTACTGAAAGCATCGCTGGTAAAATTACTTGCATTAAGGTTGTTGGCAAGTGTAGTGCTTATGCTCCATTTCTCGCTCACTGGTTCTACGTATGATAGTGATGCACTGTATCCATACCCACGGGTGTCATTATTATAATTGAGGTCTCTAATGGATGTGTTACCATCAGTATTATATATCATTTCTGAATATTCCTTCTCCTTGGCATCTTCATCGTTGAAAAACCAGTTACCTTCTAATGTAAAGCTTCTGCCCTTTTTGCCGGCATCCTTTAGAACAGCATAATAGTTTGTACCATGCTGGAAATAATCATCTTCTCTGTAATTTGTGGCAGTTGAACTGTTCATTCCCTCAGTCTGGGCAGAACTTTCACTATTCAGTTTAGACTGTGAATAGCTGAATTTTGGGGTAACTTTAAAATAGAGTTTCTTGCTTCTGGCATTGCTTAACTCCACATTTATATTGGCCCCCTTGTCTTCATACATAGCATTTGAAGCAGTTGTGCCGTTAAGTTCCTCCCCATTTGCAAGAAATGTGGTCCTGTAGGATAATTTTTGTGACTCCACATTGTTCGCATTGTATTTTGCAGTTGCAGTGATGTCAATTCCCTTTACCCTTGAGGTGTTATAGTTAGTACCAATTGTCAAGGCCTCTGTAATGCCATCCCTCGGACGAGAACTTCGCATTCCTGATTCAGATATATACACCCTATAGTCATTGGCTCCCATATTGTCTACATTGTAGGCGTTTGCAATAACAGTAAGCTGATCTTTTGGAGTATAATAAGACAACATCGAATTGCCATTGTAAAGAAAATCTTTATGTGTTATAAGAGGGTGATTATTGTTGTCAGATGGTGAAATGGGAGTACCTGCAGCCATCTTGGCATTACCAAACCATCCTTGTTCATACTCCTTCTTGAGTGAAATATCCATCTCCTTGGTAGACTTACCCATATCTGCAATACCTGTATTCTTTTCGGTCTCAGACTTATGGTCAGTAACCTTAATCTTTTCTACAATTTTTGCGGGAAGGTTCTTTACGGCAACCGCAGGATCGTCAAAGAAAAATGTTTTGCCGTTTACTGTAATCTTGGAAATGGCCACTCCGTTCTGGGTAACCGAACCATCCTGTGCAACCTCAAATCCCGGCATTTTCTTCAACAGTTCCTCCAAAGCAGCATTGTCTGCAGTACGGAACATGGTTGCATTATACACAGTTGTATCATTTATTATCTCAATTGCATTGCCCACTGCAGAAACTGTAGCAGCCTCAAGCATAATGGCATCCTCCATCAGTTTCACCACACCAAGATCCTCCTTTCCCTTCTTGAAATAGTACTCCCGACGGAAAGCCTTGTATCCTAAAAACTCCGCAGTAAGATTGTAGCTTCCTCGCACAACCTGATCAAGCACCGCAACACCTGCGGTGTCTGTAAGATTGAAATACATTATAGTGGTATCTCCTTTGGGCTGCAGGTAAACTGTTGCCATTTGTAAGGGCTCCCCTGTGAGGGAATCCAACAATTTTATCTTTACCTGGGATTCAGGCTTTCTCAACATATCGGCAGAAATGGTTATCTGACCCCACATACTGCTTGAATACAATATGCCCAACACTAACAATGCAAACAGTTTTCTCATAATGATAAATCGTATTTTAGGTCATTTCAATAAAAATTATGCCAAATGCAGATATATATCCCTTATTGATGAAAAATTGTTAGTTAAATTATTTGTCTGTATCTTTATAAGATGAAATCATTATTACTTACAGAGCATAATGACCCTATGGGTAGGGCTATTGCAGATTATTTTGCTAAAGGTAAGGCTGCAAAACTTAGAGTTTTTTCTTCACAGTTTGATGAGGATGAGATTCCTGTAAAGCATCTTTTCCGCAGTTACAATGAGATGTCGCACCTGGAACGGACTGCTTTAGACCTTGCCAAAGGAAAGATTCTGGATTGCGGCGCAGGCAGCGGATGCCATACTCTTGCTTTGCAGGAGATGGAAAAGGAGGTGGAAGCCATAGATATTTCTCCACTTTCAGTGGAGGTTATGGAGAAGAGAGGAGTTAAGAGTGTTGCAAATATGGATTTGTTCAGCCACCCTGCAGTGCAGAGTTTTGATACAGTCCTGATGCTTATGAACGGCTCGGGAATTATCGGGAAGCTGGAAAATATGGAGAGATTCTTTACCAAAATGAAGCAGATACTTAAACCGGATGGTGTTGTGTATATGGATTCCAGCGATCTTAAATATCTGTTTGAGGATGAAGATGGCAGTTATGTTATAAATCTGGCCGGCGATTATTATGGCGAGGTTGATTTTAGAATGCAGTACAAACAGGTAAAGGGAAATACTTTTGATTGGCTTTATATAGACTTTCAGACATTATCACTATATGCTTCAAAATATGGCTTTAGCGCAGAAATGATAGAAGAGGGGGAACATTATGATTACTTGGCAGCACTAAGAATCCTTTAATTGAAGCATAGCTGTGTACGAAAAACGGCTGCCTTCTTGTGAGAGGGCAGCCGTATTCTTTTGGGTACACTGTTAGAACAAGTATCCGGTATTTATATAGAATGCACCGTTGCCATCTTGTTTGCTGTATTTGCCTACAGGTTTACCGTACTCAAGGCAAACGATGAAGTTCTGGTTCATGATAAATCTGAAGCCTGCACCAACTGTTACGTGAAGTTTGTCTGATGCCAAACCTTTAGCCATATACTGGTTATATTCATTCATGGCGTTTCTGTAGTCTTGCTCAGATGCAAAATCTGCCTGTGTGCGACCGAATGACATATTGTACTCTTTGGTTACCATTGTACCGTCGCTAAAGCAGTTCAGGCCAAGTGCAATATTCTGGTTACCCATAGTAAATCTTGCAAAACGCCATCTTGCCTCTGCATTGTACGAAGCCATATCCAAACCTTGTACACGGTTTCTCATAATACCGCGGATTGTACGGAAACCACCCATGCCGTCTCTGTCATATGATTGTCCCATAGTGGTAATGTAAGGAAGTACATAGTATGGAGCATCTTTTCCAAATGTACCCTGATAGTTCAATCTGTATGCCAATGTAAGAATATCATTGTCAACTACAGGTATGTAATGGCGGAATGTAGCCGAGTATTTGCTGTATGGATGTGTTGTTCCAAGGAATTTAGGGGCAAGGGTTACGTGAGCTTCTGCCCAGATACCTCTGGATGGTGCAGCCTCTTTATCTCTTGTGTCATAAAGCAAACCAAGACGTAGGGTGCTGTTTGTGCCACCGTCGGCTTCATCATCGGGTATAATTCCCCATTTGCGGTACAACTCATAAAGTGTTTCCATATCATCTGGAAACTTCTCATTGTCCTCTTTACCTTTATTGATTTTATCCCTATTTATTGCATCCTGTTTGAAGTGGCTCAAGTGGTAGCCTGCTTCCCAGAATAGTTTGTTGTCCCAAAGGTTACCTATGAAGTCTGCCTTGAACAGTGCTGCAAGACGTTTTGTGCGGTAATAAGGGGTATAGATAAAATCTTTTCCATCTTTACCAGCATCAACTTTTTCATAGTCGAAGTATGATTGATATCCGTTGAATCCGTAGAAGTCCATTGCATTGTCGTTGGTAACTGCAAGGGCGGTTGAGAAGCGGATACCAGGAATAAGGAATTTGCTGTCGTATGATACTACAAACAGCTGTGAACCTTTAGTAAAGAATGAAGCCTCAAAGTACCATTGCTGGCGGGTGTTCGGATAGATTGTGCCATCACCAAAATCGTAGATATTCAGCAAAGCACCCAACTGAAATCCTTTATCTGCATCAAATGCAACAGCAGGAAGTGGACCATAGTTGAATCCTTTCTTTACTATCTCTTTTTTGTCTTGTTGTTCAACCTCTTGTGCATTAAGCATAGGTGCTACCATAAGTGCAACCAAAAGGAGAGTGTAGAGTTTCAGTTTCATAAGATGTAGGTTTTAGTAGTTTTAGTTTTACTCAGAGAATAGAATTTCCCTTATCTGGGTGTATAGACCTCTCAATTTCTTGTTGTTCAAAAGTTTCATATCTGATCTTTCCAATCTGAACATTCTCCACATCTCGTGTGCAACAATTGGAGCTGGCATAAATAGAATTACTCCAGCAAGGGCAAACTCCCATGGTACCAGAGAGAATGCTATTGCCGCATAAATGACCATAAGCAGAGGCCAGACGATAAGGTTGAAAATAAACCTTACAGAGTTACGGAATGCATAGTCTTTAAGCAGAGTAAAAATCTTTGCACAAGCCAGATTGATAGGGAGTACCAGCAATGATGCCGGTATGCAATAAGGAAGCAGCAACAGAATGAAAAGAAAGCCCAATCTTCTTGAAACAAAACCAAATCTGTTGGTTAATGAAGAAAGGCTGATCTTGTTGGATGTACGCTCTTTGTATGCAAGATTTCCCAGTTCCATAAGTTTCTGGAACTTGTCGGGATTATTCTCTTTAATTGAATTTATTTTCTCCAGAAGCATCTTGTTTGCCTGGAAATGGGCAAATTTTCGGCCAATTCCCCTCACTTTGGCAGCCTTGATCATCTCATTACGCTGAGTTTTCATTCCTGCAGCGCAAATCTCATAGGTAGCCTCGTAGTTTTCATCATCAGGAATATAGGTAATAAGGGATTTTATTCTTCCCGATAAATCATCTTTAAGTACATTCATCTGTTCCTGAGGGGTAAGGTTGGAATTGGCTTTAATGAACTCCCCAACATTGATAGGTTTGCCCACTTCAACCCTTACAGTTGAACGGAAACGGAAGAAATTACCATACTGCAATCCTACAGGAACAATGTACAACGGGGTGTCACCCATCAGCTCCATAGCCTGGAATGCAATTCTGAATATACCTTTAGAAAGGGGTTGTGCAGAGTGTTTTGCAAGGTGCTGACCTTCTGGAAAGATACAGAAAGGAATCTTGTCCTTGAGTACATCAACAGCCTTTTCAATGGTATCATTATTTTTCTTTACCTCATTTATACCGTCACGCATACGCATGATAGGCATAATCTTAAGGAAATGAAAAGCTTTTGCCAAAAAAGGGTTTTTGAAAATATCGGCACGTGCTACAAATACTTTTGGCCTTTTGTCCATTGCCAGGATGATAAGGGCATCCATAAGTGCATTGGCATGGTTGGGCGCATAAATTACAGCACCGTCAGTTGGGATATTTTCAAGTCCAGTGTATCTGATTTTTTTATAAGACAACTTAAGTACCGAGTCTACATAATGGCGTAGAATGGCATAAGCTCTGTTATAATCCTGAATTTTTTTTTGAGTTCTTTTTCTCTTAGCCATAGTTAAGCGTTAAGTGGTGTTCTACGGAACAAATATGATACTGTAAGTCCCGATATAATATGCCAGATTCCCCACCATGCAGTAAGGATAAGCATTCCTCCATAATGGCCATGCCATATCTCAGGAGGGAAAATGGATGGGTTGAACAGCAGTACAAGTCCCAATCCTGAGTTTTGGATACCAACCTCTACAGTAAGTGCCCTTCTGTCTTTTATAGGTAATTTGGTAAGCATTCCGCCAAAATATCCTGTTGCAAGGGCGCATCCGTTGTGAATTAACACAATTATACAGATGAAGTGAAGATTCTCAATGAACAATTTCCAGTTTTGGGAGAATGAAACCACTACCATTGCAAGGAACAGCAATATAGACAGATATTGTGT
>JAZLBB010000106.1:0-3581 GCA_045613465.1 Candidatus Egerieisoma sp.
TTTGTAAAAACGAAAGAGTATGAAAAGAATTATATCAACTTTATTTATGCTGTTATTGGTTGCAGAAGTGTTTCCATGCACCAATCTTCTTGTTTCTAAAGGTGCCAGCAAAGACGGGTCGGTGATGGTTAGTTATGCGGCCGATTCCCATACGCGTTATGGTACGCTAGTATACATGCCTCGTGGAAGCCATCCTGATGGTGAGATGATTGAGGTTAGAGAGTGGGGTAAGGAGAGATTCTTGGGGTATATTCCTCAGGTTCCTTATACATATAATGTTATCGGGAATATGAATGAGCATCAGGTGCTGATAGGGGAGTCCACTTGGGGTGGAAGAGAGGAGTTTATGGACACTACTGCTGTATTGGATTATGGTTCGTTGATTTATATTACTTTGCAAAGGGCTAAGACTGCAAGGGAGGCAATAGAGATTTTTACCACTCTGGCAGATGAGTATGGGTATGCATCCAGTGGAGAGTCTATTTCTTTTGCAGATAAGAATGAGGTGTGGTTTATGGATATTATTGCCCGCAAACCCAAGTATGTGAATGGAAAGAATCTTAATAAGGGTGCAATATGGGTTGCAATCCGTATTCCCGACGGTTATATCTCGGCTCATGCCAATTGTGCCCGCATCACAACTTTCCCTAAGAATGATCCAAAGAATTGCCTATATGCACCGGATGTGATAGAACATGCAAAGGAGTGCGGTTTGTATAATGGAGACGGATCGGATTTTAGTTTTGCAGATACCTTCTGCCCATTGGACTTTTCTGCTATGAGAGCTTGTGAGGCACGAGTGTGGAGCTTCTTCCGAAGGCATGGCTCAGAAAATATGGATAAATATATCGACTTTGCCCGTGGGGACAATCCTAAAAACCGTATGCCGCTTTATGTAAAGGCTAAGTCAAAACTTTCTGTAAAGGATGTGGCAGATATGATGCGTGACCACTATGAGGGGACTGAGTTTGATATGACAGTGGGTATAGCAGCCGGCGGTAATGAATTGCCATACCGTTGGCGTCCGTCATCATTTGAAATTGATGGCAAGAAAGGTTATAATGAGAGAGCTATTGCTACCCAGCAGACCGGGTTCTGGTTTGTTGGCCAATGCCGTGGCTGGTTGCCTAACGAAGTGGGAGGTCTGTTCTGGTTTGCTGTTGATGACGCAGGAACTTCACCTCTTTCTCCATTCTATGCTTGTTCGGAGGGTATCTCTGAGCACTACGCCTTGGGTAATGGCAGTATGCTGGAGTATTCTCCAACTTCAATGTTCTGGTTGCAGAACCGTATAGCGCAGTTTGCATATTTGCGTTATAACCATATTGGAAAGGAGGTTAGGGAGAATGTAGATGCCCATGAAAATGCAATGATACAGTTGGTGGCCCAGGCAGATGCTGAGGCCCTTGCCTTAGACCATATGGAGGACAGAAGGGCACATCTTACAAGTTTCTCTATTACGCAGGCTGATAAACTTTTTGACAAATGGAAATCCCTTGATGAGTACCTTCTTGTAAAATTCTTGGATGGCAATACCAAACATCAGAATCCCGACGGGTCATTCAAAAATAACGGCCACTCAGACCGAGTACCTCCGCAACCGATGTTCCCTGGCTACTCAGATACTTACAAAAGAGCAGTAGCAAAATAAATAATAGGTAATACAAATAGCAAGAAAGGAGAAAAAGAGACTCCTGAAAACCATAGCCGCCCGTGGCTTTGTGAACGGGATGGGCCCGAACCGAAGGTTTGGGAGGGATTTAGTTTTCAGGAGTCTCTTTTTCTCCTTATATATATGGATTACTCCAAGTAACTGCTATTGTCCCAGCAGTGTGTACATAATTTGCATTTTGGAAGACCAATAGCATCAACAAGATCGTCTAGACGTTGGAACTTCAATGTTGTAAGCTGAAGGTGCTTACGCATTGTGTCAACCATTTCTTTATGTTTGGTGCTGTCGGGATTAGCATACTCTTTCAACAACTCGTCTGAAAGGTTCTCGGTACCCTCAAGGTCTCTGATGATTCTTCTTGCGTACAGGTCAAAAGAACTGCGTGAGGTTGAGAAGTTCAGGAATGGACATGGGAAAATTAGTGGTGGACATGCAATTCTCATGTGTACCTCTTCCACTCCAGAATCATAAAGTTTCACAACATTGTCTTTCAACTGTGTTCCCCTTACAATACTGTCATCCATAAAGACAATTTTCTGGCCTCTGGTAAACTGCTCGTTAGGAAGGAGTTTCATTTTTGCTACAAGGTCCCTCATTTTCTGGTTTTGAGGCATGAAGCTTCTTGGCCAGGTTGGAGTGTATTTTACAAAAGGTCTCTTGTATGGAATTCCTTTCTCGTTTACATAACCAACTGCGTGGCCAACACCTGAATCTGGAATACCTGCAGCAAAGTCTGCATCAACATCCTTGTCTCTGCGTGCCATAGCTGCACCGCTGCGGTAGCGTGAGTCCTCAACGTTTATACCCTCGTAATTGGCACTTGGATAACCGTAATAAACCCAAAGGAATGAACACATCTGCATTCTGTCCTGAGGTGGGGTAACAACTCTCATGCCGTCTGCAGTAATCTGAACTACCTCACCAGGACCAAGATCCCTTACGTGAGTGTAGCCAAGGTTGTCAAAGCTTGAACTCTCGCTGGCACAAACATAGCCTTTGTCGTTCTTACCTATAATAATAGGTGTGCGTCCAAATTTATCTCTGGCAGCGTAGATTGCATGGTCTGTCAATACAAGCATTGAGCAAGATCCTTTAATTTTTTTCTGAACCAGCTCAATACCCTCTTTAAGGGTGTTGCCCTGACCAATAAGGATGGCTACAAGCTCAGTTGCGTTGATAGTAGAATCTGAAAGTTCTGCAAAGTGGTGCCTGCTTTCAAGCAACTCTTTTGTAAGCTCCTCAATGTTGTCAATTCTTGCAACTGTCACCACTGCGTATCTGCCAAGGTGAGAAGTAATGGTTATAGGTTGCGACTCACAGTCTGAGATAACACCCATACCCATATTTGATTCCCCAAATTTAGGGAGTTCGTCTTCAAATTTATTTCTGAAATATCCGTTTTCAAGAGAGTGGATAGAACGTACAAATTTCTTTCCGTTATAGAATGCCATACCGGCACGTTTGGTTCCCAAATGTGAATGGTAATCAGTTCCATAGAACACCTCATTAACACATTCATTGCGTGAAACGCAACCAAAAAATCCAGACATAGTGTGATTGTTTTTGTAAAATTATGTGCAAATATATAAAAAAGGAGCCTTTTTCCCGATGGTTTTGAATTTATTTTGCTACTTTAAAAATAATTTGTACATTTGCAGCCCCGCAAAGTATGCAGGGAGTTGTAACCAGTTGAATCTCAGCGCTGAGAAGCGGCCAAGGGGCAAAACTGAAAAAATCACTGGCAATGCAGCTTATGTTAAACTAAACAACTGATTAAAACCAATGTCTGGATTAATTGGAAAAAAAATCGGAATGACTTCCGTTTTCGATGCAGAGGGTAGAAATATCCCTTGCACCGTTATTGAGGCTGGTCCGTGTGTTGTTACGCAGATTCGTACAGAAGAAACAG
>JAZLBB010000107.1:0-1328 GCA_045613465.1 Candidatus Egerieisoma sp.
GGGTTCTATAATAAATGTTGGGGTCAGGCTTAATGAGCCTGACCCCAAAGTCATAATTTAATAGTTGAGCATAGAGACAAAAATCCTTTACAATGAATGTACCCCTACAACCACGAAAAGGAGGCCCCTATGCTCATGGCAGATTATACCGCAGAATTTCTCAATTTGGAAGATGTAATTATCACAAATGTCGAAAACATTTCAGATCAACTTCATATCTCAATCGAATTACCTCGCAGAAAGCACGTCTGTCCCTGCTGTGGGTCGGTGACAGACCTTGTACACGACTACCGGATGCAGATCGTCAAAGATATTCCAATGGGCAGAGATACCTTCCTGCACTTGCGTAAGCGCCGTTACCGCTGTAGCTGTGGTAAGCGTTTCTTCGAGAAGAACACCTTCCTGCCTCGCTATTACAGAGTTACAAGCCGTCTTGTAACTGAGATCATCTTTGCCTTCAAGAAGGTTATATCTGCCAAGGAAATTGGTTGCTGGTTCAATGTTTCCTCTATGACAACTATGCGGTATTTCCAATACTATAATCACAAACCAACTTCTCTTCCCGAGGTTATCTCTTTGGATGAATTCAAAGGCAATTCCGGTGGTCAGAAATACAACAGCATCGTTGCAGACCCCTCCGGCAGGAAGGTCTTAGACATTCTTCCGGACCGTTATGAGAATAATTTAGTTAAGTATTTTTCAAAATTTGAATCAAAAAGCAATGTGAAATACTTTGTCTGTGATATGAATCCTCACTTTCGACAAGTTGCAAGGATATGCTTTCCGCAAGCTACTATTATTGCAGACAAATATCATGTAATACGTCAAGCGTACTGGGCTATGGAACGAGTAAGAAAAAATGAGCAGAATAAATTACCCAAACGGCATAGAAAGTATTTCAAGAAATCCAGACATTTACTTATGAAGCCCATAGAGAAACTAACAGATGATGAGATGTATCAGCTGGCATTGATGTTTGAAATTGCACCCAGGTTGGCTGATGCTTATCGTATTAAAAACGACTTCCTTTCTGTGATCCGCAGCAAGTCCGCTACAGAAGGCAAGAAGGCCCTTGCTGACTGGCTGCTGTCTGTGGAGGTTATGGATCTTCCGGAGTTCAATGACTGCACCAAAGCCTACCACAACTGGTTTGACGAGATTGTTAACTCTTTAGAAGTTCCATGGACGAATGGCTTCATTGAAGGTTGCAACAACAAAACCAAGGTCCTTAAACGCACCTGCTATGGTATGCGTAACTTTAATAATTTCAGGAAGAGAATCTTGTTCAGCAATTCATAAAAATCGTGCCGGAGCAATAGCTCCGACAC
>JAZLBB010000108.1:0-12388 GCA_045613465.1 Candidatus Egerieisoma sp.
CACCAAGTTTCATAGCCTCGTCAATCTCCTCTTTTGTTGCTACGCCGTCTGCAAGGATGCCGATACCCTCGTTAACCATAGGGTTAAGGATTCTGTTAACAACGAAACCAGGAGCCTCGTTAACTGTAACAGGGGTTTTGCCAATCTGTTTTGAAACCTCTACGATAGTCTGGTGAGTCTCGTCTGAAGTAAGCTGGCCTTTGATAACCTCTACAAGTTTCATCATTGGAACTGGGTTGAAGAAATGCATTCCAATAACTTTCTCAGGACGGGTTGTGAATGAAGCAACCTGTGTGATAGACAAAGATGAAGTATTGGTTGCTAGGATTGCCTCAGGTTTGCAGATCTGGTCTAGAGTTTTGAAAATCTCCTCTTTAATACCCATATCCTCTGCAACTACCTCTACTACCAAATCAACATCAGCAAGATCCTCATATACTTTAGTGTCTTTGATTCTTGCAAGGGTAGCATCTCTGTCTGCAGCCTCCATTTTACCTTTCTCAACCATTTTTGAAAGGCTTTTCTCAATTGAAGCGTGAGCTTTAGCCAATGATGCATCTGAGCGGCCTTTAATGATTACATCGTGACCTGCTACAGCAAATGTTTGGGCAATACCATTACCCATTGTACCGTTACCTACTACTGCTACTTTCATGCTAATAATTAAATTTTATCTGTTATTTGTAATTCTGTTATTTATTCTTGAACTGTGGTGCCTCTTTCTTAAGGAATGCTCCCATTCCCTCTTTCTGGTCTTCGCTAGCAAAGCATAGTCCAAATAAGTTAGCCTCAATTGCAATGGCTGAGTCTATGTCAGTCTGGATACCTGTATTTATTGCCTCCTTGCTGTATCTTACTGCAATAGGGGCTTTGGATGCAATTTTATTTGCCATCTTCATTGCCTCTTCCATCAATGCCTCAGGCTCTACAACCTTATTTACAAGACCAATTCTGTAAGCTTCTGCTGCATCAATGATATCTGCTGTGTAAATAAGTTCTTTTGCAATGCCAAGACCAACTATTCTAGGCAATCTCTGAGTTCCTGAGAAACCTGGGGTAATGCCCAATCCAACTTCTGGCTGTCCGAATTTAGCTTTTGCAGAAGCAATTCTGATATCACATGCCATTGCAAGCTCGCAACCGCCGCCAAGTGCAAAACCGTTTACTGCTGCAATTACCGGTACTGCCAGTTTCTCAATTTTTCTAAACACAGCTGCACCCTGCTCACCGAATGCCTTGCCCTCTGTAGCGTTCATTGTGCTCATTTGAGAGATGTCTGCACCAGCAACAAAGGCGCGACCCTCTCCTGTAATTATGACAGCTTTGATATCCTTGTCATTTGCAATCTCTGTGAAGGCAGCATCAAGCTCTCCCAATACTGTTGTGTTAAGGGCATTCATTGCTTGAGGGTTGTTAATCTTAACAACGCATACAGCCTCTTGTTTTTCTACAATAAGTTTGGTGTATTCCATTGTGTTTCTGGTATATTGATGTTTATTTCCTGTTTACTTTCAGGTTTATCTCCAACTGGGTTGGATTTACTCAAGACAAATGTACTAACAATACTTCAATTATTATAATTAAAATTTCTAATTTTTATGAAATTTATAACACGTTTGTTATTTGAAATACCATTTTATTTACCTAATTTTGCCTTGCTGTTAGTACGGGCACAACTTACGTACTTAAATTTAGGCAAATTTTAACAAAAATTATAATGAACAAAAGAATTTCTTTGCAAGATGCCGTTTCTAAGGTGAAGGATGGCATGACAGTAATGGTTGGTGGTTTTTTGGCTGCCGGTAGCCCAATAGCAATTCTTGATGAGTTGGCTAAAAGTGGTGTAAAGGATCTTACCCTTATCTGCAACGATACTGCTTTTGCTGATGTTGCACACGGAAAGCTTATTACCAACAAACAGGTTAAAAAAGTTATTGTATCACATATTGGTACAAACCCTAATACCAGCGAGCAGATGAACTCAGGTGAGTTGGAGATTGAGTTCAGCCCACAAGGTACACTAGCTGAGAGAGTAAGGGCTGCAGGTGCAGGCTTGGGCGGAGTTCTTACCCCAACAGGTTTGGGCACTGTAGTTGCTGAGGGCAAAGAGGTTATTGTTGTAGATGGTAAAGAGTATCTTTTGGAGAAACCTCTTAAAGCAGATATCGCACTTTTGGGTGCAACTCTATCTGATGAGGACGGTAACCTTGTATATGTAGGTACTACCCAGAACTTCAACCCTCTTATGGCTACTGCTGCTGATCTTGTTATTGTAGAGGCAGAGAAGGTTGTAAAAACTGGAGAGATTGCTCCAGAGCAGGTTCATACTCCTGCAATTTTTGTTGACTATATTTACTCAAAATAAACATTAAAATACTTTATCCTATGACTAAAAAAGCTTTAATTAGAGTCAGAATGAGCTGTCATGACGCTCATTATGGTGGAAATCTTGTTGACGGTGCAAGAATGTTGAACTTGTTTGGTGACGTTGCTACCGAGCTACTTATCATCAATGACGGTGATGAGGGTTTGTTTAAAGCTTATGACAGTGTAGAGTTCATGGCTCCTGTTTATGCAGGTGATTACATTGAGGCTACCGGTGAGATCGTTTCTACAGGAAATTCTTCTAGAAAAATGGTATTTGAGGCTAAGAAAGTTATTGTACCTCGTCCTGATATTTCAGATTCTGCTGCAGACGTACTTGAGGAGCCAATCCTTGTATGTAAAGCAAGCGGTACTTGCGTTGTTCCAGTTAAATGCCAAAGAAATAAATAATAATAACTGATATGGCTAAACTTATCATTACTGCCGCTATTTGCGGTGCTGAGGTAACCAAAGAGCAGAACCCTGCAGTTCCTTACACTGTAGAGGAGATTGTTAGAGAGGCTAAATCAGCTGTTGAGGCAGGTGCTGCTATCGTTCACTTGCATGTAAGAGAGGATGATGGTACTCCTACACAGAGCAAAGCTCGTTTCAAAGAGTGTATTGACGCTATTCTAAAAGAGTGCCCAGATGTAATCCTTATTCCTTCTACAGGTGGTGCAGTTGGTATGTCTGCTGAGGAGCGTCTTCAGCCTACCGAGCTATTCCCAGAGATGGCTACATTGGACTGCGGTACTTGTAACTTTGGAGACGATGTGTTTGAGAACACAATGCCTATTATGAGAGCATTTGGAAAGAGAATGCTTGAGAATGATATCAAACCTGAGTATGAGTGCTTTGAGATGGGTCACCTTGACACTATCCTTAACATGGCTAAAAAAGGCCAGGTTCCTGGTGCTCCTATGCAGTTCAACTTTGTACTTGGTGTTCCTGGTTGTACTCCTGCTACTGTTCAGAACCTATGCTGGTTGGTGAACGCAATTCCTGCAGGTTCTACTTGGACAGCTACTGGTATCGGACGTCATCAGTTCAATCTTGCTGCTGCTGCAATTGCAATGGGCGGTAACGTACGTGTAGGTTTTGAGGACAGCATCTATATTGAGAAAGGTGTTCTTGCAAAATCAAACGGCGAGATGGTTGCCAAAGTTGTACGTATGGCTAAAGAGTTGGGCAGAGAGGTTGCTACTTCAGCTGAGGCTAGAGAAATTTTGGGTTTGAAACCAAGAAACTAATCTGTTAACAATAGTATTAAAACAATATAACAATTACTAAAATGAAAAAAGGTAATAAATACGGTGTTCACCGCGTGATTGAGCCAGTTGGCGTTCTTCCACAGCCAGCTAACAAAATTGACAACAACATGGACGAGATCTATGATAACGAGATCTTGATTGACGTTCAGACACTTAATATTGACTCAGCTTCTTTCACTGATATTCACAACTATGCTAAACAGCAGGCTGGTGAGGGTGCTACTGAGGAGCAGATCATGGCAGAGGTTAAGAAAGAGATTTTCTACAACGTTGAGTTGCAGGGTAAACATCGTAACCGTCGTACCGGTTCAGGTGGTATGCTTCTTGGTAAAGTTGAGAAAATTGGTGATGCTCTTAAAGGTAAAATTGACCTTAAAGAGGGTGACCGTATCGCTACTCTAGTTTCTTTGTCTCTTACTCCACTTAGAATTGATGAGATTCTAGAGATCCGTGCTGATGTTGACCAGGTTGATATCAAAGGTAAAGCTATTCTATTTGAGAGCGGTATCTACGCTAAGATTCCAGATGATATGCCTGAGAAACTTGCTTTGTCAGCTCTTGACGTTGCTGGTGCTCCTGCTCAGACTGCAAAACTTTGCCAGTATGGTCAGAATGTAGTTATTCTTGGTGCTGGTGGAAAATCAGGTATGCTTTGCTGCTACGAGGCTAAAAAACGTGTTGGTGTAACTGGTAAAGTTATTGGTTTGACTAACTCACAGAGAAGTACTCAGCGTATCAAAGATCTAGGTTTCTGCGACGTTGTTGAGAGCATTGGCGGTATGACTCCAGTTCAGGTTAATGAGCTAGTTTCAAATCTTACTAATGGTAAAATGGCTGATGTTACTATCAACTGTGTAAACGTTCCAGATCAGGAGATGACAGCTGTTCTTTGTACTAAAGATGACGGTGTTGTTTACTTCTTCTCTATGGCTACAAGCTTTACTAAAGCTGCTCTAGGTGCAGAGGGTATTGGTTCAGACGTTAACATGATTATTGGTAACGGTTACACTAAAGGCCACGCTGAGTTTACTCTACAGGAGCTAAGAGAGTGTGAGAAACTTCGCGAGGTATTTACTGAGCTATACGCATAATTTTAATATATGCACAGTCTTATAAGTTTTAAAACCGGCGGAGAAGGCTCCGTTGGTTTTAAAACTTGCTGACGTAAAATACATATATAAACTTTAATATACTTAAATAACATGGAATCAAGACGTTATGAGCTATTCCCAAATGTTACCGACGAGCAGTGGAACGATTGGAAATGGCAGGTAAAAAATAGAATTGAGACTCTTGAGGATCTTAAGAAATACGTTTCTCTTACTCCAGAGGAGGAAGAGGGTGTTAAAAAGACCCTACAGACTCTTAGAATGGCAATCACTCCTTACTATATCAGTTTGATTGATCCTAACAATCCTGATTGTCCAGTAAGAAAACAGGCTGTTCCTACAGGTAAAGAGACTTACCAGTCTCCAGCTGACCTATTGGACCCTCTACATGAGGATGAGGATTCTCCAGTTCCTGGTTTGACTCACAGATATCCAGATCGCGTTCTTCTTCTTATCACTGATATGTGCTCTATGTACTGCCGTCACTGTACAAGAAGACGTTTTGCTGGTCAGAAAGATGGTGAGAGCGCTATTGACAGAATTGACAGAGCTATTGAGTACATTGCTAAGACTCCACAGGTTAGAGACGTGCTTCTTTCAGGTGGTGACTCATTGTGCGTTAGCGACGAGAGATTGGAGTACATTATCTCTAGAGTTAGAGCTATCCCTCACGTAGAGATTATCAGACTTGGTTCAAGAACTCCAGTTGTTTGTCCTCAGCGTATTACTGATGACTTGGTAAATATGCTTAAGAAATACCATCCAGTATGGTTGAACACTCACTTTAACCATCCACAGGAGGTTACTAAAGAGGCTGCAGAGGCTTGTGCTAAATTGGCTAACGCAGGTATTCCTTTGGGTAACCAGACAGTGCTTCTACGTGGTGTAAACGACTGTGTTAACACTATGAAGAAACTTATGCATGAGTTGGTTAAGATGAGAGTAAGACCTTACTACATCTACCAGTGTGACCTTTCTATGGGTATTGAGCACTTCAGAACTCCAGTATCTAAAGGTATTGAGATTATTGAGGGCTTGAGAGGACATACTTCAGGTTATGCAGTTCCTACATTCGTAGTTGACGCTCCAGGTGGTGGTGGAAAAACTCCAGTTATGCCTCAGTACGTTATTTCTCAGGCTCCTGGTAAAGTTGTTCTTAGAAACTTTGAGGGTGTTATCACTACTTACACTGAGCCTACAGATTACAAGAACGAGTGTAACTGTGAGTACTGTAAAGCAGCTCAGAACAAATCTATTGAGGGTGTTTCTTCATTGCTTGAGGGTAAAGGAATGGCTATTGAGCCTTCTGTACTTAGCAGAAAAGAGAGATCTAAGAAATAGTAATAATACTTCTGTTTATGCCGTTCATTGAAGAAATTCTGAAATATGATAGCTTGTCTATTGTAGGCTTGGAGAAAAATGTGGGCAAGACAGAGTGTTTAAATTATATCCTGTATAGGTTACCGCTACATGAAAAGCGGGTAGCGGTAACCTCTATAGGTATAGATGGAGAAAATAAGGATCAGGTTACTTCAACAAAGAAACCTGAGATATATTTGAGGGAAGGGATGTATTTTTCAACTGCAGAGGCTCATTACAAGGAGAGAAGACTAGTGAGTGAACTTGTTGAGATTACAAATGAGAGAAGTTCTTTGGGAAGGATTTTAACTGCAAAGGTGTCCGTTGGTGGAAAAGCCTTGATATCAGGACCTTCGTCGGGAGTATCATTGCGCCGATGGGTTGCTGGGATGACTAAGTTTGGGATTGACCTCACTATTATTGATGGTGCTATCTCAAGATTGAGTTCGGCATCTCCGGCAATTAGTAAGGCTATGGTTCTTTCTACAGGTGCTGCATTTTCATCAAATATCAATACTTTGGTACAGAAGACCAAGTTTGTGGTAGAGATGATTGGTTTGGAGAAGTTGCAGGATGAGAGCAGGGATACACTTTGCGATATTGAGAGTGGTGTTTGGGGAGTTGATCATGAAGGGAATGTTATCGATTTTAAGATAACTTCAGCGTTGGCTATCAACTCGTTAAAGAGTGATATTACTCAAGGTATGAAGATTATCTTTACAGTGGGAGCTCTTACTGACAAACTTTTGAATTTGGTTGCAGATTCAAAGAACATTAAGGAGGTTACACTTGTGGTGAAGGATTTTACAAAGATTTTTGTGAGCGAACAGGCTTATAGAATCTTTTGTGCAAGAGGTGGAAAAATTAAGGTTTTACAGAAGAGCAAGTTGGTTGCTGTTTGTGTAAATCCTACTGCACCAAACGGTTACGTTTTGGATAGCGATATTTTGTGTGAAAAATTACAGGATGCTTTAGGGCTTCCGGTTTATGATATAGTTAAGAATAAATATGACATTTAAGTCTGCGCTTGATATAGATTGTGGCTTGAGGTATATGTATGATACCTTAGATATAATGTCTCCATGTGGCAGAAAAATGCTTTTGCAGAGCCAGTTGATGACTACCAAGCGTGAGTTGGATTTCTATTATCGCAGATTGAATGAAATTTATGATAAGGATTGTACCAAGATTGCCCATAAGTTGATGTGTATTAAAGATATACAGACAACATTGGAAAGATTGACAAGTGGTGTGGTCCTTGATGATATTGAGCTCTTTGAAGTAAAGTATTTGGCAATTGTTTCTGGAGAGGTGTTGCAGTTGTTGCAGGAGCAGAAGATTGTTGCTGTTGGTTTGCCTCAGCTGGGTGGAGTTGTTGAAATTCTTGATCCCGACAGGTTGAATATACCATCTTTCTATGTGTATGATTCGTATTCCGACGAATTGAGACAAATTAGAAAGCAAATGAGAGAGCTTCAGGGCAATGGGGAGGAGCTTCCCGATGATAAAAGGGCTGAACTTGCAGTGCTTTTGCAGAAGAATGCCGATTTGGAGCTGGAGATTAGAGGTGAGCTGTCGGGAAAATTGAAGGAGTATGCTGATGATTTGGTTTTGGCGTTGAGAAATCTTTCTGTTTTGGATATTCTTATTGCCAAGGCTGCTCAGATGAAGAAATTGGGATTGTGTTTCCCGGTGATTGTGGAGGATGGAGAGACATTTTATAATGGAATGTTTAATCCGGCAGTTAAGGAGATGTTGGCAGTGCAGGGTAGGGAGTATATGCCGGTAGATATGTGTTTTGAGAGGGAGCCGGTTACCATAATAGGTGCTAATATGGGTGGTAAGAGTGTTGTACTTAAATGTTTAGCTCTTAATCAGCTATTGGCGCAATATGGGTTTGGCATTGCAGCGCATGACTGTTGCGTAAATTTGGTTGAAGAGGTAATTCTCTGTATTGGTGACGAACAGAGCATTGTTAAAGGAGTTTCTTCTTTTGCCGGTGAGATTTTGGCTATAAATGAGGTTATAAGGAAGATGAGGGAGGGTAAATGTATTCTTGCCCTTATTGATGAACCAGCCAGAACTACAAACCCTGTAGAGGGAACTGCGCTTGTGGAGGGATTGCTGGAGGTTGTTGGTACTGCTAAAGGCGGTTTTGTACTTACAACTCATTACAATATTTTAAATGACACCGTAAAGAGGTATAGAGTGAGAGGTTTGAGAAATGGTGCTATGGATTATACCCTTGAGGTTACCCATTGTGGGGATGTGCCGCATGAGGCTGTTGCAATTGCAGAGAGTCTAGGTATTGATTCCCAGTGGATTGAATTGACTAAGAAAAACTTAAATAACTAACATACAATTATATGCAGAGTAAATTAGGATTGGATTTTAAAAAGGTTGAGCACGCTAAGTCGTTGGCTAAAGATATTGCCAATGAGGTTCAGGCTTTTGTTGAGTCTAAGACAACTGTAGCTGTTGAGCGTACATTGTGTAGACTTATGGGAATTGACGGAGTTGATGAGAATCAGGTTCCGCTTCCAAACGTTGTAGTTGATGATCTTAAATCTAAAGGCGTTCTTGGTGAGGGTGTTTTGTTCTATATAGCCAATGCTATGGTAAACACCGGTCTTACTCCTCAGGAGGTTGCAGAGAAAGTAGCTGCAGGTTCATTGGATCTTACTAAGATTGAGGTAGCTGACAAAGCAGCAATTGAGGCAGTTCTTCAGCCAGTTGTTGATGGCAGTATTGCTAAAATCAGAGCTAGAAGAGAGAGAAGAGAGAATTACCTTAACACAATTGGTGAGGGACCAAAACCTTACTTGTATGTAATTGTTGCTACAGGTAACATTTATGAGGATGTTGTTCAGGCAGAGGCTGCTGCAAGACAGGGTGCTGATATCATCGCAGTTATGAGAACTACTGGTCAGAGCTTGTTGGATTATGTTCCTTACGGTGTTACAACTGAGGGATTTGGTGGTACTTATGCTACTCAGGCTAACTTCAAGATCATGCGTGAGGCAATGGATAAAGTTGGTGAGGAGCTTGGAAGATATATTAGAGTATGTAACTACTGCTCTGGTTTGTGTATGCCTGAGATTGCTATCATGGGTGCGTTTGAGGGTCTTGACGTTATGTTGAATGACGCTCTTTACGGTATCTTGTTCCGTGATATCAATATGCAGAGAACTCTAATTGACCAGTTCATGTCAAGAGTTATCAATGGTTTTGCAGGTGTTATCATCAATACCGGTGAGGACAACTACCTAACAACTGCAGATGCAGTAGAGGCAGCTCACACTGTATTGGCATCTGACCTTATCAATGAGCAGTTGGCTCTATTGGCAGGTCTTCCTGAGGAGCAGATGGGTCTTGGTCACGCATTTGAGATGGATCCAATGCTTGAGAACGGTTTCTTGTATGAGCTTGCTCAGGCTCAGATGGCAAGAGAAATCTTCCCTAAAGCACCGCTTAAATATATGCCTCCTACAAAATTCATGACCGGTAACATTTTTAGAGGTCACTTGCAGGATGCTTTATTCAATATGATTGGTATTTGGACTAACCAGGGTCTACAGCTTCTTGGTATGCCAACTGAGGCAATCCACACTCCATTCATGAGCGACCGTTTCTTGTCAATTGAGAATGCTAAATATATTTTCAACAATATGAAGAGCATTGGTGATGAGATGGAGTTCAAAGAGGGCGGTATCATTAGAAATAGAGCTAAAGAGGTTCTTGACAATGCAATTGCACTTTTGGAGCAGATGGGTTCAGAGGGATTGTTCAATGCATTGGAGAAAGGTATCTTTGGTGATGTTAAGAGAAGCAGAGTTGGTGGTAAAGGTTTGGATGGCGTTGTTGAGAAGGGTGCCAACTATATGAATCCATTTATTAACTTAATGAAAGGGAGAAAATAATTATGGCTGGTGGACTATATTCAATGTCGGCAAAAGATTTTGACCAGACTCTAGATTTGACTAAAGTAAAACCATACGGTGATACAATGAACGATGGTAAAGTTCAGGTGAGCTTTACATTGCCAGTTCCTAACGGTGCTGAGGCTGAGGAGGCTGCAAAGCTTCTTATGAAGAAAATGGGTTTTGAGAACCCGCTTGTAGCTTTTGCTAAAGAACTTACTGAGGGCTTTACCTTCTTTAACTGCTACGGTAACCTTACCCACACTGTTGACTACTCAAATATCTACGTTCCAAAAGTAGAGAGCAACACTATGGATATGCATGAGTGTGATGAGTACATTAAAGAGAACATTGGTAGAAAACTTGTTCTAGTAGGTGCTTCTACAGGTACTGATGCACATACTGTAGGTATTGATGCAATTATGAATATGAAAGGTTATGCAGGTCACTATGGTCTTGAAAGATATGACATGGTAGAGGCATATAACCTTGGTAGCCAGGTTCCTAATGAGGAGTTCCTTGCTAAGGCTATTGAGCTTAAAGCTGATGCTATCCTTGTTTCACAGACTGTAACTCAGAAAGATGTTCATATTCAGAACCTTACAGAGCTTATTGAACTTATGGAGGCTGAAGGCTTGAGAGACAAGATGATTGTAGTTTGCGGTGGTCCACGTATCTCACACGAGCTTGCAAAAGAGCTTGGCTATGATGCAGGTTTTGGTGCAAACACTTATGCAGACGATGTTGCTTCATTCGTAGCTCAGGAGTTTGTTAAGAGAAACAAATAAAACTAACTTATATACATTATGGACAAGAATCAAATTAGAGAATTTATTGCCAAAAGGGCAGCTCTAGAGATCAAAGACGGTGATGTAGTGAACTTGGGTATTGGTTTGCCAACCATTATCCCTAACTACCTTCCAGAGGGTGTAAGCGTTACATTGCAGTCTGAGAATGGTTTACTTGGTATGGGTCCTACTCCTGCTGAGGGTAATGAGGATCCACATTGGGTAAATGCTGGTGGTGGTTATATCACTTATCAGCCAGGTGCTGCTTCATTTGATTCTGCTACAAGCTTTGGTGTTATCAGAGGTGGTCACGTTAATGTAACTTTCCTTGGAGCACTTGAGGTTGATGAGAAAGGTGATTTGGCAAACTGGATGATTCCAGGCAAGAAAACTCCAGGAATGGGTGGTGCTATGGACCTTTTGGTAGGTGCAAAGAAAGTTATCCTTACTATGGAGCACACTGCTAAAGGAAATCACAAGATCCTTAAAAAATGCCGTCTTCCACTTACTGCAGCAGGTCAGGTAAACATGATCATTACCGAGATGGGTGTAATGGAGATTACTCCAGAGGGTATTGTTCTTACTGAGATCAACCCAGAGTTTACTGTAGAGCAGGTTCAGGAGGCTACAGAGGCTAAACTTATCATTTCAGAAAACTTAAAACAGGTTAACTTAAATTAAATAACTAAAGTATGAATTTCGGACTTACTAAAACACAGCAATTGTTCCAGCAAATGATTAGAGAGTTTGCTGAGAAAGAGGTAAAACCTCTTGCTGCAGAGGTGGATGATACTGAGAGATTCCCTATGGAGACCGTTGAGAAAATGGCTAAACTAGGTCTATTTGGTATCTACATTCCTAAAAATTATGGTGGTGCTGGTGGTGACCACATTATGTATTCTATAGCTGTAGAGGAGCTTTCTAGAGTATGTGCTACTACCGGTGTAATTCTTTCTGCACACACTTCATTGTGTATGTCTCCAATTTGGGAGTTCGGTACTGAGGAGCAGAAACAGAAATACCTTCCAAAACTTGCTAGTGGCGAGTGGATTGGTGCTTTCGGTCTAACTGAGCCTAACGCAGGTACTGACGCTGCAGGTCAGCAGACAACTGCTGTAGAGGATGGTGATGACTACATCATCAACGGTAGCAAGATCTTCATTACCAATGCAGGTCCTGCTCACGTATATGTAGTTGCTACTATGACTGACAAGTCTCTTGGAAACAAAGGTATCACTACTTTCATCGTAGAGGCTGGTACTCCTGGTTTCTCAATTGGTAAAAAAGAGCACAAACTTGGTATTAGAGGTTCTGCTACTTGTGAGCTTATTTTTGAGAACTGCCGTGTTCCTAAAACTAACATGCTAGGTAAAATGGGTGAGGGTTTCAAAGTTGCTATGAAGACTTTGGACGGTGGCCGTATCGGTATCGCTTCACAGGCTCTAGGTATCGCTCAGGGCGCTATGGACGAGACTGTTAAATATACTAAAGAGAGAAAACAGTTCGGCAGATCAATCTCTGCATTCCAGAACACTCAGTTCCAGATGGCTGACCTTGAGACTAAAGTACAGGCTGCT
>JAZLBB010000109.1:0-23483 GCA_045613465.1 Candidatus Egerieisoma sp.
GACAAATAAATGTCTTTAAGAATTGTCTTGTTGTTGGCAGGCAAAACCTTGCCCACACCATTCATGGAAAAAATTATTTTCTCGTCTGCCATATCTATATACAAATTTGTACAAAGATACTTTTTTTTGAGCAAATAACATTCATCTCCTACAGCTTCCAGCAGAGACTTATAAAACGTCCTGAGCGACGGAAAGCCGCTCTCCATTGCCATATCTGCAGCCTTAAGCCCCCTATGTGCAATAGATGCAGCATATTTAAGGCGCAGATTGCTCAAATAAGCCTCAAATCCTATCATCTTCCTTTGGTTGAACATCCTGGAGAGATAGGTTCTGTTGGTGCCTATCTCTTTAGCAAGCAGTTCCAGTGTAAGGTTATTGTCAAGGAAAAGCTGTCGGGAAGACATTAATAAATCAACACTATGTTCTATTTGGGACAGACGGTCTATCCCCGCCTCAAACTTTAAAACACATTCAGGGGGAATCTCTTCATATTGGGCCTCAGCCTGTGCAATTGTCCCCTCCAGTATTACCAGCAGATGTTCAAGTACTTTTATAAGATATTTACAACAGGTAATCTTCAACTTTAACCTTTTCATCATTCATGAGCTTTAATTTTACCATTCTGCTCCAGTCCCCAGGAGTATATCCTGTAGTAGACTTGAACACCATAGAAAATGTACTTTGAGAACTGAAACCGCACTGCTCAGCCAAAGGGCGCATATCCTGGTCGGGATTTTTAATATAGAGTTCACAAGCATCCCTTACCCTAAAGTGATTTACAAACTGACAGAAATTCTTTGAAAGTCTTGTATTGAGAGCTCTGGAGAGATATGTCTTGTTTGTCCCCACCATCTTGGCCACATCCACCAGTTTTATATCACTTTTAAGATAGAGTTTCTCTTTCTCAAAAAGGGTAATTATGGCGTATATTATACGGGCATCTTCCACAACACTTTCATTGATTATTCCTCCATCGTCCTCCAGCTGGTTTCCTCCCTTTATTGAACGTCCCAACAAATAGGCTTTTCTCTTTAGCTCCAGCTTCTCATTATACAACAGGCACTGAGGTTTATGATACCTGAGTCCCAATAACGGAAAAGTTGAAAAAAGGGCTATTGTAAAATATGAAACCGTATTGCCCGGGGGAAAAACACTGAATATTATAAGCGCTGCAACACTTGTCATAGACAATAGAATACCTCTGTGCATAGCTTTTTTCAGCTTCTCTATACTCAGCAAATTCTTTGATAATTTTTCGCTTTTGCCCCATAACAGGAATGTAATGTACTGGCAACATCCAACAGTGTATATATTCAGTACAGGTAAAATCCTCCACACACTATCACTTTTGTAAAGCAAATCTGCCACAGGTAGAAGAACCATAAAAAGTGCCACGCACAATGTAACCCTTTTCATCTCTTTTGGGAAAAGAGTATACCAGAAAAAACAGACACCCCACAAAGATACCTGCACACCAACCCTGAATACCAGCATTACAGGATCTGACGGAAACATCAATGCTATAGAGTACACAGGGAGCAAAAGGAGCATTTCATTCCCCTCCAGATGGAACTTGCACTTTCTCCATTTTATGCATAACTCCATCATTGTAATAAGATATACAGTCAAGATTAAAATTTTCAGTACCATCTCCAACTACTTAATTTCTGCATTTATGCAAATGTATCTATTGGAAATACTGAAAAATAAAAAAGGGACCTTACAGGTCCCATGTTTTTCTTTTTTTGGAATTTCTTTTTTTGTTATTTCTTTATCTGGTCAAATCCCTTTCCATAAACACCGGATACACTTGCCACAGATAAGAACGCATCCCTGTCAATCTCCCTTACCATCCTGTACAGTAGATTCATATCATCCTTACGCATAATTACCATAACAATCTTGCTGTGTTGCTTGGTATACCATCCCTGACCATCAATAAGGGTTACACCTCTACCTGTCTGGGTAGTAATTGCATCTGCCAGTTCTGCATATTTCTTGGAGAAAATAAATAGCTGCAATGATTGTTTGGTTCCCGATATAAACATATCTACAGAGTAGCTGCATGCACCTATCAGTATATAGCCATAAAGGATAGTAGCAAATCTCTCGCCCCAACTTTCTACGCCTATAACTGCACCATTAGCGTCAACTATTTCATTTGGAGGAAGAAGCAATGAGGAGGCAATGATAAAGATATCCAACAGCAGAATAACCCTGCCTGCAGAAACATTCCTGTATTTTACAATCATCAGAGCAACAATATCGGTACCACCGGTACTGCCTCCCTGAGAAAAACTTATACCAATACCCAAACCTGCACATACTCCACCAAAAATGGCACACAAAAGCTTGCCGTTTGATATTGCAATCTCCTGAATGAATGTCTGTGAGATTAGTGGTGGTACTATCTCATAGAATACAGAAATCATTATGATTGCATACACTGTCTTAACTCCAAACGCCTTACCCAATACCTTAAGCGCTATGAGCAACAGGATAAGATTTATTACAAAGAAAGAGACACTCACCGGAATATTGAAGGCATAAAGCAAAATTGCTGATATACCAGATACTCCTCCACCAACCATGTTGTTTGGAATCACAAAGATGATCCAACCCAAGGCATACAGAAGCAGACCCAATGTCATTATAAGGTACGACTTTACCTCTGTAAGCACTCTATAAACATTCTTGTTCATTTTATTCTTTTGTTATTTTGTCTTGTATACTTTTATGCTCAGCAACAATTTTTTTTCTTGTCTTTACTGTTTCAAAGCCGTTTCCATATACACTCATTGCTGAACACACAGAAATGAAAGCTCTATTGTCAACTTCCATAATGGCCTGTGTTATCTCCTGAAGCTGTTGCTTGCGTGCTATTACAACAAGCAGTTTTCCCTCTTGTTTGGAATGCCAACCCATAGATTGCAATGCGGTTACTCCCCTATTGAGCTGGTTAGAAACCATATCGGCCATCTCCTGATATTTGGATGTAAAAATCAGTATCTGCACAGACTGTTTTGATCCGGTTATCAGCACATCCAGCAAGTATGAAAACGATACCATCTGTATGTAGCCGTATATGACATCCTGCAACCCCTTATCGGGAAGAAAATAGATTGATCCAACTATTAGAAGGTCGCAATAAAGGAATACTTTTCCCAATGACACTTCCCTGTATTTTGATACTATAAGTGCTATAATATCTGTACCACCCGTACTTCCTCCCTGTGCAAAAATCCAAGAGATTCCTATTGCACTTATAGAACCTCCCAACATTGCATTTATGAAAGTATCCGGAATATCCGAGAATTCGGTTATCCAGGAAAATTCAGGCAAAACCCTGAACATGGCACTGGCCAGGAATATTGCATATATGGTCTTGAGGCCAAAAGCATTTCCCATTATTATTGTCCCGGCTATGAGCAATCCTACATTTACAATAAGATAAGTGTATGATATCTCAAAGCCGGTGGCATAATAGATGATTGAAGAGATACCTGTAACTCCACCTCCGGCAACCCCATGCGGAATGAGAAATGCAATCCAGCTGAAGCAATACAGGAACGTTCCCAGTGAAATAATCACATAGGATTTTATCTCTTTAAATATGTTTATACCTGCTAGCAAACTACGTTAATAATTTTATTAGGCACAACAATTACTTTCTTTATACCGTTCTCACCAACATATTTTGCAGTGTTTTCGTTCTCACGTACTGCCTGCTCAACCTCTTTTGGTGAAAGGCTCTTTGAAAGCTCCATCTTAAATCTCATCTTTCCGTTGAATGATACAGGATACTCAAAAGTATTCTCTACGGTATAAGCCTCAACATACTCAGGGAAAGATGCTTTTGAAACACTCTCCGCATTACCCAACTGGCTCCAAAGCTCCTCAGTGATATGAGGTGCAAAAGGTGATAGAAGGATTACAATCTGCTCAAGTATCTCTTTCTTGTTACATTTAAGGTCATTAAGTTCATTCAACGCTATCATGAATGCACTTACAGAAGTATTGAATGAGAAGTTCTCAATATCAGTACCCACCTTATTGATAAGTTTATGAAGAGCTTTCAACTCTGCTGGTGTAGCTTTTTCATCTGATACAATCCAGTTACCCTCTCTGTCCCAGAACATTCTCCAGAACTTCTTAAGGAATCTGTTTACACCGTCAATTCCTTTGGTATCCCAAGGTTTGCTCTGCTCCAATGGACCAAGGAACATCTCATACAATCTTAGGGTATCAGCACCGTAGCTGTTGCAGATATTATCTGGATTAACCACGTTGAACATAGATTTACTCATCTTTTCAACTGCATAACCGCAAATATACTCGCCATTCTCAAGAATGAACTCTGCATTTGCATAATCAGGCATCCAAGCCTTGAATGCAGCCATATCAAGTCTGTCGTTTGAAACGATATTTACATCAACATGGATCTCTGTAGTATCATATTGGTCTTTAAGGCCATACGAAACAAAAGTATTTGTATTCTTAATTCTGTATACAAAGTTAGAACGGCCCTGAATCATACCCTGGTTGATAAGTTTCTTGAACGGCTCCTTCTCTACAACATAACCCATGTCATATAGGAACTTGTTCCAGAATCTTGAGTAGATAAGGTGTCCTGTTGCATGCTCTGTACCTCCAATGTAAAGGTCTACATTTCTCCAATATGCATCTACCTCCTTGCCTACAAGTGCATTATCGTTAGCAGGATCCATATATCTCAAATAGTAAGCACTACTACCTGCAAAACCTGGCATAGTACTCTTCTCAAGTGGATATCCGTTGTATGTCCAGTTCTCTGCACGTGCCAATGGCGGTTCGCCATCCTCAGTTGGAAGGAATTTGTCTACCTCTGGCAACTGTAGAGGAAGCTCCTCCTCAGGAACAGGAGTTGCTATACCATCTTTGTAATAGATTGGGAACGGTTCTCCCCAATATCTCTGTCTTGAGAAAATTGCATCCCTCAATCTGTAGTTGATCTTTCTTCTTCCTATGCCCAATCTCTCAACCTCATCTATAGCAGCAGGGATTGCCTCTTTTACTGTTTTTCCCGACAGAAAACCACTATTGCACATAACTCCCTCTTTTGCATCAAAGCTCTCCGTGCTCACATCGCAACCCTCAATAAGAGGAATGATAGGAAGATTGAAAGTCTTTGCAAAATTATAGTCTCTGCTATCGTGTGCAGGTACCGCCATAATTGCACCAGTACCATATCCTGCAAGTACATACTCCGATACCCATACAGGAACCTGCTCGTTTGTAAATGGATTTACTGCATATGAACCGGTAAACACACCTGTAACTTTTCTGGTCTCTGCCATTCTCTCGCGCTCAGTCTTTTTCTTAGCCTCAAGCAAGTAGTTTTCAACAGCCTCTTTCTGGCCCTTTGTTGTAAGTTTTGAAACCCACTCACTTTCAGGCGCAAGAACCATAAAAGTAACACCAAATACAGTATCTGCACGGGTAGTGAATATTGTCATGTCATACTCTGCTGACTCACCCTGGGCAGGATCAGTATTGGCAACCTTAAAGATCATTTCAGCACCCTGAGATTTTCCAATCCAGTTTTTCTGCATCTCCTTAAGGGCATCAGTCCACTCCAGCTCCTCCATATCAGCCAAAAGTCTCTCTGCATATGCAGATACTCTCAACTGCCACTGTTTCATCATTTTCTGCTCTACAGGATGACCACCACGTACAGATAGTCCCTCTTTAACCTCATCGTTAGCAAGTACAGTACCCAAAGCAGGACACCAGTTTACAGCTGTCTCTCCCTGGTATGCAATTCTGTACTGCATTAGGATATTGCTCTTCTCCAACTCAGAATAAGCTGCCCACTGCTCTGCTGTAAAAGCAGGAACATCACCACAAGCTGCATCTACATTTACATTACCCTCTGCAGCAAATGTCTCCTCAAGCTCAGAAATAGGACAAGCCTTTGCAACTTTGTTGTTGTAATATGAACCGAACATTTTAAGGAATGCCCACTGTGTCCATTTGTAATAACCAGGATCACAGGTTCTGATCTCTCTGTCCCAATCGTAAGAGAAACCTATGCGGTCCATCTGCTCGCGATATCTGTTGATATTTTTCTCTGTTGTAGTTGCCGGATGTTGGCCTGTCTGAATAGCATACTGCTCAGCTGGAAGTCCAAATGCATCATAACCCATAGGATGAAGTACATTAAACCCTTTCAGCCTCTTGTAACGGCTATATATATCACTTGCAATGTAGCCCAGCGGATGACCTACATGCAAACCCGCACCGGAAGGGTACGGGAACATATCCAATACGTAATATTTTGGTTTTGAGGAGTCTGCCTCTACCTTAAAGGTGCCGTTCTGGGCCCAGAACTCCTGCCATTTCTTCTCAATGTCTAAAAAATTGTACTCCATTTGCCAATTATGTTTATTTAACCTGCAAATGTAGTACAATTTTGCTTATTTCTTTATCTTAAATGAACCCGATTTTGTGAGTTTGAACTCCACTGGAACAGAAATTTTAACACTCACCGGTTTGTCTGCCAAAATTGCAGGTTTCCACTTAGGTGATGCACTTATCACTTTCACCACCTGTGCATCAATTTCATCATCAACACCCTTTACAATCCTCACATCACGCACCTTTCCTTTTGCATCCACTACAAACTCTGCAACAACGGTTCCACTAACACCATTCCTCACTGCACTGTCGGGATATTTTATGTACTCATATACCCATCTTTTGAGGAATTGCTCAATTCCACCATGAAGGAACACCGCCATCTTGTCAACAGCCGATGGAGCATAAACTTTCACTTTTCCATCTTTCCCGTTTCCTTCTTCTACAGCTTCTGCCATTCCCGGCCTTTTATCTCTATCTGCCAGTTCTTGTGTCATAGAATACACATATTCAGCAAGATATGCCATCTGAGAATAATCCAGTTTATCGGGAGTATCCCTTAATGTATGGTAATCCCTGTGCATCCCAGAAGTAAACAGCACAGAAGGAATACCTTTCTCATAAAAATTCCTGTGATCAGAAGGGAAATAATCTGTATAGGTAATTTTTGGAGCAATGCTCAATGCTCTTCCCGACAGTTTATTGTTTATAGAAACCAAATCCCTATTGGATGCCGCAACATAGATTTGAAGGAAGTTCTCTCTACTGTTTCGTCCAACCATATCGAGATTTATCATGGTTGCAATCTTGTCCACCTCCCCAAACGAACGGTTAAGGAAATACCAACTGCCTGCCATTCCCAATTCATTTGAACCAAAAAAGGCAAAAATCACAGATCTGCGGAAAAGAAAATTGTTCTGCTGAACGAGTTTTGCAACCTCCAGCAATGTTGCCACTCCCGAAGCATTATCATCTGCTCCAGGGAAAAGCATCTCTCCTTTCTCTCCATTTCTGGTATAAGGAACAACTCCAAGGTGGTCGTAATGTGCGCCAACCAGAATATACTCATTTTTAAGCTTCGGATCATATCCCTCCACAACACCTATCACATTTCTGGAATGAAGCGTATCTGCACTTTGGGCTATAAAGAAGTCATCCCCCTCAATTGGAGAAAGCATAATTACACCCATTTCCTGCAACTTTCTGTACAAATACTCTGCAACCTCTGTCTCCTGCTGCGTTGCCGATCCCCTGCCAAGTCTCTGCGAATCCGTAAGCCACAACACATTGTTCTTTATGTCAGTTTCCATTGCCCCAATATCCTGTGCAGAAGCCACATCTGCTGCCAAAACCGCCGTAAACAGAGCTAAAATGCTAAAAATCCTTTTCATCGCCTATCTGTAAATCATTAAAAAAGAAGGAGGGAGTCTCAATTGGATACTATCCCTTTTGAGCCACCCTCCATGTATGGTACAAAAACCTTGCCTTTATTTTCAAGGTTTAACCTGTTCTCCTATTATTTAAAGAAAGGAGGTTTTACAACTACTGCTTTAAGCAATTTGTCCCTTACCTTAATGTAAATCTCAGAGCCCAATTTGTAGTATGGAGCAGCAGCATATGCCAAACCTACAGCTTTACCGCAAGTAGGACCCATTGTTCCTGAAGTAACTACACCAATAACATTACCCTCAGCATCGCATACCTCATAGCCATGACGAGGAACTCCTCTATCTACAAGCTCAAATCCGCAAAGTCTTCTTGTAAGACCATCAGCTTTCTGTTTTAGCATATAGTCTCTGTCAACAAAATCACCTTTAACATCGTTGAATTTTGTAATCCATGCCAAGTTAGCCTCAAGTGGAGATGTAGTATCATCAATATCATTGCCATATAGACAGAAACCAGCCTCAAGTCTTAGAGTATCCCTTGCACCAAGGCCAATAGGACGGATACCCTCTGGAGCACCTGCCTCAAATACACCTTTCCATAGTTTGTCTGCATCCTCATTAGCCACATACACCTCGCATCCGCCTGAACCTGTATATCCGGTAGTTGAGAAAATTGCATTAGGAATACCTGCAACTGTACATTTTTTGAATGTATAATACTCCATATCCTCTACTGGAGCATCACAAATTCTCTGCATGATCTTAAGGGCATTAGGACCCTGGATAGCCAACTGGCAAATCTCATCAGAAGCATTATAAAGCTCCTTACCTGGAGTGATATTGAATTTAGGAGCAATCTCACATAGGTGATTCCAGTCCTTCTCAATATTTGCAGCATTTACTACAAGGAAATATGTCTCATTATCAATGCAATATACAAGAAGATCATCAACAATACCACCTTTACCGTTAGGGAAGCATGAGTACTGTACTTTACCAGGAACCAATGCTGCAACATCATTTGAAGTTACATATTGGCAAAAAGCAAGAGCGTTAGGACCTTTAACCCAAAACTCTCCCATATGGGAAACATCAAATACACCAACGTTGTTTCTTACAGCGTTGTGCTCATCTTTGATACCTACATACTCAATAGGCATATTGTACCCTGCAAAAGGGACCATTTTAGCACCCAACTCAATGTGTTTCTGGGTGAAAGCTGTTGTTTTCATCTATTTATAAGTGTTTTGTGTATTATTTTAATTCTGAACATGCAAATTCTTTCCGGCCCAATATACCCAAACATCATAAGGACACTCTTCCTTATCAGCAATGCTCCTCATCCTCTCCACAGCATCCCTCAGTCTCTCCTGCTGCCCTAAAGAAACCATCATATAACCGTTCTTTAAAGGAATCTGCAATGGAGAATACCCTTGTTTACTTACAAATTCTGCCAACGCATCTGCGTTTTTATAATTCTTAAAAGAGCCTATAATTACATGATAACCTGCAATCTGAGGAACTTTTTCAGCCTCTTCCTGTACTTTTCTCAAGGAATCCTCCAAAAATGCAGCCCTCTCCTGCTCCATTTTCTCCTTCTGCTGCTTTACAATCAGTTCCTGTTTCATAAGAGCAATATCTTCAGATGTGGGCATTCCAAGACCTCCCCTAACCATATCACACCCCTGCAATAGAGAGAGAATTGCAATCGCAGTTATAATATATCTGAACTTTTTAGAACCTTCCATACAGTACAAAGATAAGCTTCATACAAAAATATGAAATAATGGGCCAACAGCAAAAAAAAATGTATATTTACATATTGTAAACACATTTAACTTTCAGGCATGGGATTTTTAAGCAGAATAAAAGAAATAACCAGAATAGCTGAGCATATAGATATAAACGCTGCACAAGCATCCATTATCTCAAATATCTCATTCAGAGGGCCAAACGTATGGATCCTTGCTGTTGCTATAATTATTGCAAGTGTAGGATTGAATGTCAACTCCATTCCTGTAATTATTGGAGCAATGCTAATATCTCCCCTTATGGGACCTATTATGGGAATTGGCTTGGCTTTAGGAATAAATGACACCAACCTTCTCAAGAGAGCTTTTATCAATCTGTTGGTAATGACTGGTATTAGTATAATGGCCTCTACATTTTTCTTTGTATTGAGTCCACTTTCACTGGAGGAACCTACAGAGCTGCTTGCCAGGACAAACCCAACAATTTACGATGTCTTTATTGCCCTGTTTGGCGGTTTTGCAGTAATTTTTGAAATATGCAGGAAAGAGAAAGGAACTGTTATTGCAGGTGCAGCTATTGCCACAGCGCTGATGCCACCGTTGTGCACTGCAGGTTATGGTATAGCAACCGGTAGCTTCAGTTATTTTATTGGAGCATGCTATCTATACTTTATCAACTCTGTCTTCATTGCACTTGCCACATTCCTTACAGTAAGGGCCCTTCACTTTCCTATGGTAAAATTCTCTGATCCCGACAAACAGAGAAAAGTACATCATGTAATTACAGCATTCACAATAGTACTTATCCTTCCAAGTATCTGGTCTGCAGTTGTTGTCATTAAGGAGAATAATTTCAATCAGTTGGCAAAGACATTTGTACAACAGAACAAGAACCTGGGCAACAGCTACATATATGATTATTCCACCAAACATGCTGCAAATAAGCCCTCCATTATATCCATTTCCATTGCAGGAGAGGCTCTCTCAGAACATGATATCCAAAATCTTGAGCACAAACTTGAAAGTATAGGAATATCTCCTGAACAACTTAGAATAAACCAGTCAAGTACATATGTTTCCCAACAGTCATCAGACAAAGAGGTAATAAAAGGCATATTTGAGCAAAATGAGCAGGAAATCCTAAAAAGGGAGAAGTTGATTGCACAAATGGAGCAGCAGCTTAAGGAGTTCAACAGCAAAAAATTTCCAAGCCGCCAGATTGCAAAGGAGATGCTTGCCCAATACCCTCACATGCTTTCTCTTACTCTTGCCCGCGGCGAGTACATAGAGAGCAGCAGCCTGGCATTGGACAAGGAAACATTGCCTGTAGAAAAAATATTTGCCATAATAAGAACCTCTGAACCTATTGCCACAGAGGATATATCCAAATTGGAACACTGGCTTGCCATAAGACTTGGAGTTGCTGAAGTTGTAATTTTTGCCACAGAAGAAAAGGATGAACTGTAGAACTATACAATTTGTTGCAGCAATATTGATGATTGCCGCAATTCCATTCTCAGGAGAGTGCAAGAAAGACAAAAAGCAGGAGGTAAAAGCACATTACCACCTCCCTTTACCATATCTGCAGCATAACAATACTATCATACAGACATCCCTACCTCAATGGCCTACAAAGTTAATCTCACTGTATGATACCATAAGCATTACTTTTTTAGGAGATGTAATGCAGCATGGCAAGCAGCTGAAAGATGCCCTGATTCCGCAAGCAGATCCTATGCTGGCACAATCGTACCAGTATGAATATACATTCAAATATATTGAAGAGAGGTTGAAGAGTTCAGATTTGGCTGTTGCTAATATGGAGTTTCCACTTGGCACTCCACCATATACCGGATATCCAATTTTCTCTGCTCCTGAGTCAATTTTACATCAGGCTCAGAAGAGTGGAATAGACCTTTTTCTCCTTGCAAACAATCATCTTTTTGACAAAGGGAAAAGAGGTTTCTTAAATACCCTTGAAACATATGAGAAAGCAGGAGCAGCATATACTGGAGCATACCGGAACAGAGAGGAGGAGCAAATGAAAAATCCAGCATTCTACAACATAAAAGGTATTAGGGTAGCCTTTATAAATTTCACATACGGCACCAACGGGATGTACGTTGCAGAACCGTCTGTAATAAACCTTATGGACAGCACTCATGTTAAAGAGTGTATAGCAAGAGCCAAAGGGAAAGGGGCTGATATTATCATTTGCCTGCCTCACTGGGGCGAAGAGTATATGCTCACTCCTTCATCCCACCAGCGCAAATGGGCAGAGATGCTTTTTAGAGAGGGCGCTGATATTATTATTGGAGGCCACCCTCACGTTCCTCAAGGGGGAGAATACTCTTCCAGTAAGGCCATATTCTACTCATTGGGCAACTACATAAGCAACCAGACCACTCCAGACTACACTCAACTGGAGCTAATGGTAACAATGCATATAAAGAAAAATTCCTATACAGGTGAGGTCACTTTACTTCCTCCTACTGTAGAATACCTGTGGTGCTTCAAAAAGGATGAGTTTGCACCTCATTATACAGTTATCCCGATAGAGGAAATTATCGGGAAGAATATAGACATAAAGAACAGGTTTCAGCGTGAAAGGATGGAGAAGACATACAGGAGCTTTTTGGAGAAAGGGCTGATTAAAGAGAATAAAACATTAAACTAACGGCAAGATATGGCGGAGAAGAAAATTGAATTGTACGAGATTGACCCGGTTGACATTTTTGGGGTAAATGACAAATTATTGAACAGATTGGCAAATTATTACCCAAAATTGAAAGTTGTGGCAAGGGGAAATACCATCTCCCTGAAAGGCAGCAACAAGGACATTACAAGTTTTGAAAGCAACATTGATGCCCTGATAAACAAAAGGCAGAAAAAGAGAAGTCTCAATATGGATGATGTTGATCAACTGTTTGAAGAGTCAGACTACGGGATTGGAAGTAGCGCATTGAATACACTTGAAATGACTATCGATGGTCTGAAAGGGGGATTTGCCGACGAAAAGAGCGATATTATTGTATTTGGAAATGACGGCAAAATTATACGTGCCCGTACCAAAAACCAGAAAAAACTGGTGGAAGAGTATTATAAGAATGATCTGATATTTGCCCTTGGACCTGCAGGTACCGGTAAAACATATACTGCTATTGCATTAGCGGTAAGAGCTCTAAAAAACAGGGAGGTCAAGAAACTTATACTCACCAGACCGGCAGTAGAGGCAGGAGAAAGGCTGGGCTTTCTTCCAGGCGACTTGAAAGACAAGCTTGATCCTTATTTGCAGCCTTTATACGATGCTCTTTTGGATATGGTACCACCTCAAAAGCTCAAACTTCTAATGGAAGAAGGGACTATCCAGATTGCCCCTCTTGCATACATGAGAGGTCGCACTCTTGAGAGCGCCTTTGTTATATTGGATGAAGCACAAAATACAAGTCTTGGTCAGCTAAAAATGTTCCTTACACGTATGGGTAACAACGCCAAGTTTATTGTAACAGGAGATGCCACTCAGATAGACCTTCCAAACAAAGCAGATTCTGGCCTGGCTAAAGGTGTTGCCATGCTTAAAGGAACAAAAGGTATAAGTGTGATAAATTTCAACAAAGAGGATATTGTAAGACACCCTCTTGTAAGCAAGATTGTAAAAATATTTGAAGGGGAGACAGAAAACCAATAATAAAATATCAGGTGGTTCCTGCTACCAGGAGCCGCCTGCTCCTCCTCCACCAAACGATCCGCCGCCAAAGCCACCAAAACCGCCACCACCAAATCCACCGCCGAAGCCACCGCCGAAGCCACCGCCAAATCCACCGCTACGACCTCTGGAACCTGTTGCATTACCTAAAATAGAGCCAAGAATAAAAGCATCCGCAGCAGTAAAATCACGTCTTCCATTATGATTACCGCCACCCATATTCTGGTTATTGTCTTTAGATGAAAGTGCAAGGACAAAGACTACAAAACCTATGAATATCATAAATAGCAACGACGGCAACACTCCATCTCCATCCGACGCAGCATATTCATCTGTAGAAATTTCTCCTGAAATTACAGGAAACAGAACTTTAAGCGCTGAAACTACACCTCCATAGTAATCATTCTGCTTGAAATGGGGTATCATTTCCCTCTCAACTACCATCTTTGTAAATGCATCGGTAACTGCCCCTTCCAGTCCATAGCCTGTAGCTATAAATACTTCACCTTGAGAATCTGAAGTTTTGGGCTTTACCAGAATCACTATGCCGTTGTCAAACTTTTTTTGACCAACACCCCACTGCTCACCTATTTCATAGGCAAGCTCAGCTTTATCATAACCATAAAGTTGTGGAAGTGTAACTATTGCTATCTGATTTGATGTACTGTCGGCAAACAACACAAGATTGTGTTCCAGCACAGCCTCCTCCCTTGGTGTAAAAATATTTGCAAGATCGTTCACCAACCTCTGGGGTTGAGGTCTTGCCGGCACCTGGGCCAAGAGACTCCCTGCCATAAAAGACAGCAGGAATACTCCAATTATTCTACTCACCAAACGAGATTTCATCGGGTTGTTCATTTACATCGTCACTCTGATACGGGAAATACTTTTTAAGCGATGCCCCTGTCTCCTTTATTGCAATAACCAACCCCTCAACGTAGTGTCCTTGTGAAAAGGATGCTCTCATCTTATCCTTAATGTCATCCCAAAAATTGTCGGGAACAACATTATTGATTCCTGCATCCCCAATTATTGCAAATTTTCTGCTCTCCACAGCTACATATACCAACACGCCATTGCGCGCTTGAGTATTGGACATTTTAAGGTAATTGAAGATATAGACTGCGCGCTGCAAAGGGTCTGAGGGACATTTTGACTCCAGATGCACCCTTATTTCTCCAGATGTATCCAGTTCTGCCTCTTTTATGGCCTGCTCAATAAGAGCCTTCCCACCCTCACCTATAAACTCCTTTACCTTCATAGTGGAGTAGTATTTAGAATGCTACTACTGGAGCTTGCTGCGCCCCCTCCTGTGCTTCAAAATAAGGTTTCTTCTCAAAGCCGAACATACTTGCTACAATATTCTTTGGGAACTGCCTTATGATTGTATTGTAGCTTCTTGCTGTCTCATTATATTTTTTACGCTCAACTGCAATTCTGTTCTCTGTACCCTCAAGCTGAGACTGCAATGAAAGGAAGTTCTCATTTGCTTTAAGATCTGGGTAATTCTCAGAAATTGCAAGCAATTTTCCCAATGCTGCACCTAACTCTCCCTGTACTTTCTGATATTTTGCCAACTCCTCTGGAGTAAGATTGTCTGCATCTACTGTTATCTGGGTAGCCTTGCTTCTTGCACTTATTACCCCCTCCAAAGTCTCCTGCTCGTGTGTAGCATAACCTTTAACGGTTGCTACAAGATTAGGGATAAGATCTGCCCTTCTCTGGTAAACGTTCTCTACCTGAGACCATGCAGCCTGCACACCCTCATCCATTTTAACCATCTTGTTGTAATTGCCCTGGAACCAGAAAAACAATCCAAGTACAATTGCTCCAACTACCAATAATGTTACCAGTCCTTTTTTCATTTTCTTAGTTTTATTAGTTTGCCAATCTCACACATCTTACAGAAGCAGCCATGCCATCTTTTGAAGAAAAGTTGAAAGAGACATTAGGATACTCGCTGTAAATATATCTGAAGTGTGCATTATTGCTGTCTTTCTCTGTTCCACTCCACCAGAAGCCATATTTACCAACATTTGAGAACTGAGAATAGTTCAATGTACATGTACCTGCTGCCAATGCATTCCATCCATAGTCATTTGTAATGTCAACATCTGGGGAATATGGCCATATCTTCTCACCATTGAATGTTGCAGGAGCCATTATTTTTCCTGCCAAACCTTTCCAGTCAGACGAGAATGGAAGTGCCTCTCCTTCATTTAGGACAGCTGAAAGATCTTCCCAATCCTCTTTTGTAGGGATGCTCCAACCCTCTGGACATACACCCTGTACACCTTGTCCCAAACCTGATGCTGAAACGCCACCTGTAGCATCATTCCATGTATATAGTCTGCCATATACAAACGCAGCTGCATCCGTTCTGCCATAACCATAACCAGCACCCTCCCAGTTAAGATTACTTGTAAACCACTCCAGATTTCCTATTTTCTCATAACCATACAACTGTGAGTCTCTAGGATCTGTAAAATAATTCAACGAACGCTCAACACCGCCAAGCGATCCCTCACCTACAGTTGTAAGTGTATTTGAATAGATTGCTGTGTAATAATAATCACCTGCACTTGCAGTAACTGTTATTGTAAAAGTGCCCAAAGTATCTGGAATTCTAAGCTTTATTGTAGACTTGTCATTTCCTACAACAGTAACTGAATCCAATCCTGGGAAGCTCCACGAATATGAAACACTGTCTGTAGTTACGCCGGAGGCCGACAACTCAACAACCTCACCTACCATTGCAAACATAGGAGTTGTGAAATAAGGTGAACCCTCAAGATATTGCAACGCCTCACCATCGTCTTCATCCTTATGGCACGCTACACACAACACCATTACGGCTATCATCAACAATTTGACAAAATCTATAGATCTAAAAATGCTTAGGGCTGAGCCCCATACTCTCTCTGTTTTTTTCATTTTTTATATTTGGTAAAAGATGAACGCAAAAGTAATATTTTTTCTAAATTTGTACTAAAATCGTGCCAATAAAAACGCAACTTAACACGCAAAAGAGTACAATATGAGAGACTGCACCACTAATACTATGGCAACAAGGATACTTTCAGTTCTTATAATCATCATATGTTCAGTAGGATGCAGCAATAATGACAGTACATACACAGTAATTGACGGCTTTGCCCAGGGGGGCACATACCACATAGTATATGAGGCCCCAAAAGATGCTGAAGCTATCAATCTTCCCGACAGTTTGGCACAATATTTCCACAACATAGACAAATCTCTGAGTGGTTATGACTCCACCTCTATTGTTTCCAGAATAAATAGAGGCGACAATCCCCCTTTAGACTCATTGTTCATTGAATGTTTCAACATTTCAAAGCAGATTTGGAAAGAGACATCAGGGAAAGTTGACATATCGGGAGGCCCCCTATTTGACATATGGGGATTTGGTTTTAGGGAGAAAGTTGAAATTACCCCTAAGATGATTGACAGTATCAGGCAATTCATTGGAATGGATAAACTTACAATTGCTTATGATTCAAGCGCCAATGCAAGTTTTCTTAAAAAGGGAGATCCAAGGATGAAAGTAAATTTCAATGCCATAGCACAAGGATATACATGCGACTATATTGCCGGAAAACTTGATGGAATGGGAATAAAAAACTATCTGATTGAAGTAGGTGGAGAAATAATATGCAAAGGGGTAAACAAGAAGGGAAAAGAGTGGAATATTGCAATTGACAAGCCTGTAGACGGTAATTTTGTACCAGGAAACTCTATCCAAACAATCATTGAGATAAGTAACCGCTCATTAGTAACCTCCGGAAACTACAGGAAATTCTACGTAAAGGATGGCGAGAAATTCTCCCATACAATAGACCCAGAAACAGGGTATCCTGTAAAACACAACCTTTTGAGCGCTACCGTACTTGCTCCAGACGCTGCAACAGCAGACGCTTATGCCACATATCTGATGGTTATTGGTCTAGAGCCTGCCATTGATTTTCTCAAAAGAGAAAGCCAATTGGAAGCACTGCTTGTATACAGCCAGGGAGAAGAACTCAAAGTATACTCAACATCTGGTGTACGCCAAAAAGAATTGAAATAACAACACTAAAATAACACAAAATGGAAAACAAGAATCTGAAACAAAACTTGAGCGAGGATTCAAGAATGACCCGCAGAGGATTCCTGAAAACCGCAGGTGCTGCTGCAGGAGCTGCAGGAGTAGCTATGTTTGGTGCCTCATCATTTGGCACATTCCTTACATCATGTACCTCTACCAAAGAGCATTTTGACACAATCATTGCCAATGGTATCGTTTACTGTGGAGACGGCAAAGCTCCTATGCAGAATGCTATGGTAGGTATTAAAAATGGTAAAATTGTGGAAATTGGCAAACTTGGCAATCTAAAAAACCTTGCTGAGCATTGTAAAGTTATTGATGCTGAGGGCATGGCAGTTTCACCAGGTTTCATTGACATTCACTCACATACCGACACCAATCTTCTTATTGCTCCGGAAGGAGGCAGCAAACTTTATCAGGGTGTAACAACAGATATTGGAGGCAACTGCGGTGATTCTCCATTCCCTTACTCTGATGAGTATTTTGCCTCAAAACAAGGAACTCTTAGACATGGTTTCCCATTCTGGAAAGATATAGACGGTTTCTATGAAGCCCTAAGAGCAAAGAAAATAGGTATCAACTACAAATCATACACAGGACAGGGTCAATTGAGATCTGCTGTAGTGGGAGACAATGCTGTTAAAGCTACCCCTGAGCAGATGAAGAAAATGATTGAGATTCTGGATGCAGAAATGGCTATGGGAAGCCTTGGCCTCTCTTGCGGTTTGGAATACGCTCCAGGCTCCTATGCAAGCAACGAGGAAATTGTAGAACTCCTTAAAGTTGTTGCAAAACATAATGGCTTGTTTGCAATCCACATGAGAAACGAGGATGACAGAGTAGAGGAATCTATTGCAGAGGCTATTGACATTGCACGCAAATCTGGTGTAAGACTTCAGATATCACACCTTAAGGCACAGAACGCAGCTAACTGGCACAAAGGTCCTAACATGCTTAAACTCATTGAGGACGCAAAAGCTGAGGGTATTGACATTGCATTTGACCGCTACCCTTATATCGCATTCTCAACCGGCATGAACTGCTTTGTTCCACTTGATATGAGACAAGGTTCTATGGAGGAGGTTCAGGCAAGAATCCGCAACCCAAGAACAGAGAAAGTTATTGCTGAGTACGCAAGCAGCCGCTTGAAGAGATTGGGCGGTCCTCAGAACGTACTTATTGCTGCCTGCGACAAACCTGAGAATGCAATGTTCTCTGGCAAAAATATTGAGGAGTGCTGCAAGCTAACAGGTCTTGAGCCATGGCAGATGATTAAGAAAATCCTTCTTTCTGAGTACTACTTGCAGATGGTTGGATTTGCAATGAAAGACGAGAATGTACAGATGTTCCTTGCCCACGAACTTGGAATGCCAGCATCAGACGGAAGCGTATACTCACCAACAGGCGAGCTGAGCAAAGAGATTCCTCACCCAAGATCGTATGGAACATTCCCAAGATTCTTTGGCAAATACATTAGAGAGGACAAGATTTGCGATCTTCAGACCGCAATCTACAAATGTACTGCTCTTCCTGCATCAAGAATTGGTTTGAAAGACAGAGGTCTGCTTCTTCCTGGCTATGCAGCTGACATCACTATCTTCAACCCTCAGACTATTGCAGAGGCTTGTACATACCAGAACCCTCACCAGTACTCTCCAGGCATAGAGCACGTAATTGTAAACGGTGTACATACTTTGGAGAAAGGCAAATTCTTGGGCGAATACGCAGGTTTAATCGTATAACCAGACAATCTGGGAACAGCCTCAGCGTAGGCTACAAACAAAAAACTGTCGGGAAGAAAATCATTTTCCCGACAGTTTTATTTTTCACCCTACCTGTTTTACTCTGCAGGGTTCATCACAAGTTCAAGCTCATTGCCCTGTGAAAGGATTTCCTGGACAAGTTTCTGGATTGACTCAGGGGTAGCAACTTTTTCCACAGTCTCAATGTAGTTGTTGAAGTTGTTTCTGCCGCGTGAGTACCACTGGTATGCAAGATTATGCCAGTAGTTGTTATGGATCTGTTTCTCAGGGAATGCCTTTATCATGTTCTCCCTTGCTTTTGTAACATACTCAGCGTTAGGTCCATTCTGGGCAATATCCTTCAAGCCCTGTTTTGCAAGCTCAATAAGTTTAGGAGCCTTGGCCTGATCTGTATCAAAGATAATCATGATTACAAACTCAGGTCTTGGTTCACCACCCACCTCTGCCATTGTGCTTACGCCGTATGTACCGCCTTCATCCTCGCGGATAGTCTTGGTATAAAGCTGGTCAAGCACACTGCTAAGAACAGACATTCTTATGTCGTTCTCAAGGTTTTTCTCCATTTCACCGTTGTAAACGATGGCTACAGATGTTTTAGGTGTCTCCATAGGGGTAGTGAAATGGTTCTTCTGAATACCTTTTGGTGCCTGGATTCCCTCATCTACCCAAGATGTACCTTTTCTTGAAAGTGCAGGAAGCGAACCTATATATTTCTCAACCATAGGCTTAAGTTCATTAAGGTTTACATTACCGGTAATGTATACTTTCAGGCCTGTCTGGTCTGCCATAAGCTGGGTATAACCTTTCTTTATGTTCTCAATGCTTACCTTCTCAAGCATCTCCTCCGAGATGAACGGCCTTCTTGGCGAATTGCTCAACATTGTCTCCTGCAATACTTTTGAGAATACCATATCTGGCTGTTTAAGCAGATTAGGGATAATTGCCTTCACCTGGTTAAATCCTGCCTCAAACTCAGAAGGCTCAAAACGTGGAGCGGTATAGAACAGATACATCAGCTGCATCATTGTCTCAAGATCTTTAGGGGAACCGCCTGCTGTAACACCGTGCTCAAGCTCTCCTATATAAGGGGATACCCTTGCAACTTTACCTGTAAGCATCTTGTTCAACTGGCTCTTAGGGAATTTGCCCACACCGCTTCCGTTAAGATATGTAGCAAAAATGTTGCTCTCAAATGAAGGCATAAGTTCATCTGCCAAAATTGAACGGCCACCGTTGGCTACAGTCTTTATCATTACCTCATCCTTCTTGTACTCAGTAGGTTTTACAATAATCTGCATGCCGTTCTCAAGTGTCCATACGGTTGTTCCGAACTCACCGGCTTCCTCTTTCTTTACTTTTGATCCTGCAAGCGCCGCTGCATCCATCAAAGGCTCGTTTGTTACAGTAGCTTTAGGAGCCTCAATCTCTGCTGTTTTAACTGCAGCAAGTACCGCTGTAAGCTCTGCCTCAGTTGGAACTGCCAAACCCTCTTTCTCAGGAGCTGTATAGAACAATACCAGATTATTGTCGCCATAAAGCTGTTTTGCAACCATATTGAGCATATCAGGTGAAAGCATTGCAAGATACTGCTGTACAGTATTGTATGCATACTCAGGATCCATATATGGCTTGCCCTGTGTAAAGTGGCTTATGAAAGCATTTACAAATTGCGGATTCTGACGACTCTCCGCATTGTTCTTTGCAGTCTCGTATCTCTTAAGGATATTGGTTTTTGCACGGTCAAACTCGTCGGGAGTAAAACCATATCTCTTGACCCTCTCCAACTCTGTCATAAGGGCAGTAAATGCAGGAATTGCCTCTCCGTCCTTTGAAGATACATCTGCCATAAGGGCATGAAGGTCATTGCTCATGTTGCCAAAGCCAAAGCTTGCACCAAGGAATGGAGCATCAGCTTTTCTGGCAATGTCGCCCAATCTCTCATTTACCATACTGCTCACAAGGCTCTCCATAAGGTCATTCAACATTGCAAGACCCAAGCCTCGGTACTGCATAGGGATTGCAGGACTCTTTGCAGCCAACATTACACCTGTAGAATTGTTCTCCTTGTCGGTGAAGATGGTTACAATAGGTGATGCATTATCGGGAACAACAACAGGCTCTTTTGCCTTAGGGTTCTCTGCCTTAGGCAACTGTCCGAACAAATCCTTAATCTTCCCTACAACCGCCTCTGCATCAATATCTCCAACTACAATGATAGACTGCATGTCTGGTCTGTACCATGTTTTATAGAAATTCACAAGAGACTCAGGCTTGAAGTTCTTCAAGTTCTCCTCAGAACCAATAAGGGACACATTCTCCAAAGCTGAACCTTTGAACAAGGTCTTCATAAGTGCCACTTGCTGTCTCCATTGGTAACCGTCACGGGTACGTTTCTCCTCAAGGATAACGCCACGCTCTGCATCAATCTCTGCAGGATCGTTGGTTACAAATGCTGACCAGTCAAAAAGGATAAGCAATGAACTGTCAATGATGCCCTCTCTGGTAACAGGCACATTGTTGAGCATATATGATGTCATCTCATAACCTGTTCCGGCATTAATGTTTGCACCAAAAGCACAACCTATACTCTCCATATAAGATATTATACCCTTACCAGGAAAATGTTTGGTACCATTGAAACACATATGCTCAAGGAAGTGGGCCAAGCCATCCTGATCTGGAGTCTCCTGCACAGCACCCACATTTGTAACTATATAAAAATCTGCTCTCTGTGCAGGTTTCTCGTTATGCATTACATAATATGTAAGTCCGTTATCAAGCTTACCGGTAAGCACTTTTTTATCCAACTCAAGCGGAGCTTGAGGATTTACTTGTGCAAATCCCAGCACTGCAACCAGGGTTAGCACTACAGTTAAAATCATTTTTCTCATCATCTTCTTCAGTTTTTAAATCTCCCCAAAATTAACCATAATTATCATTTCTTGTTTACTTTTCTATATTTTTTCTGGCATACAATTTGATTTTATCACATTACTAATTTAACAATTAAAAGAATGAAGAAAATTTACCTTTTTGTACTGATTTCACTCATAAGTGTTGGACCAGTACTTGCTCAAAACCAGAATAATACCATTGAAACCTCAGTATCTCTGAACAAAGAGGTTACTCCCGACGAAATTTTCATTTCCATAACCATCAATGAGAAAGACAACAAAGGAAAAGTATCTGTCGATGAGCAGGAAAAGAAGATGATAAAAACTCTAGGTTCCTTGGGAATAGAAACAAAAGGTGCCCTCACTGTAAACAATATGGGAAGCACTCTTAAGGAAAACACATTAAAGAAAGACAATATCTTTATCTCTAAAAACTATACATTAAAAGTATCAACAGCTAAAATGGCATCGGATGCAATTCAAGCGTTGAAAGGGATTGATATATCCAAATGTGCAATACAAAAAGTGTCTATTTCCGACTCTCTTGAAAGAGCCATAAAAAACCAGCTCCTTGTAGAAGCCGCTCAAAAAGCTAAGGAAAATGCAATCATCCTTGCAGAAGCTGTAGGAGGCAAAGCGGGAAAAGCTGTATACATCCAGAACTATTACTCATTCAACTCCGCTTCAAATGCACGCTTGATGACAGTTGCTTACAGCACGGCAAGAGTAGCAGATTCAGCAGCCACTGAAGAAACTGTAGAGCTTGAGGTTACCAAGAAAAGTCTGAATATTACAGTAAATTGCAAGTTCGTTCTTGAATAAGGATAAAAAAGGCAACCCGTTTAGGGACAAAAAAAAGGATAACCCGTTTGGATTATCCTTTTTTATTATGCATTGAAGAAATTACTCAGCAACAACCTCTACTTTGATAGTAGCTTTGATGTCTTTGTAGCATTTTACAGTTGCATCGTAGATACCAAGCTCCTGTAGTTTAGCTGCATCAACAATAGTGATGTTTCTTCTGTCAATCTCAAAACCTTTCTGAGCAAGAGCCTCAGCAACCTGAATGTTGTTAACTGAACCAAAGATTTTGCCAGTTGCGCTAACTTTAGTAGCTACAGTCACCTGTACACCCTCAAGTGTAGCAGCCAAAGCCTGTGCATCCTCTCTGAATTTAGCCTCTTTGTGAGCTCTCTGTCTCATGTTCTCTGCATGTACTTTTTTTGCAGATGGAGTAGCCATGATAGCCATTCCCTGAGGAATAAGATAGTTAGTTGCGTAGCCGTTCTTTACTACTACGATATCATCTTTGTGACCCAAGTTAGCCACATCCTGTTTAAGTATAATTTCCATCTATCTGTCCTCCTTATTTCAATAAATCTGTTACGTATGGTAGCAATGCAAGGTGTCTTGCGCGTTTAACTGCCTGAGCAACCTTTTTCTGGAATTTAAGAGAAGTACCGGTAAGTCTTCTAGGAAG
>JAZLBB010000110.1:0-1027 GCA_045613465.1 Candidatus Egerieisoma sp.
CAGGCTCCAAAGGTCTGAATTCGAATTTACCAAAGGTCTCGGTTGAGTCGAGCATTATTACCTTATCCGGTTTTTGAAATGCTAAAATTGCCATTTTCTTTAATTTTTATTAGTGTTACGCTTATAAGCAAGAATTCATTATTTAGAGTACAACTCAACGATAAGCTGCTCGTTGATAGCCTCAGGAATCTCAGTTCTCTCAGGCATATTCAAGAATTTACCTGAAACAGAAGCTGCGTTCCACTCCAACCATGAATATTTGTTTGCTGAAGCTGCCAAGCTCTCCTGAACAACCTCTAGGCTCTTAGATCTTTCTCTTACACCAATAACATCACCTGGTTTTACAAGAGTTGAAGGGATGTTCATAGTCTCACCGTTCAACACAATGTGGCAGTGTGATACAAGCTGTCTTGCAGCTGCACGTGTAGGAGCAATACCCATTCTGTAAACAATGTTATCCAAACGAGACTCTAGCAACAAGATAAGGTTCTCACCTGTTTTACCTTTCATTTTAGCTGCTTTCTCGTATAGGTTACGGAACTGTCTCTCCAACAAACCGTAAGTATATTTTACTTTCTGTTTCTCTTTTAGCTGGATTCCGTACTCAGAAGATTTTTTTCTCTTCTTAGCCAAACCGTGCTGTCCTGGAGGATAATTTTTCTTCTCAAAACTTCTATCAGGACCAAAGATTGGCTCACCAAATTTGCGGGCAATTTTTGTAGAAGGCCCAGTATATCTTGCCATATTAAATCTTATTTAAGTTTAAACATTAGGAATTATACTCTACGGCGACCTTTTGGTCTACAACCGTTGTGTGGAAGTGGAGTAACGTCAATGATCTCAGTTACCTCAATACCTGCACCGTGAATAGTACGGATAGCAGACTCACGACCAGCACCAGGACCTTTAACATAAGCCTTTACTTTACGCAATCCTAAATCGAAAGCTACTTTAGCACAATCTGCTGCAGCAACCTGAGCTGCATAAGGAGTGTTCTTTTTAGAACCTCTGAAACCCATTTTACCAG
>JAZLBB010000111.1:0-3421 GCA_045613465.1 Candidatus Egerieisoma sp.
GCTGCAGGACGGTCATAAGACACTTGACGACAATGTTTTGAGACTTACAGATGAAACTGCAGTCAATAAGCTTCACTTTTTTGATCAGCATTCAGAACAGATACTCAGACGTTTTGCAACTCTTCGAGGCTTGCCTTTTACATCTACAGCCAAAAACAGTCAGAATCTGCAGGAAGAGCTGCATGACATGGACGCTTTAAGCACTTTCATGATAGAAGATGAAATAAGGTGCAGGCGTGAAGGCTTTGAAAGAGCAGCTGCTTTCATGAAAAAGATAGACGGTATAGAATTCGACTTTGAATATAAACCCTCTGACGTGCTTCAGAAGCAGCTTGACCGAAGCCGTATAGAATATACTATGAATGCTGCAGAGGCTCTCAGAATTGAATCTGAAGCTTCTCAGAAGGGAGCGCAGGCTGGTAAATTTGAAGCAGAAGCTGTGAAGCTAGAAGCTGAAGCTGAAAAGCTTGAAGCTGAAGCTGAAAAGCTCGAAGCAGAAGCTGATAATATAGAGGAAGGAAGTGATAATAATGATCCTGAAGAAAACACCGGTACAGCTGGAAGTGATACTCTCGGAAATGAGTGATTACTTCATCGAAGAGAACTTTGCAATAGAAGATGTATGCAACGGTGAAGATGTTTTTGAGATCTTCATGCAGTACATGAGAAGATATATGTATCTGCCTGAAGGGGATATCGATTATCAGAAAACATACTTTGCTGTACGTTGGACACAATGGCTTAGTTACAGAGCTGCAGATATTCAGACAGCTTATGCAGCGATCAGATCTGAATACGATCCTTCGACAGACTATATGCTAAGAGAGACAGAGATGAAGCTCAAAAATGACGGAGACAAGACCACAACTGTAAAGCAGAAATACGATTATGAAACGACTGAAGGTGCTACAGCAGGCAGTCCTCCGACAAATTCGAATTACACAACGACTTTTGACAGCACTGCTGACAGACTTGAATCCAAACGAATTGAAACAGGCAGTACGACCACACATGTTACAGCTGCTAATGAAGAGCTTAACAAGAAAACAACTACAGTACAGCATCAGACAACTACAATGACGCAGGGTGATACAACATACACGGCTGATTATATACATAGTCTCAACATGACAAAGGAAGGTTATGTGCATGGCTCTCCTGCAGATAATATCAAAAAGACTATAGATCTTTACAGAGATTCACTGCTGCAGCAGTACGTAGAAGACTTTCTCCATACCTATACTTTCTATGTAGGTGAGTTAGGCGGTGAATGCCTATGACAATTACATTATACAGCACTGCAACAGATCCCAGAAAGCTTGATAAAACAACAGATGCAACGTTGCTCAGTGTAACACCGATCACTATCGAAAACACTGACAAAATAGATCTTTTATCACCTGTTTTTGAAATAGCTGTAGACGCTACATACATGACAGCAAATTATCTTTATTGTGATACCTATGACAGATATTATTATATCACAACTAATAAGATAAACACTGCTCAAAGGTTAGAGCTGCACTGTGAGGTAGATGTAAGGCAGAGCTTTGCATCTGCTATACTTGCTACAGAATGCACTATAATCAGAGCTGAGAATATCGGACAGCCCACAAGAATAATTGATAAAAATCTTCCTGTAAATCCTACATCAAAGATAGTTACTTCGATAGTATTGCCTGAAACGTCACAGAGCTTCGATACTGATGCAGAATACAGTTACTTACTGACAGTAGTGGGAGGTGCACCTACACCATGAATGTTGATTCGGCTATATGGGGAAGTCCTTATGCAGAATATGATACAATGAACGCCCGAACAGGCGCTGCAGATCTTGAAGATACTGACTATGAAGACTTTCCCCCTTTTGTAAAAAATGATATGAGTGCATTAGGCACTAATCCCACCGGTGGAAGAATCGTCAATGAAGCCTTATACATTGGTTATCTGAATGCAAGTCATGGCTTCTGGGATTTCAATCACCCTTTAGATCAGAGCATCTGCTATACAGCGCTTGCAAATCCGGATCTTCCTCTTAATGACATAGGAGCAGTAGGAACAGACGCCTTCGCAGATCCAATAAGCGATAGTTACAACTTTCTGCCTCCAAGACGTGATGAGGCATGGCTTTACAAGCAGAAGAAAAATGATCCTCAGCCTATCTGCTTCATAAATTGTTATTCTTACATGCATGACAGACCTACTACAACAGGAACATCTGCTCTCACAGCTATTATTACTAATCCTATGTACAGTAATTCATACCCTACAAGATTCCTGTATTACGTAGGCGGTGGATATGATGATAATGCAGGCTATGATACCAATACACATCTTAATAATGTCAATATCAATTTATACATGAGCTATTGGAGAGATTTTGGTATAAGATCTCTTTTTGGTGTTATCATGGTCTATTATTTCGACGGTACATACGACACTAAAACAGGTCTTCCTCAGAATATCGAAGTAAATCCTAAGTCTTTGCACTGGTATGAATCACAGACTGAATTATGGAGACATGGACATCCTATTATCGCAGCTTTTCTTGACGTGTATATCAGAAGCAATATAGACGGTACATATAGCAATTCAAGAAGAGTTAACCAGTGTTTTGTTCCTGATACATCATGTAATTTACGTTTTAATGATTCTTGGGGCAGTATATCAGAAAAACATCTCTGGCAGCCCATTGCAAACTATTACAAGAACAGTTGGAATTATATGCCTCTGTTCGGGCATGCTCCTGCAGGATCTCGTGTGACTAACACACCAAATGTTATAGCGCAGATAGGAAACCAGAAACTTGACGGTACAGGCGGTGTGTCAGCTACTTCAGGAATTTTACTCGGTACTAAGTATGTAAACTCAGGATTCAAGACTGATACTACTTCGACTGCAGGTCTGAAGAGTTTCTGGTGTGAGCTTGAAGGTGATATCGAAGAAAATCTGGAAATGCTCAGAAAGACTGCAGCCGGATACGGTCTCTTTTTCTCAGATGACGTATACGACTTAGCAGATGCAGGAAGAGATGAAGACCGGTGGACAGATGAAAAGATGTGTCTTGGCGTCATTAAAAGCAACGGCTACACTGACGGTACATACACAAAAGGCTCTGGTAATACTGCAGCGCCTAACTACATATGGAAGACTGCCTCTCAGTCTAATTATGATCCTTCAAGACCTCCGCCTTCGCCTGAAAACACATATAATACGCAGACTGTTTTTAACAACATAGGCGACTTAGCGACTATGACAAAGAGATATGTTATCAACGCTTCTGCAGTGCAGCAGCTTGCAGCTTCTCTCTGGTCGATCTCTTCAGCACTGTCTGACGGTGGAACAGACTTCACCGATCTGACAGATAAATATATCGATATGTTCCTGACTAATAACCCTATAGACGCTATAGTATCATTGC